>NZ_CP013910.1:557500-873125 GCF_001507665.1 Deinococcus actinosclerus | reverse complement strand
CCACGAACGCTACGGCCACCCGCGGCTGCGGGCGCGGCACCTGCCGTTCGAGATCACCCCGGCGCGCGCGCGGGCGTGGCTGGCCTGCATGAACGCGGCCCTGCGCGACACGCCGCAGATCGGCGCGGACGACGCGCGGGAACTGTACGCGGCGCTGTCGCGCGTGGCGGTGCACATGGTGAACGCGCAGGACCACCCCGCCTCCTGACCCGGAGGGAATCTGTGAACTGACTTCGGGTTGGACAACTCCTGGCAATTGACTAGCAGGGTGGGGGCGGGGGTTGCAGGGCTTTCCTACACTGCGCAGCATGACCCACCAGCGCAGCATCGAGGACCTCCGCGCCGAGGTCGACCAGATCAACCGTGACCTGCTCACCCTGCTCTCCAAACGCGGCGAGGTCGTCGCGCAGATCGGGCACGCCAAGACCCAGGAAGGCCGCCCGAACCACTACGACCCGGCCCGCGAGGACAAGCAGCTCAAGGAGATCGAATCCCTGAACCAGGGCCCGTTCACGAGCGCGGCCGTGAAGGCGATCTTCAAGGAGATCTTCAAGGCCAGCCTGGACCTGGAAGAGAGCAACGACAAGAAGCAGCTGCTCGTCTCCCGCAAGGTCAAGAGCGAGGACACCGTGCTCGACATCGACGGCGTGCGCATCGGTGGGGACGCCCCGCCCATCATCGTGGCCGGGCCCTGCTCGATCGAGAGCGAGGAGCAGATGGAGCAGACGGCCGCGTTCCTGGCGGCCAAGGGCGTGAAGATCCTGCGCGGCGGCGCGTACAAGCCCCGCACCAGCCCCTACGGCTTCCAGGGCATGGGCGTGGACGGCCTGATTCTGGGCAGCCGCGTCGCCAAGGAGCACGGCATGCTGTTCGTGACCGAGGTCATGGACACCCGTGACGTGGAGATCGTCGCGGAGCACGCCGACATCCTGCAGGTGGGCGCGCGCAACATGCACAACTTCGCGCTGCTGCGCGAGGTGGGCCGCTCGCGCCGCCCGGTGCTCCTCAAGCGCGGCCTGAGCGCCACCATCGAGGAGTGGCTGTACGCCGCCGAGTACATCCTCTCCGAGGGCAACAACGAGGTGATCCTCTGCGAGCGCGGCATCCGCACGTACGAGAAGTGGACCCGCAACACCCTCGACCTGTCGGCCGTGGCGCTCGCCAAGCAGGAGACGCACCTGCCGGTCATCGTGGACGTCACGCACGCCGCCGGGCGCCGCGACCTGCTGATCCCGCTCGCCAAGGCGGCCCTCGCGGTCGGTGCGGACGGCATCCACGTGGAGGTGCACCCCAGCCCCGCCACCGCCCTGAGCGACAACGAGCAGCAGCTGGACTTCGCCGGGTACGACAAGTTCAGCGAGTCCCTGAGCAGCCTGCTGCGCCAGCCCGCCCGCGTGTAAGCCTCCCCCCTCGCACAGGTGGCCGCCTCCATACCCTGGAGGCGGCCACCTGTTGCGCCCCGTGCCGGACCCTCCCAGGAGTGCGGCGGGTCTCCGTGCACGTCGTGCAGGTCGGGCCGGGCGCCGCTCAGCTGGGCGCGGGCGCCGCGCTGGGCGGTGTGGACCCGACCGGTTCCGGGTCGGCCCCTGTTTCCAGCAGCGGGAAGGTGTGCAGTTCCTGCACCTCGCCCCGGTGCTCCCTGGTCAGGCTCAGCGCCTCCACCCGGAAGTGCGTGACCGGCGGCGTGAGGTGCTGGATCTCCTCCCACAGGATCGGCTCGGCCCACTTCAGGACGCCCAGCGCCAGCGTCAGGTGCGGGCGGTACTCCGGGCCGTCGTAGCGGGCGCGGCTGCTGGGTTCGATGCTCAGGGTGCGGTCATGCAGGGCGCGCAGGTCCGGGCTCAGCTCGCATTCCAGGAAGATCACGCC
This sequence comes from Deinococcus actinosclerus, assembly GCF_001507665.1. Classification (NCBI taxonomy): domain Bacteria; kingdom Thermotogati; phylum Deinococcota; class Deinococci; order Deinococcales; family Deinococcaceae; genus Deinococcus; species Deinococcus actinosclerus. Next base: position 871,256 of record NZ_CP013910.1, on the reverse strand, counting down.
GGGCAGCTGCTTCCAGCCGCGCACCTGGACGTCGAAGGCGGGCTGGCCGCGCAGCACGTCGCGGCAGACCGCCACGAGTTCGGCGCTGCGCAGCGGGGTCTGGAAGGGCGCCCGGACATTCAGGTGCGGCAGCCCGAAGCCGCGCACGTTCAGGCGATCCTGGAGGCGGCGCAGCCAGCTGTCGAGCGCCTCGGGCGGCCACGCCACGATGGAGTACAGCGGGCTGGGCGCGTCGTCCAGCGTGGGCAGGAACAGACCCATGCGCCTACCCGACCCGGTAGCGGCAGCAGGCCTGCCCGCAGGCGATGCGGGTGTCGCGGGCGACCGGCACGCCCAGCAGGTCCGTGTACAGCGTGATCTCGGCGCTGCACAGCTGCGCGTACTGCCGCGCGACGGTCAGGTTCGGGCAGTTGCGCTGCGTGAACACCCACCCGCCCTGCTCGTCCTGCTCGGCGGTGGCGTCGAAGCCGTACTCGTTCAGGCGGCCCACCAGGGCCTGCACCCGCTCACCCAGCGGCAGCTCGGCGGGCAGGTCAGCGCGCAGCCGCTCGGCGATCTCGGCGTTGCGCGCGTCGAGCACCTTCAGCAGCGCGTCGCCGCCGAACAGGCCCTCGATGTGGCGCAGGACGTCCACGCACAGGCTGGAGTAGGTTTTCGGGAAGGCCGCCTCGCCCCGGTCGGTCAGCGCGAAGACGTGCTGGGGCCGCCCGCGACCGCCCGGCCGCTCGGTGCGGGACTCCAGCAACCCCTGTTCCTGCAGGTCGCTCAGGTGCCGCCGGGCGGCGGGCACGCTGACGTCCAGCCGCTGCGCGAGGTCCTGCGCGGTCTGCGGACCGTGCCGCTTGACGAGTTCCAGCAGGCGGGTCTTCGTGCGCTCGGCACCGGCCGGGGCGAGGGTCGCGGCGCTCACGGGCGGCCCCAGCGGCGGGCGCGCGGGTCTGGCGGTGGGGCGACCGGCACGGTCATACGACGGTCAGCTGATCGGGCAGGTGCGCGAGGGTGCGGACGCTGACCTGCCCGGCCAGCGCGCGGGCGGCCTGCCGCAGCGCCAAGGCGGCCGGGCTGTCCGGGTGGGCCAGCACGGCGGGCGTGCCGGCGTCGGCGTCCTGGCGCACGCTGACCTCCAGCGGGATCTCGCCCAGGGGGGTGTGGTCGCCCAGCTTGCGGCTGCCGCCCCGGCCGAAGATGTCGTACGTGACGCCGGTGTCGGGCGCCACGAAGTAGCTCATGTTCTCGATGACGCCGAGCACGGGCACGCTGGCCTTGCGGAACATGTCCAGCGCGCGCGTGGCGTCGATCAGGGCCACGTCCTGCGGGGTGGTGACGATCACGGCGCCCGTCACCTGGATGGTCTGCGTCAGGGACAGCTGCACGTCGCCGGTGCCCGGGGGCAGGTCCACGATCAGGTAGTCCAAGTCGCCCCACGCGGCGTCTTTCAGGAACTGCTGGATGGCGGAGTGCAGCATCGGCCCACGCCACACCAGCGCCTGCCCGGCCGGGGAGAGGTTCGCCATGGAGATGAAGCGCACGCCGTGGGCGTCCAGGGGGCGCATCTTGCGCTCCTCGTTCGCTGTGACCTTCGCGCCGCTCTGGCCGAGCATGTGCGCCACGCTGGGACCGTACACGTCCGCGTCGAGCAGCCCGACCCGCGCGCCGTCCATGGCGAGGCTCGCGGCGAGGTTCACGGCGACGCTGCTCTTGCCCACGCCGCCCTTGCCGCTGCCGACCAGCAGGACGTGTTTCACGCCGGGCAGGGCGGGCTGCGCGGCGGCGCGGACCATCGCGCCGAAGGTGATCACGGCCTCCTGCACGCCGGGCACGGTCAGCGCGGCGGCGCGCACGTCATGCTCGATCTGGCCCTTCAGGGGGCAGGCCGGGGTCGTGAGGTTCACCTTCACGTGCGCCACACCCGCGTCCACGCTGGCGTGCTCGATCATGCCCAGTGACACGAGATCCCGGTGGAGTTCCGGGTCGTTCACGGTGCTCAGGGCGGCCATCAGGGCGTCACGCATATCCCGCAATTAGTAGCGCAAAGCGCAGGGCGCGGCAAGCCACGCGCTCACACTGCCCCCCCCGGTCACGTCTGCGTGCGGCCCGTACCGCGCGGCCTATACTGCGGGCCGTGAAGCCCCTTGGCCCCTATGTGGCCGCGCGTGACCTGCCGGGCCGGACGAACAGTCCGGTGCGGACGTTGCGGGCCACGGATCGCCTGACCGGCATGCCCGTGCTCCTGCACGCCCTGCCGGACCCGCTGCCCGTGCCGGACCTGCCGGAGCATCCCCATGTGCTGCGTCCCGCCGACTGCTTCCAGGTGGGCACCGAGGCGCTCATGGTAACCGAGCTGCCCCTGCAGGCGCGCCCCGCGCAGGACCCGGAGCTGACGGCGCGCGGGGCGCTGGCGGCGCTGGCGGCGCTGCACGACCGGGGCGTGGTGCACGGCGGCCTGAGCGCCTCGCAGCTGTGGAGCGTGGACGGCGAGGTCCGGCTGGCCGGGGCGGGCCTGCCCTGGGGCGGCGAGGCCCGCCCGCAGGACGACCTGTACGCCCTGGCGGTGATCCTGCACGAGATGGGGGGCGTGCCGGACGCCCTGCGGCCCCTGCTGGAGGCGCCCGGACAACTCGACGCGCGCGCGGCGCTGCGGCTGCTGAGCGTTCCCGCCCCGGCCGCGCGACCCGCTCCGGCCGTCTCGCCGGTGGATACCCGGGGCGACGGGCCCACGCCCGAACCGGGCCCGGCTGCGCTCACGGCGCCAGTCGCTCCCCCCGCTCCGGCGGCCCCAGCCGGCACGCGCGCTGGCCGCCGCCGGGGGCCGCAGCCGGGCCCCACGCCAGACGTGGCCCTGACGCCCGGGGCCTCTGCACCAGCCGTCCCGGCTTCCCCGGCGCCCGGGGTGAGCCCAGCTGCCCTCAGCGGGGACGACCGCCCCGGGGCACTGCCGCCTCAGCCGGAGCCGCTCCCCGCGCACGACGGCACCCCCATCGTGCTGGGCGAGCCCGAGGCCGCACCCGGCGGCACCACGCCACCAGTGCCCGTGACCCTGGCTCCCGCACCTCCGGCCCCGGCAGGCGGGAAGCTCTCGCCGCAGGAGCGCCGCCGCCGTGAGCACGAGGCCCGGCGCGAGCAGACCGAGCGGGACGCCCAGGCCGCCGCCGAGCGCCGCCTGAAACGCCTGGCCGACGCGCCGCCAGCCCGCACCCAGCCGGCCCGCACCCAGCCGGCCGCCGTGCCCGCACCGCTCCAGATCGGCTTTGACGGGCTGGACGACCTGCCGGAATGGCAGGCGGAGCCTTCAGCGCCCGCCCCGCACCCGGGCCTGCACCTGCGCGAGGTCGAGCGCCTGCCCGCCTCGCTGCGCCGCGCGCCGCAGCCCCCAGATACCGGGGTGGACCCTGGCGCGGACGCCGCGTCCCCCCCGCTCAGCGGCACGCTACCGGCGCGGCGTCGGGTGGGCGAGCCCATCCGCATCGGCTGGGACGAGGACGATTCCTGGCGTGTGGTGCGTGAGGCCCCGGGCCGCCCGGCCGGCACCCGCCGGCCGCTGCGCTGGCGCGTGCTGTTCTGGGTGGTGCTGGCCGCCGCGTTCGTGGGGACGGCGCTGCTCCTCACGCGGCTCGTGCCCGCCCGTGGGGCCGGTCCGGTGACGCCCGCCAGTGTGTCGCAGGCTTCCGCTCCGGGTGCGGCGTCCGGCGGAGCAGGGGCTTCCGCCACGCCTGAGGCGCCAGCCCGGTCCCAGGTGCAGACGGTACGCTTCACGCTGCGGGGGGCGGCGGGCCTGACCGCGCGCCTGTCGGTGGAGCAGGCGCCGAAGGCCGCGAACCTCGCGCCGGGGGCCGCGCTGGGCACCGCGCCGGGGCAGGTGCGCTTCCCGGTGGCCGGCACCTACCGCGTGCGGGTGGTGGTGGACGGGTACGCGCCGGGCAGCATGACCGTGACCGTGCCGCGCGCGCAGCCCGTCACCATCGACCTCGACAACTGACGCGCCCCGGCCGCGGGTGGCCGGGCCGGGTACGTCTGCCCCGCCGGGACGCCCGCCGCCCGGCCGCGTGACAGAATCGGGGGCGATGAGCGTCGTTATTCTGGATTTTGGCAGTCAATTCACGCGTCTGATCGCGCGCCGCTTCCGTGAACTCGGGGCGTACAGCGTGATCCTGCCCGGCAGCGCGCCCCTGGAGCGCATCCTGCAGGAGAAGCCGCAGGGGATCGTGCTGTCGGGCGGGCCCAGCAGCGTCTACGACGAGGCGGCCCCGAAGCCCGCGCCGGGCGTGCTGGATCTGGACGTACCGGTGCTGGGCGTGTGTTACGGCATGCAGTACCTCGCGCAGCAGGCGGGCGGGGACGTGAAGCGCGCCGGGAAGCGCGAGTACGGCAAGGCCGACCTGACCAGTTACGGCGGGCAGCTGTTCGAGGGCATCCAGGGTGAGTTCGTGGCCTGGATGAGCCACAGCGACTCGGTCACGCAGCTCCCGGCCGGGTATGAGGTCGTCGCGCAGACCGCGGACACCCCGGTCACCGCGATCGAGAACCGCCAGACGCGCCGCTACGGCGTGCAGTTCCACCCGGAAGTCGTGCACACGCCCAAGGGCGGGCAGCTGCTGGCGAATTTCCTGGAGATCTGCGGCGTGACGCGCGACTGGACCGCCGAGCACATCATCGATGAGCTGATCGCGGACGTGCGCACCCAGGTCGGGGACGGACGGGTGCTGCTGGCGATCAGCGGCGGCGTGGATTCCAGCACGCTGGGCCTGCTGCTCGCCAGGGCGGTCGGGGAGAAGCTGACGGCGGTGTTCATCGACCACGGCCTGCTGCGCCTGGGCGAGCGCGAGCAGGTCGAGGCGGCCCTGAAACCGCTGGGCGTGAACCTCGTGACGGTGGACGCCCGCGCGGAGTTCATGGCCGCGCTGGACGGCGTGTCCGACCCCGAGCAGAAGCGCAAGATCATCGGCCGGGAGTTCATCCGCGCCTTCGAACGCGAGGCCCGCGCGTACGGTCCCTTCGACTTCCTGGCGCAGGGCACCCTCTACCCGGACGTGATCGAGTCCGCCGGGGGCGAGGGCGCCGCGAACATCAAGAGCCACCACAACGTGGGCGGCCTGCCCGACGACCTAGCGTTCAAGCTGGTCGAGCCGTTCCGGACGCTGTTCAAGGACGAGGTCCGTGAGATCGCGCGCCTGCTGGGCCTGCCCGACCACATCCGCATGCGTCACCCCTTCCCGGGACCGGGGCTGGCGATCCGCTGCCTGGGCGCGATCAGCGAGGAGAAACTGGACATCCTGCGCCGCGTGGACGACATCTTCATCAGCGGCCTGCGCGAGTTCGGGCTGTATGACGGCTGCTCGCAGGCGCTGGCGATCCTCACGCCCATCCAGTCGGTCGGCGTGATGGGCGACGAGCGCACCTACTCGTACACGGCGGCGCTGCGGGCCGTGACCACCGACGACTTCATGACCGCCGAGTGGGCGCGCCTGCCGTACGAGTTCCTGGCGACCATGAGTAACCGCATCGTGAACCAGGTGCACGAGATCAACCGCGTGGTGTACGACATCACGGGCAAGCCGCCCGCCACCATCGAGTGGGAATGACCCTGGCCGCGTCCTGAGGCCCGCCGCCCCCCGCACCCCTGCTGCGGGGGGCGCCTGCATTCAGGTGTCCAGCCGGGGGGGAGTGGTGCGGGCCGGGCGCGCCGCGCTAGCGTAGGGGCATGTCACCCCCGTGTCGCCGGGGCAGCGCCCGGCGCGCACCTCCCGACCGGCGGACCGCATGACCCGCGATCCGCTGCGTCCTGCCCTGCCGGAAACGCTGCGTCCGGCCCTGGAAGCGCAGGCGCTGGTGCTGCTCGCGCAGTCCAGCGGCGACATGTTCACGCGCTGCGCGCAGCTGGCGCTGGAGATCACCGGGGCCAGCACCGCCCTGACGCTGCTGTACCGGCCGGACACCGACGAACTGGAGATCGTCGCGGCTGCCGGCGAGCATCAGGACGCCGCGCTGGGCGTGCACCTGCCGCGCGGGCAGGGGCTGGCGTGGCGGGTCGTGCAGTCCGGTCAGGCCACCCTGATTTCCCGCACGGATCACGACCCGCAGACGGTGTACGTCTCGGGCCGACCGCTGCCGCACACGTACCTGGGCGTGCCGCTGCTCGACCCGGACGGGCAGCTGCTGGGTGTGCTCTCGGTCAACCGCCTGGCGCAGGACGCGCAGTTCGGCAGCGGCGAGGCGCAGGCCCTGACCCTGCTGGGGCAGGCGGCCAGCGTGGCCTACGCGCGCGCGCGCGCCCTGGAGGACGCGCAGCGGGCCGCGCGGCAGTTCGAGCAGCTGGCGCAGCTCTCGGCGGAACTGGCCGACCTGACCACCCCGCAGGAGATCGGTCAGCGGGCGCTGCAGACCCTGCTGGAGCTCTCGGGCTTCACGGTCGGCACGGTGGTCATGCTCGACGGCCAGGGGCAGGTTCAGCTGTCGGTGCTGGCGGGGCACCCCGAGGGGCAGGCCGCGACCCGCCGGGTGCTGGACGCCGCGCCGGCCCCCAGCGGCCTGATCGGCGAGGTGCTCCGGACCGGCCGCACGCAGGTTGCCAGTGACTATCAGGCGTGGTCGGCGCGCCGGGCGGACGCACCTCACGTCCTGACCGGGCTGGCCGCGCCGCTGCGCCTGGACGGTCAGGTGGTGGGGGTGGTGACGCTGCTGCACCTGACGCAGCAGGTGCCGGTCTCGGCGTCCCTGGTCTCGCTGCTGGACACGGTGGCGCACCGGATCAGTCAGGCGCTCGACCGTGCGGCCACCGTCGAGCACCTGCACGCCACGCGGGAGGCGGCGCTGCACACCCTGGGCCGGCTGCTGGAAAGCCGGGACGGGGACACCTTCGGGCACACGGACCGGGTCACGACCCTGGCGGTTCGCCTGGGCCGGCAGCTGGGCCTGAGCGAAGCGCAGGTGCAGCACCTGCGCTGGGGCGCCTACCTGCACGACATCGGGAAGATCGGGGTGGAGGACCGGATCCTGCGCAAATCCGGCCCGCTGACCCGGGGGGAACGCCTGTCCATCCAAGAGCACGTGGAGGTGGGCGATCAGCTGCTGCGCGAGGAGGTGTTCATTCCGCGCGAGGTGCGCGAGGTGGTGCGGCATCACCATGAACGCTGGGACGGCAGCGGCTACCCCGACGGCCTGTCGGGCACGGACATTCCGCTGCTGGCCCGCATTTTCAGTGTCGCGGACGTGTTCGACGCCCTGATCAGCGCGCGGCCCTACAAGCTGGCCTGGTCGGTGCAGGCGGCGGCGGATGAGCTGCGGGAACAGGCCGGGAAGAAACTCGATCCGGTGGTGGTGCAGGCCTTCCTGACCGTGTTGCAGGACGACGGCCTGCTGGGCGGCTGACCCGGGTGGGCCGCTGCCCGGCGGCCTTACTTCTTCTGGAGGACCTTGATGTACGCGCCGAGCTGCCCGGCGGCGCGGCCCTGCTTGAAGGGGTTGAAGGTGCCCGGCTGGCCGCCCTGACCACTCTGCCCTGCCGGGGCCTGCCCGGCGCCGCCGGGGCGCTGGCCCTGTCCGCCGAGGACACCGCCCAGACCGCCGGGCAGCCCGGGCACGCGCTGCGCCTGTCCGCCGCCCTGAGACCCCTGGGTGCGGCGCGCCTCGCGCTCCTGCTCGGCTTTCAGCATCAGGCTGTCGAGCGCCGTGAGTTGCCTGTCGGTCAGGATCCTGTCCTCGATCTGCGTGAGGTACTTCTTCGCGTCGTTCGGCTGCACGCTGCTGGCCTTCTGGATGGCGGTCAGGATCGGCAGGAGCTGCCCGGCCTGCGCCTTGGTCAGGGCGGTGGCCTTGTTCTTCTCCAGGTCGGGCAGAAGGCGCACGGTCTGCGCGAGGTCCAGAACGGGCTGCATGGCTTTCATGCGGGCCTGCATCTCGGGCGTCATCTGCCGCTGGGTGCCGGTCTGCGCATTGACGGCGCCGAGCAGGGCGAGGGTGAGGGCGGGGAGCAGCTGGGCGGCGCGGGTGAGCTTGGTCATGGTGGGGGCTCCTGTTACTCGTACCGGAGGGAGTCGACGGGGTCGAGGCGGGCGGCGCGGGCGGCGGGGTAGTACCCGAAGAACACGCCCACGAGGGCACTGAACGCGAAGGCGATCAGCATGGGGGGCAAACTGAAGACGGGCGTGATGTTCAGGGCCTTCCCGCCGAAGGCCAGGGCCACGCCGAGGAGCATGCCGATCACGCCGCCGCCGATGGAGAGCAGGCTGGCCTCCACGAGGAACTGCGTGAGGATGTCGCGGGGCCGGGCGCCGAGGGCCTTGCGCACGCCGATCTCGCGGGTGCGTTCGGTGACCGAGACGAGCATGATGTTCATGATCCCGATGCCGCCGACGAGCAGGCTGATGCCCGCAATGGCGCCGACGAACAGCGTGAGGGTGTTCGTGATGGAGTTCAGGCTGGCGAGGCTGTCCGCCTGGTTCTGCACCTGGAAGTCCAGGCTGTCCGGGTCGCTCAGGTCATGGCGGGTCATGAGCAGGTCGGTGACGTCGGTCTGGAGCCCTGTCAGGTCCTTCGCGTCGGTGGCCTGGAGGTAGACGGTGCTGACGGTGGGTTGCCCCCCCGCGCTGTTCGTGCGGGAGAAGCGTTGCAGGTAGGTGCTGAGGGGAATGAGGACTTGGCTGTTGGCGTTCCCGAAGCCGCTGTTGCCCTTGTCGGGCAGGACGCCGCTGACGGTGAAGGTGACGCTGCCCAGCCGGACCTTCTGCCCGAGGGCCTGATCGGGCTGGGCGCTGCCCTCGGTGCCGTCGCCGAACAGGTCGAGCAGGGTCTGGTGGCCGATCACGGCGACGCGCTTGCGCCCGCTGACGTCCGCATCGGTGAAGTACGCGCCGGTCTCGACGGGGATGTTGCGCACCGTCTCGTAGGCGGGCCAGGTGCCGACGACACTGACCTGGGCGTTGTTCGTGCCGACCTTGGCCTGCAGGTTGCTGTTCACGCTGGGCGCGACGCCCGCCACCCGGTCCGGGAAGGCGGTGGTCAGCGCCTCGGCGTCCGCGACCGTGATGGTCTGGCGGGGCCCGGCGCGCACGAGGCTCCCGCCGCCTCCGCCCCGGGCGCTCTGCACGGTCAGGAGGTTGGTGCCGAGACTCTCGAGGTTCTTCGTGACCCCGGCGGTGCTGCCCTGCCCGATGGCGGTCAGGGCGACCACGGCGGCCACGCCGATGATGACGCCCAGCGCGGTCAGGACCGAGCGCAGCGGCGTGCCGATGATGGCGCGCCACGCGATGGTGAACGCGCCGCCCAGGCCGATCCCGCCGCGCCGGGGGACGGCGGCGGGGGTCGGGGCGGCCGCGCCGGTCTGCGGGAGGGGACCTGCGGTCACGGGTGGCCCCCCAGGCCACGCCGGGGCGTCTGGCGGCGGTCACTCTCGATCAGGCCGTCGCGCACGCGGATGACCCGCCCGGCGTACGCCCCGATGTCGTCCTCGTGCGTGACCAGGACGACGGTGGTGCCCTCGGCGTGCAGGTCGCTGAACAGCCCCATGACCTCCTCGCTGGTGCGGGTGTCGAGGTTCCCGGTGGGTTCGTCCGCCAGCAACAGACGGGGCTGTCCGGCCAGGGCGCGGGCGACCGCGACGCGTTGTTTCTGCCCGCCGCTGATCTGGCTGGGGAGGTTGCGGGCCTTGTCGGCCAGCCCCACGCGCGCCAGGACCTGCATGGCCCGCTCGCGCCGCTCGCGCGGCGGCACCCCGGCGTACGTGAGGGGCACCTCGACGTTCTCCACGAGGTTCAGGCGGGGCAGCAGGTGGAAGGCCTGGAACACGAAGCCGATCTCCAGGTTGCGGGCGCCGGCACGTTCGTTCTCGCTCAGGGTGGTGACGTCGCGCCCGCCCAGCCGGTATGCCCCGTCGCTGGGCCGGTCGAGCAGGCCGATGATCTGCATCAGGGTGGTCTTGCCGCTGCCCGACGGGCCCATCAGGGCGACCATCTCGCCGGGCATGATCTGCACGTCCACGCCCCGGAGGGCCTCGAAGATCACGTCGCCCTGCGCGTACACCTTGCGCACGGCGCGCAGGTCCACGACCGCCGGGGCGAGGCTGGGCGCGGGGACGACCGGGGTGACCTGCGGCGTGGTCATGGAGCGCCCCCGGGGAAGCCGCCGGGGGGGCCTCCGAAGCCGCCCTGGCGATTGGTCTGGCCGCCGCCCTGGCTGCCGGTGCCGGAGGTGCCCGCGCGGCGGGCTGCGCCGGGCACGACGACCTCCTGCCCGGCACTCAGGCCATCCGTGACGATGGTGTTCGTGCCGTCGGTCGCGCCGGTCTGCACGCGCACCCGTTCGGGTTCGGCGCCGGCCGCGGCGGGGGTCTGCACGTAGCTGCGGCCCCGCACGGTCTGCACGGCCTTGCTGGGCACGAGGAGGCCCTGGGCCTCGCTCTGGACGATCTCGGCCTCGGCGGTCATCCCGGCGCGCAGCTGCCCGTCGGGGTTGGCGAGCTGCACGGTGGCGGTGAAGACGCTGATGCCGCTGCTCTGGGTGGCGCCGGGCGAGACGCGCACGACCTTGCCGCTGAAGGTCTGCCCGTCGAAGGCGTCGAGGGTCACGTCGGCACGCTGCCCGGCCTTCACGCCGGCGATCTCGGTCTCGTCGATCTGCACGGGGAGGTTCAGGGTGGTGTCGTCGATCAGGGTCAGGATGCTGGCGCCGCTGGTGACGACGGCGCCCTCGGTGGCGGTGACGGTGCTGACCACGCCGCCCATCGGGGCGTACACCTTCAGGTCGGTGCGGTCCTGCGCGGCGGCGTCCAGGGCGTCCTGCGCCTGCTGCACGGCGAGCGCCTGACTGCGGAGGTTCTGCGCGTCGGTGCTCGCGCCGGTCTGCTGCTGGGTCAGGGCGCTGCTCAGGCTGGCGCGGGCACTGTCCACGCTCTGCTGCGCCTTGGTGACGGCGGACTGCGCGTCGGCCAGTGCGGAAGCGCTGAGCGCGCCGATGGCCGCGAGCTGCTGCTGGCCGCTGAGGGTGCGCTGCGCGTCGGCGAGGCTCTGCTCGGCCTGCGTGACGCTGCCCCGGGCGCTGACGACGCTGCTGGCGCGCTGCGCGGCGCTGCTGGCCTGACTGGCCCGCGCAGCGTCCAGGCTGGCGCGCGCCTTGTCGAGGTTCAGCTGGGCCGTCTGGACGTTCTGCTCGACGCTGTCGCTGCTCAGCGTGGTGATCAGCTGGCCTTTCGTGACTCGTTCGCCCACGGCGGGCACGGCACCCACCGTGGCGGTCAGGTCGGCCCCGACCGTGCGGGTCTGCGCGGCTTCCAGCGTGCCGGGGCCGCTGACCGACACCCGGACGACGCCCGGCTGCGCGCGGCTGGTGGTGGTCGTGGCGGTGACGGCAGGGGTCTGGGCGCTGTGACTGCGGGTGTACACGATCCCGCCGGTCACGGCGGCGACGAGCAGCAGGCCGCTCACCACCCACGGCCAGCGGCGGCGCGGCGCGGCGGGCCGGGCGGCAGCAGTGGTCACAGCGCGCCTCCGATGCCGGTGAGGTTCTGCCCGGCGGCGACCGACAGGGCCGCGAGGGCCTCGGTGACGTTGTTCTGCGCCTGCAGGCGGCTGTACTGGGCTTTCTTGAGGGTCAGCTGGGTGGCCTGGAGTTCGACGGCGCTGATCGTGCCACTTTTCAGGCGGGCGCTGTCCTGCGTGTAGGTCTTCTGCGCGGCGGCCTCGCGGTTCAGGGCGACCTGCAGGAGTTCGGAGGCGTTCTGCGCGGCCTGGTACGCGCTGGCGAGGGTCTGCCCCGCGGCCTTCTGGGCGCTGTCCTGGCTGCGCTGCGCGTTCGCCAGGGCGGTTTTGGCGTCCTGGAGGGTCCGGGTGGGCGTGAAGTCGTTGTCGGCGAGTTTCACGTTCAGTGTGGCGCTGGCGACGTCGTTCGCGGCGCTGATCAGGCTGCTGAGAGTCCCCAGGCCGCCCTGGAGGGCCCCCAGTGTGGCGCTCAGTTTGGGGGCGGTGATGGCGCTGCCCGCACGGACGCCGCCCCCCAGGCCGGTCAGGGTGCCGAGTTTCGCGGCGGCGAGGTTCATCTGCGCGCGGGCGTCGGCGAGGGTCTGGGTGCTGGCGGCCAGGGTGTTCTGCGCGTTCGTGACGTCCAGGGTGGTGGCGTTCCCGATGCCGAGCTTCACCTGCGCGACCTGCACGCCCTTGGTGTCCACCTGCACCTGGAGGGTCTGGAGTTCGACGTTCTCCTGCGCTTCGAGCAGGGCGGTGTACGCGCCGATGGCGCTCTGGAGGGCGCTGAGTTTCGCGCCGCGCAGGCCGGCCTGGGCGAGGGTCTCGGCGTTCGCGGCATTCAGTTTCGCGGCGACCAGGGTGCTGGGGTCGGCCTGCGCGGCGCGGCTGGCGGCCTGGGCCTTGTCGAGGTTCGCCTGGGAGGTCTTGACGTCGCTGCTGGTGTTCAGCGCGGCGGTGACGGCGCTGCCCGCACTCAGGGCGGTCTGGGCGTGTGCGGCGGGCGCGGCGAGCGCCAGCCCCAGGCTGAGGGTGAGGAAACGGCGGGCGTGGGTCATTGGGGGCCTCCGGCGGCGTTGAGAAGCTGGGTCAGGCTGAGCTGGGCGGTGATGCGGGCCGACAGCAGGTCCCGCTCCGCCTGCGCGAGGCTGAGCGTGGCGGCGGCGAGGTCGTCGGCGGTGCCGGTCCCGGCGTCCAGGCGGGCCTGGGCGGTCTGCACGGCCAATTGCGCGGCCTGCACCTGCGCGGCGCGGGTCTGCACGGCGTTCAGGTTGGTCTGCACGGTCACGTAACGGCTGCGGACGTCCAGTTCGGCGTTCTGCTGCGCGACGGTCAGGGACAGCCCCGCCTGCGTGACGCCCGCCTGCGCGGCGCTCAGCGCGGCCTGCTGGGCGGGTGAGTACACGACGTACGACCCGCTGACGCTGGCGGTCAGGCGGTTGCCGCTGCTGCTCGCGCGGTCGCCCAGCGGGAGGCTGTAGCTGCCGCCCAGGGTGCCCTGCTTGACGTTCAGCGTGGCGCTGACCGTCCCGGCCGAACCGCCGCCGTAGCCGACGCTGGCGGTCAGGTCGGGCAGGCGGGCGTCGCGCTGGTCGGCCTCCAGGCTCTCCTGCGCGCTCGCCAGGGCGTTCTGCGCGCTGATCACGTCGCTGCTGCCCGCACGGGCGCGGGTGACCAGGGCGCTCAGGTCGGGCAGGGTCAGGGTGTCGTCCGGCCGGGTGCTGAAGGTCACGCCGCCCAGGGCGGTGCCCAGCGTGGCGTCCAGGGTGCGGCGGGCGCTGTCCAGGCTGGCCTGCGCCTGCGTCAGGCTGTTCTGCGCGATCTGCACGGCGCTCTGGGCCCCGAGGACGGTCTCGGCGGTGGCGTTGCCAGCAGCCTGCTGCGTCTGCGCGACCGTCAGCTGCCGCTGGCGCAGCTCCAGCGTGCGGCCCGCCAGCGTGATGTCATGCGTGGCGAGTACCGCCGAGAAGTACGCCTGCGCGACGTTCAGCCGGGTGCTCAGGTTCGCGTCGCGCAGGGTCGCCTGGGCCAGCGCGAGGCTGCGTTCGGACGCCCGCAGGCTGCTCTGCGCCCCCGACCAGGGCAGCAGGCCCAGGCTGACGTTCGCGCCCGCCGTGCCGGACAGGCTGCCATTCACAGCGGCGCTCGTGCCGTCGCTGGCGGTGGTGGTCGTCGGCCCGGCGTAGCTGGCGCTCCCGTTGACACTGACGGTCAGGCCCAGCGCGGCGCGCGCCGCCTGGAGGTTCTGCTGCGCCACCTGCACGCTCAGCGCGGCGCGGGTGACGCCGGGCGCCTGGGCCAGCTGCGCGTACGCCTGCTCCAGGGTGAGGTCGGGTGGCGTGGTCTGCGCCTGGGCGGCACCGAGCAGCAGGGCCAGCGTGAGCAGGCGGGGCGGTGGGGGGCGTCTCATACCGGTCAGCCTGCGCGGGTGGGGTCAAGACTCCGCGCAGCCTCCGTGAAGATTTGTCGAAGACGCCCCGTTTCCCGCCAGGAGGCGGTTTCTCCAGGCCGCAGGGGCCCGGGCGCCGGCGGGGACGTTCGCGCGACCTTCACGCCGGTCGCGTACGCTCATGCCATGAGTGCCCTGATCCTGATCGTCGAGGACGAACCGCAGCTGGCGGAGGTGCTGGAAGCGTACGCCCGCCAGGAGGGCTACCGCACCGAGCGCGCCGCCGACGGCCTCGCCGCCCTGAGCGCCTACCGCGCCGCCAGCCCGGACCTGATCCTGCTCGACGTGATGCTGCCGGGCCGCAGCGGCCTGGACGTCCTGAAGACCGTCCGGGCCGAGGGCGGCACGCCCGTGATCCTCGTGACCGCCCGCGCCGAGGAGACCGACCAGATCGTGGGCTTGGAACTCGGCGCGGACGACTACGTGGTCAAACCGTTCCGCCCGCGCGAGGTGATGGCGCGCGTGAAGGCCGTGCTGCGCCGCGCCACCGCCCTGCTCGAGGACACCGAGCGGCCCCTGCGGGTCGGGCCGCTGGAGGTGGACCGGCGCGCGGTCGTGGCGCGCGTGCACGGCGAGCCCCTGAGTCTCACGCCCGCCGAGTTCCGCCTGCTGTCGCAGCTGGCCGAGGCGCCGGGCCGCGCGTACACCCGCGAGGAACTGCTCGCGGCGGCCCTGCCGGACAGCGACGCGCTGGAACGCGTGGTGGACGCCCACCTCGCCAGCGTGCGCCGCAAGCTGGACGCCGCGCGCGCCGGCGGGCTGCTGCACACGGTGCGCGGCGTCGGCTACCGGCTGGAGGCCGCCGGATGACGCCCCGCCCACCGGGACTGCGGCGCGGCCAGCCGCTGGCCGTGACGCTGCTGCTGGCGATGCTGCTCGTGGTGGGCGTGGCGGTGGGCAGCACCTTCTATTTCTCGAATCTGGTCGTCAAACGCGAGTTCGAGCGGCTGCCGAGCGGCGTGCGGCAGCTCCTGCGCGAGCAGCAGGCGGCGGCGCTGCGCGGCGAACTGGTCGCCCCGACCCCCCCGCTGCCCGTGATCCGCACCGGCACGGCGGCCGACACGTACCTGGAGCCCTTCGAGAGCAGTCCCGACGTGAGCGGCGTGGTGAAGCAGGCCAGCGGGGACGACGCCGTCGTCACGAACGGCAAGCGCCCCCGCAACCTGTGGGTCGACGGCGGCAAGCTGCCGCCGCGCAACCGCGCGCAGGACTTCCTCGACGACGTGCAGCGCAGCCTGCTGCAGGTGGGCGTGGTGGCGGCCGCCGTGTCGGCGCTGCTGGCGTTCCTGATCTCGCGGCGGGTGGCGCGCCCGGTCTCGGCGGTGTCCGGCGCGGCGGCGCGGCTCGCCAGCGGCGACCTGAGTGCCCGCGCCCCCGTGCTGGGCGGCGAGCGGGAGATCGCGGCGCTGGCGCACGCCTTCAACGACATGGCCGAGAACCTCCAGGCGCTCGAGCGCGAGCGGCAGCAGGCGGTGGCGGACATCGCGCACGAACTGCGCACACCGATCGCCGTCATCC
The DNA here is from genome assembly GCF_001507665.1 of Deinococcus actinosclerus. Lineage (NCBI taxonomy): Bacteria > Thermotogati > Deinococcota > Deinococci > Deinococcales > Deinococcaceae > Deinococcus > Deinococcus actinosclerus. Next base: position 855,839 of record NZ_CP013910.1, on the reverse strand, counting down.
AGGCCCGGCTGGACGCGCTGGAAGACGGCGTGTACCCGCTGACCACCGAGCAGATCGCGCTGCTGAGCACGCAGACGCAGCTGCTCACGCGGCTGGTGGGGGACCTGCGCACCCTGACCCTCGCGGACGCCGGGCGGCTGGCCCTCGACCCGCAACCCCTCGACCTGGGCGCGCTGGGGCGCGAGGTCGTGCAGGCCCTGCAGGACCGCGCCGCGGCGCGCGGCCTGACCCTCAGCGTGCAGGCCCAGGCCGCGCCCACCCACGCCGACCCGGACCGCGTGCGGCAGATCACCACGAACCTCGTGGACAACGCCCTGCGGCACGCCCGCAGCCGCGTGCAGGTGCGGGTGGAGGCCCGCGGCGCGCAGGTGCTGCTGCACGTCGAGGACGACGGCCCCGGCATCCCCGAGGGCAGCCGCGAGGCGGTCTTCACGCGCTTCACCCGCCTGGACGCCAGCCGCTCTCGCGACACCGGCGGCAGCGGCCTGGGCCTCGCCATCGTGCGCGCCCTGGCCGCCGCGCACGGCGGGCAGGCGGCCCTGGCGGCGTCCCGGGGCCTGGGCGGCGCGCACTTCACGGTCACCCTGCCCGGCCCGCTGACCTGAACCCCGCCGGAGCGGGGCGCTGCCAGGGCGGCATGTGCCGCAGGACCGGGCGCTCCCCTCGCCTATGCTGCCGGCATGGCCCTCCTGACCGAACTGCTTTTCGGGACGCTGCTGATCGTGCTGGTCGCGCGCAGCGTCCGGACAGAGCGCAAGCTGGACGAGGCGCTCCGGCGGCTGGACGCCCTGCGGCGGGCCGCGCCTCCTGCCCCGGAGGCGGCTGCCCTGGAGCCGGCTGCGGCTGGAGTGGCCCCGGCACCGCCGGTGGCAGCGGTCCCCCGGCCGGACCTCTCCCCGCCGGCCCCCCAGTGGGCCGCGCCCGCCTCGCCGGCAGCCCCCGGACCGGTCACGCCCCTGCATCCGGGGGGCCAGTGGCCTGACCCGGTGGACGCGGCACGGGCGGTACGGGCGGCGCCGGCGGAACTGGCCGCGCCCCCCGTCTGGCCGGACGACCCGCCGCCGCGTCCGCCCCGGCGGCGCTGGCTGGCAGGGGTGGATCTGGGCGCGCCGGCCTTCAGCCGCGCCCGCATGAGCGTGATCGGGGGCGGCCTGGTGATCGCCGGGCTGGCGTGGACGCTGCGGTCGCTGGCGCTGCCCGGCTGGACGACCCTGGCGGCGGTGTACGCCTTCGCGGCGCTGCTGTGGTGGACGGCGCGCGGCGTGCCGCAGCCGGTGGCGGGCGCGCTGCGCGGCCTGGGGTACGCGGCGGCGGCGCTGGGCCTGGGCGGGCTGGCGCAGCACCTGGGCGCGGCGGGCCCGGGCGCCGTGATGGCCGGGCTCCTGCTGCTGTCGGCGCTCATGGCGCGGCGCAGCGTGCAGGCGGGCGAGCCGCTGCTGGCCGCCATGGCGGGGGCCGGCGCGGCGGTGTCGAGCTGGATGCTGGGCGACGACCTCGGCGCGTGGGCGCCGCTGGTGATGGGGCTCAGCGGCCTGATTCCCGCGCTGGCCGTCCCGGCGCTGCTGCGCGGTCTGGCAGCCGACGCCCCGGACCCCGGACAGGTGGCGCCCGGCCTGCCCCGGGCGTCCAGTCTGGTCCTGACCCTCCTGATAGCGGCCGGCCTGCCCGCCGGGCAGTTCGTGGCGGCCCTGGCGCACGTGCCCGGGCCCCTGACCCTGCCCGGGGCGCTGCACCTGACCGGTCCGGGGCCGTGGGCGTGGGTGGCGGGCACCCTGCTGGCGTGCGGGAGCGCCGCCGCGCTGCTGCGCTGGGGCGCGCGGTTCCCCCTTCCCCGGGACACCGGGGCCACGAGCCAGGACGGCGCTGCGGCGCCGCCGGCCCTGCTGCTGGGCGCGGCGCTGGCCGCCTCCACACCCCTGCTCGTCGCGGCGGCGGCGCTAGGCGGCGGCGCGCAGCTGAATCTGAACGCGCTGCCCGGCCTGCTGGTGCTGTGCGCGGCCGGCGTGGCCCTGAGCGGCTGGGCGTGGCGCACGCAGCGCGCGCAGCTGGCCTCGGGCCACCCCACGGCGGCCGACGTGGCGGGTGCGGTGGCGGGCGGCGCGACGGCCGGCACCACCTCCCTGGCCGCTGCCGCGCTGCTGGGCGCGCTGGGGGCCCGCAGCCGGCCGCTGGCGTTCACCGGGCTGGGCCTCGCGCTGGGCGCGGTGGGTCTCGCGGCCCGCAGCCGCACCTGGGCGCGCGTGGGGGTGGCCCTGACGGCCCTGAGCGCGCTGGTCGCGGCGGCGCTGACGGCCAGCGGCCTCGTGCCGGGCCCGGCGCTGGTCTGGGCGACCGTGGCGGCCCTCCTGGGTGGGTGGGGGCTCGCAGGGCGCCTGGGGCACCGGGGCTGGGCGCCCGAGGCGCAGGCGCAGTCGCTGGGACTGGGCCTCGCGGCGACGGTGTTCGCGCTGGGCGGCGCGCTGGAAGCGGCCGGGACGATCCTGCTGCTCGGCGCGGCCCTGTGGGCCGAAGCCGCCACGCGTGGCCGCCTCACCTCCGGTGCGGGCGGCGCGCCGCTGACGCCGCTGCGGGCCGGGGCGCAGCTGGCAGTCCTGGGCAGCACCGTGCTGCTGGCACTGGGCACCTGGACCTGGGGGGCGGGCCTGCCGCCCGGCGTGACCGGGGGGACGCTGGGGCTGGCGGCCCTGACCGGCAGCCTGCTGGCCCTGCTCGCCTCCCGCGCGGACCCGTCCCCGACGGGGCGGGCCCCGCGCGACGGCACGCCGGGCCGCGAGGCGGCGCCCCCGGCCCAGCCTCGGCCAGCCCTGCCGCTGGCGCCCGCGTCCCAGCAGGCCGCGTGGGCCGGGACGGGGCTGCTGCTCTTCACCCTGGGGCTGTGGCTCGGCCTGGACGGCGTCTCCAGCGTGGGGCTGGCGCTGGCGGCCCTGGCGGTAGCGGGGCATCGCCTGAACCTGCGCCGCGCGGCCACGCTGTCCCGCTCGGCCCTGGCGGTCGGGGCCGGGGTGGTCGGCGCCGCGGTCCTGAGCGGCCTGCTGAGCCGCGCGGCCGACCCCGGGAGGGGGACCGACGTGGCGGCCAGCTGGTTCGCGCTGCCGCTGGCCGCCCTGGCGCTCCTGGCCGGGTGGGCGCTGCTGCACACGCCCACCGGACGCCGACTCTGGACGCGCTGGACGCCCCCAGCGGCCTCCCTGCCTCCCCTGCCCGCGCGCGTGTGGCGGGCGCCGCTGCTCGGGGGTGGAGTGGCCCTGGGCGTCAGTGCGCTGTGGCTGCTGTTCCCCGCGTCAGCCGGGCTGAGGCTGGACGGCCCGCTGGGCACGCTGGGCAGCCTGGGGGCGCTGATCACCGGGGTGCTGGTGGCGCTGGGCGCCTGGCGCTGGGGCGGGGTGGGCCGGGGCGGCGCGCGGCCCCTGTGGGACATGGGGGTGGGCGTCGGGGCGGCGGCCGGCGTGAAGGCCGCGCTGCTCGACGCGCGCCTGTACGAGTTGCCGCGCGTGGCGACCGGACTGGCGGTCCTGGTGACCGGACTGGCGCTGCTGCTGCTGGCGGTGCGGGCGCCGCGCCCGGATGCGGGCGAGGGTCAGGAGGGCCAGGAGGAGGACAGCGGCGCGGGCCGGGTCCCTCAGCCCGGGCCCGCCGCCTGACCGGGCCGGGGGACCCGGCGCGGAAGGCCGGTGTCCCGCGCGCCGGTCAGCGTCAGGGGTCAGGGCCGGGGTTTCAGGGCCGGGATGCGCAGGCCGCCGCGGCCGTCCCAGCCCTTGAAGGCGTAGAAGCGGCCCGGTTCCCCGGTGAGCAGGTAGTCGCTCAGGGGCTCGCGCATGGGGGGCGCCTCGATCTTTTCCAGCGCCTCCTCGACGGTGCAGAAGCGGGCCTCCACGATGAACCCGTCGGGGTCAGCGGGATTCAGGAGGCCGTCCCAGGTGGCCTCGAACGCCACGGCGATGGCGCGTTCGCCGCGGCGTTCGTCCTCGATGTGCACGGTGTAGGCCATGTGCCTGATGCCCGTCAGCTTCAGGCCGGTCTCCTCGTAGATCTCGCGGTACAGCGCCTCGGGGAGGGTCTCGCCGGGTTCGACCACGCCGCCCGGCAGGGTGTGGCGCACGCGCCCGTGGCCCTGCCAGTCGTTGCCGACGAGCAGCACGCGGCCGAAGCGGTCGCGGAGGATCCCGGCGGCGACGAGCAGGTCACGCCGCGCCATGCTGGCCCTCCTCGCCCATCTGGAGGAGTTGCAGTTCGCGCTGCGCGCGGGCGAGGTTCGCCACGACCGGCCCCAGCGCGCCCGCGATCACGCTGTCGAGGGGGTGGTTCTTGCCCTCCCCTTCCAGGCGGTGGTCGGTCACGCGGTTCTGGGGGTAGTTGTACGTGCGGATCTTCTCGCTGCGGTCGCCGCTGCCGACCTGCGCGGCGCGGTCGCTGCGTTCGCGTTCCTCGCGCGCGACACGTTCCCGCTCGGCGAGGCGCGCGGCGAGCACCTGGAGGGCCTTCTCGCGGTTCTTGATCTGCGAGCGGCCGTCCTGGCACACGACCATGATCTCGTCGGGCGTGCCCGCGCGGTACACGGCGCGCACGGCCGAGTCGGTGGTGTTCACGCCCTGCCCGCCCGCGCCCTGCGAGCGGAACACGTCGATGCGCACCTCGGACAGGTCGAGCTGGACCTCTGCCGTGTCGGCCTCGGGCAGCACGGCCACCGTGACGGTGCTCGTGTGGATGCGGCCCTGGCTCTCGGTGGCGGGAACGCGCTGCACGCGGTGCACGCCGCGCTCCCACCGGAAGGCCCGGAACGCGCCGTCGCCCGTGACCTCGGCCACGACCTTGCTCGCGCCGCCCAGGTCGCTCTCGCTGGCGTCCAGAACGCTGAGTTTCAGGCCCAGCCCCTCGGCGTAGCGGGTGTACATGCGCAGCAGGTCCATCACGAACAGCCCGGCCTCGGCGCCGCCCGCCCCGGCGCGCAGTTCCAGGATCACGTCCTTGGCGTCGTCCGGATCGGTGGGGAGCAGCAGCACGACGAGGTCCGATTCGATCTCGGCCAGCCGCGCCTCCAGGGCCTGCACCTCACCGGCGGCCAGTTCGCGCAGCTCAGGGTCGCGCATGTCGGGGTCGGTGAGGAGTTCGCGCGCGCCGCGCAGGTCCCCTGCCAGCCCGTCGCGTTCACGCAGCAGGGTCACGAGCGGCAGCAGCTCGCGGTGGCGGCGGGTCAGGCGGGCGTACTCGCGCGGGTCGGCCAGCGCGGCCGGGTCGCCCAGCGCCCGCTCGACCTTGCCGAATTCCGCCGCGAGCTCGTCGAGGCGACTCACGGGGCGGGGGAGCGCCCGCGTGCTCGGCACGGCGGACGGCTGTGGGCAGACAGGGTGGACACGGGAATCATGAGTGCAGTCTAGCGCCCCCCCGTGAGCGGCTGCGGACACGTTCTCCTGACGCGGCCCTCACAGTGGGCCCCCGTGGAGTTGCCGCCTGTCAGGTCCGGCGTCGGTCACGGCTGGCAGGTGGCAGCGGGTCCCGCGGGAGGACGCGTCTAATCCAGGCGTCCGGACGCGGGGGGCGCGGGCGCTACAGTCGGGCGCATGAGAACCGTGACCGTGGGCGTGCTGGGCTGTGGCACCGTGGGGCAGGACGTCCTGAACCTGATCCGGAGGCGCGAGGCGATCTTCGCCGATCTGGGTGTGCGGATCGAGGTGGCGGGCGTCCTCGTGCGCGACACCACCCGCCCGCGCGCCTGCCCGCCCGGCACGCCCCTGACGACCGACCCCGCCTTCTTGCAGGAGTGCGGCGTGGTCATCGAGGCGATGGGCGGCGTGGAGCACCCCATGAGCCTGCTGCGCCCGCACCTGCGCTCGGGCCGCCCGGTGATCACGGCGAACAAGGCGCTGCTGGCCGAGAAATGGGACGAGCTGCGCGCCTACGCCCTGGACGGCAAGCTGTACTACGAGGCGTCCGTGATGGCCGGGACGCCCGTGATCGGCCCGATGAGCACCGTGCTGCGCGCCAGCACCTTCGAGCGCCTGCAGGCGGTGCTGAACGGCACGTGCCTGTACATCATCACGCAGATGGAGCAGGGCAAGGAGTACGCGCAGGCCCTGGCGGAAGCGCAGGCGCTGGGGTACGCGGAGGACCCGCCCACCCTGGACGTCGGGGGCTTCGACACGGCGCACAAACTGACGGTGCTGGCGCGCTTCTGCGCGGACGGCAACTTCCCGTACGACCGCGTGCAGGTGCAGGGCATCGAGGACCTGACCCTCGCGGACGTGCAGGCGGCCCGCGCACGCGGCGAACGCATCAAGCTCGTGGCGGAACTGGAGAGCGTGAATGGAGAGTGGCAGGCCCGCGTCTCCCCGCAGTCGCTGCCGGAGGACCACCCGCTGTGCACCGCCGGGGCCAGCCGCAACGCCATGGTGTACGAGGGCGAGGAATGCGGCACCCTGATCTTCGCCGGGGGCGGCGCGGGCGGCATGGTCACCGCGAGCGCCATGGTCGGCGACCTGCTCGACTGGGTGATCGGCTTCCCTGGACACGTGCCGCTGCACTGACTGGGCAGCCGCGAGAGCAGGGAGCGAAGGCGGACGCCGACGCCCCCTGCTTCACTATCTGGTGGCCTAGGTGGGGCGGGTCAGGCGACCGATCCACGCCCCACAGCCCACTCACTCCTCGTCGCGGTCTTCCTCGTCGAGTTCCACGTCGTCCAGGTCCTGGTCGTCGGCCCAGTCCTTGACGACGTTCGTGCGGCGCAGGTCGTCGCGGGGCGCGGCCAGGCGCGCCTGTTCACGGTCCTCGCCGCTCATGACGCCCTGCGCGCGGGCCAGGACGGGCTGGTCGGCGGCGGACGCGCCGTAGCGTTCGGCGAGGTACGCGGCCACCCACGCGCCGAAGTACCACAGGGCCAGCTGCGCGGGGTAGCCGACGGCGCCGTCCGGGTAGGGCACGTGGATGATCTCATCGATGCGGGATTCGAGCACCTCGCGCGCGAGCAGCAGGGTGTCGTCGGCGTCGCCGAGGATCACGGCGACCTTGGCGTCGCCCTTCTCGTGCTGCGCCTCGAACGCGCCGGTCACCAGGGGCAGGGGATCGCCGATCAGGGGCACGCTGAGGGTCTTGCCGGTGCGGGCCAGCAGCTGCTGCCACGCGTGCGGCAGGGCGTCCGCGTCAGGCGCGGCGAGCAGCAGCGGCGTGCGGCCCCACAGGCTCCAGGCGAGGTCGCGAGCAGGGTTGTTGTCCGTGACGTGCGGGGCGCAGCGGGCGGCGAGGTCGCCCAGCAGGGCGTCGGCGGCCTGGGCGTCCTCGCTGTGGCCCGTGGCGTGGGCGACGAACTGCGCGAAGTGGTACGTGGCGAGCGGCCCGCCGGGGACCAGGGTGTCGATCTCCTCGGGGGTGCCGCCGGTGGCGACGCGGCGCACCTGCGCGCCCGCGACGCTGGCGAGGTCGGCGTAGTCGGTGGCGAGGGCGGCGGCGTCGGGGCTGCTCAGGACGAACTGGGTGCCGCTGCGGGTGAGGCTGCTCGCCACGAGCGTCTGCGCGAGGTGCGCCGCCAGGGTGCCCTCGCCGCTGCCGACGAGGCCGTAGGGGGCCTCCTCGGGGCGGGTGGGGCCGCTGTAGCTGCCGGGCAGCGTTTCAAGCAGGGTCAGGAGGTGGGTGCTCATGCCCTCCAGGGTACAGGCTGCGGCGCGGCCGGGCACCGGTCGGGGGGCAGCTCACGCCTTCATGCGCGGCCGGCCGTCTACACCAAAACACTGTCCAGCACGCCCTTTCTTTCTTCACGCCCGCTTAATTCTGCGTGCTAGAATCCGGCGCGTGCGCTTCCAGACAACTGCCGGGGACGTCCGCGTCCTGAACGAAAAACACCACCCCGAGGGGTGGCGTTCAGTGTGTGGCGCACTCGACTGGACTCGAACCAGTGGCCTTTGGCTCCGGAGGCCAACGCTCTATCCACCTGAGCTACGAGTGCAGAGCTCCGGTACCCTAGCACTTCGCATGAAGGAGATCAAGTGAACAAGAAGAAACTCGTGAACGTCCTGATGGGCGTCCTGGCCCTGCTGCTCGTGGTCGGCATGGCCTACCAGTTCACCCCGAACCTCGGCAGCCTGTTCAACAAGCAGACCGGCACGCCCGCCCTGACCGTGAACGGCACGACCGTCACCGTCGAGCAGCTCGAAGCCGCCAAGCGCGGCAACCAGGTGCTGAGCAGCACCGACACCGGCGTGCTCGGCGACGACTTCAAGACCTACGTGGTCGCGCAGCAGATCGACCAGACGCTCGTGTCGAACGCCGTGAAGGACATCAAGGTCAGCCGCGGCGACGTGGACGCCAAGGTCAAGGAAGTCCGCGCGCAGAACAACCTGACCGACAACAAGGCCTGGACGGACGCGCTGCAGGGCGTGGGCCTGACCGACAGCGAGTACCGCAAGCAGGTGCGCCAGAGCCTCGCCATCGAGCGCCGGGTCGACGAGATCAAGAAGGCCGTGCCCACCGCGACCGACGCGGAACTTCAGGCGTACTACGACCTGAACCAGGAGAAGTACCAGACGGACGCGCGCATCCAGGGCCGCGAGATCGTGGTCAGCGACAAGGCCAAGGCGGCCGACCTGCTCAAGCAGCTCAGGGGCGGCGCGGACTTCGCGCAGCTCGCGGGCGCCAACAGCACCGAGTTCAAGGACCGGGGCGGCGCCCTGGGCCCCATCGAGAACGGCGCGCCCCGCCCGGTGGCGCAGGTGGCGCTGCCCAGCGAGGTCGGCGCGGCCGCCTTCGCGCTGAAGGACGGCGGCCTGACCGACGTCGTGGAAAGCGGCGGGAAGTTCTACATCGTGAAGGTCGAGAAGTACCTCGCCCCCAGCGCCAAGCCCTTCGCCGAGGCCAAGAGCGACGTGGCCACCGCCGTGAACGCCAGCAAGCAGAACGCCGCCGTGGAAGCCTGGGTCGAGGGCCTGCGTAAGGACGCCAAGATCGAGTTCAAGGACCTGAACTGGAAGGTGGAAGACCCGACGGTCGCCACCGTCGCCGGGCAGAACGTCCGCTACTCGCAGGTGATCGAGCAGGTCGTGAACAACCAGCAGTTCGCCAGCCTGCTCCAGCAGGTGCCCGCCGAACAGGCCTCGCAGCTCGTGAACGGCATCCTCAAGCCCCAGGTCGTGCAGCAGATCATCCAGGGGTACGCGGCGCCCACCATCGCTGAGCGCCTGAAACTGAACCTCGTCGGCACCCGCCAGGAGATCGCGCAGGGCGTCGCCGCCTACGGCGCGCGGAACGCGAAGGTCACCGACGCGGACCTGCAGGCGTACTACACCGAGAACAAGGCCCAGTTCGAGTCGCCCGCCAGCGCCACGGTCAGCGAGGCCAGCTTCAAGGATCAGGCCAAGGCCGTGGCCTTCCGGGGCAGCTTCACGCGCGGGGACTTCGTCTCGGCCGCCAGCAAGGTCGGCGGCACCGTCAGCGAGCGCGGCGCCGTGACCGCCGGTGACGGCAAGCTGAGCGAGGAACTGAACGCCGCCGTCTTCGCCGCCAAGTCCCTCAAGGACGCCGCCGACGGCAGCCTGAGCGACGTGGTGAAGGTCGGCGACCGCTACTCGGTGCTGTACGTGACCGATCTGAAGCCCGCCGAGGCGAAGACCTTCGCTCAGGTCCGCGACCAGATCGAACCGGTCGTGCTGGGCCAGAAGAAGAGCAGCGAGGGCCAGACCTTCCTGGACGCCCAGGTGAAGACCCTCAAGCCCACCGACAACCTGAAGACCGTGCTGGCCGCGCAGGAGAAGCGTGTGGCCGCGGCGGCGCCCAAGACGCCCGCCACGCCCGCCAAGGACAGCGGCGCCGGCGGCAAGACGGACGGCGCGGCGACCGACGCCACGCCGGGCGGCAGCGCCACCACGGCGCCCCCCGCCGACAAGTAAAGTCCCTCCCCCGCCCCGCCCCGCCCCGGTCACCCAGGTGCCGGGGCGGTTTTTCGTGGCTACACGCGGGCGCGCAGGCCCAGCAGCAGGCCCGCCGTGAACGCCCCCGCGAACGGCAGGTTCGCGGTGAGCAGGCGGGTCAGCCACGCGCCGCCGTTCTCGCGGCCCTGCGCCAGCCACGGCCCGGCCAGCGCCTGCACGCGCAGCCAGTTCACGCTGACCAGATCGAAGTACGCCAGCACCTGCAGCGTGATGAACAGCAGGCCCAGCCCCACCAGGGCCCAGCGCCCGACATGCCGGAGCGCCACGCCGGTGGCGAAGCCCAGCAGCGCGCCCACGCTCAGGTCAGGCAGCAGGGACTTCAGCGTGTCTGCGACCCCGGTCGGCGCGGCGGGCAGGAGGGAGGACATGGGGCCGGTGACGCTCAAGGTGCGCGCATCCTAGCGTGCGCCGGGACGGCTGCGCCGAAAGGCGGAGGGCGGCCCGGGGTGAGGCGCGGTATGGTGTAGGCACCGTGACCCTCCCGACCGAGCCCTCCCTTCCCGACGTGATCTCCCCAGAGCTGTATGGGCGCCTGTGCGCGGGCGAGGAGCAGGCCTGGTTCGAGTTCGTGCAGGAATATGAGGGCCGCATGTACGGCTACCTGTACCGCCTGGAAGGCAACAGCGAGGACGCCCTGGACCTCACGCAGGAGGTCTTTTACCGCGCGTGGCGCAGCATCCGCACCTTCCGCGCCGGGGAGCGCGTGCTGCCGTGGCTGTATCAGGTGGCGCGCAACACCCAGATCGAATCGCACCGCCGCAAGCAGCTGCAACGCTTCTCGCTGGAACAGGCGCGTGAGGACGTGGGCTTCGAGGTGACCAGCGAGCGCCGCTCGCCCGTGCAGGCCGCCGAGAGTGCCGACGCGCAGGACCGCGTGCAGCGCGCCCTGTCGCAGCTGCCACACGAGTACCGCGAGGCGGTCGTGCTGCGCTTCGTGGAGGACCTCAGTTACGACGAGATCGCGCAGATTCAGGGCGTGGCGGTCGGCACGGCCAAGAGCCGCGTGTTCCGCGCCAAGGAGCAGCTCGCCGACCTGCTGGAAAGCGTCGCGGACGTCCACTGACCCCACGCAGGCGACTACATCCCGTCGTGGTCGGAGGGGCCGTCCTCCCAGCGCAGCAGGTCGCCGGGCTGGCAGTTCAGCGCGCGGCACAGGGCGTCCAGGGTGCTGAAGCGCACCGCGCGGGCCTTCCCGGTCTTCAGGATGCTGAGGTTCGCCAGCGTGATCCCCACCCGCGCCGAGAGTTCCGAGAGGGTCATGCCCCGCTGTTCCAGCAGGTCGTCGAGGTGCACGCGGATAGGCATGTCAGACCGTGAGTTCCTCGTCGCGCAGCACCTGGAAGGTGACGTTCAGCACCGCCGCGAACGCCAGTAGACCCACGCCGGGCAGGCTTGAAAACACGAGCAGTCCAGCGCTGCTGGCGAGCATCAGCGGATCGGCGGTGACCAGCGGCAGCAGGGCCGGGATGACCTGACCGCCCAGCAGGGCCACGCCCGCCAGCGCGACCTCGCGCGGGATGACGCTCAGGGTGCCCTGGCGGCTGGCGCGGGCGGCCCGCCACAGGAACAGCAGGGCCAGCGCGCCCGGGAGACTTCCCAGGAGCATCTGGGGCAACGCGGACCAGCCCCGCTGGGTCAGGCCGTAGATCAGCGCGCCCGTGCCGAGGATCAGGCCCAACTGGCACAGCCGTTCGAGGCGCGTCAGGGCGCGGGTGCGCAGCAATGTGGTCAGGGTCATATGGTCGTCCTCTGGCGGTCCAGGCTGGCGCGCCCCTCATCCAGCCAGCCGGAGAGGGCCATGAGCAGCAGCGGCAGCGTCACGGACACCAGGGTACCGAGCAGCAGCTCAGGGCTGAGCACGACGTCCAGCAGCGCGCCGGTCGAGCGTTCCTCCGTCAGCCCGAGGTCGGGCGCCATGCGCCACACGGCGGCCAGCGAGAGGGGAGTGCCCAGCAGGGCGCTCCAGAAGAGTCTCTGCCCGGCGCGGAACAGGTGCTCGCTGACCTCACCGTGCAGGGGACCGTCCCGGCGCGTCAGCCCGATGGCGCGGTTCAGGTGCCAGCACCCGGCGAAACTGACCCCCGCCCACAGGCCCAGCGCCGCGCTGAGGCGCAGGTCATGCGGAATGAACGTCAGGGCCGCGAGGAGCAGCAGGCCCAGCCCCACCAGACTAAGGACCGTGGGAACCGTCAGGAGCAGCAGCAGGGCGTTCAGGGTGTGCCGGTGTGGGGTCATACGGTGAGCTCCTGTTCGGCGCGCAGCTGGCGTTCCTGCTCGCGGATGTGTGCCGCCTGGGCGAGGGCGGCGGAGAACAGCACACAGACCGCAGCAATCAGCAAGGGGGTGAGGTTCACGCCGAACAGGCTGAAGGGAAGGCTGCTGTCGGTGTTGAGGCCGCGCACGATGGCGTCCTCCGGGAGCTGGCGGCGCAGAGCCTCCAGGGGTTGGATGCGGGCGAACATCCAGCCGTTCAGCAGGGGTTGCAGCGCGGCCACCACCTGCCCGATCAGGGCCAGTCGCGCGGCGAGGGTCAGATCAGCAGCGTTGGCGGGGTGGAACGGATCGCTCAGCAGGCGGCGTGTGAACTGCCGGGCGCGCCACAGCAGGCCGATCACGCCGGCCATGAGCAGGGTGAATGCGGCCAGCCAGCCAAGTCCGACCCATCCCGGCAGGTCGCCGAGCGGCAGGTGGAAGGTCGAGACGTTGTACTGGCCGCCCGGCAGGCTGAGCGTGAGATCGAGGGGAATGTTCATGCTGAACACGGTCTGGGTTCTGTTACCGGACGTGAACACACCCAACAGGAAGACCAGCAGCATCAGGGCTGTGAGGACGCCAAGCGTGCTCAGCGTGAAGGACAGGATGGCGTGGGCGCGGGCGGGAGTCAGCATGAAGCCTCCAGGGATTTATCGATCTTCGATATTATCGTTTTTCAATATGACCGTTGAGCCGTGGAGCGTCAAGCACAGCTGCACGCCCCCGTTCCCACCCCGGTGACCCGCCGCTGTAACGAACGCCCGTTATTCTCCGGGCATGAGCAAACTGGTGATCGTGGCGGCGAAACGCACGCCGATCGGAAGCTTCATGGGCAGCCTGAAGGACGTCTCGGCGGCCGACCTGGGCGTCACGGCCGCGAAGGCTGTGCTGGAGGGCGTCAGCGGCGCGGACGTGGCGGACGTGATCGTGGGGAACGTCCTGCAGGCCGGGAGCGGCATGAACGTGGGCCGTCAGGTCGGGATCGGCGCGGGCCTCCCGCAGGACGTGCCGGGCCTGACCGTGAACCGCGTGTGCGGCAGCGGCCTCCAGGCGGTCATCAGCGCCGCGCAGGGCATCCGCGCCGGGGACGGGCAGCTGTACCTCGCGGGCGGCACCGAGAGCATGAGCCGCGCCCCGTACCTCCTCCCCCGCGCCCGTGAAGGGTACCGGCTGGGGCACGCGCAGGCGCTGGACTCCATCCTGTCGGACGGCCTGACGGACGTGTTCGGCAACTACCACATGGGCATCACCGCCGAGAACATCGCGGCGCAGTGGAACCTGACCCGCGAGGAACAGGACGCCTTCGCGCTCGAAAGCCAGACCCGCGCCGCCGCCGCGCTGGACGGGAACTTCTTCGCGGATGAACTCGTCAGCGTGGAGGTGCCCGGCCGCAAGGGCCCCACGACCTTCAGCGCCGACGAGTACCCGCGCGCCACCACCGCCGAGGCCCTCGCCAAACTGAAACCCGCCTTCAGGAAGGACGGCACCGTCACCGCCGGGAACGCCAGCGGCATCAACGACGGCGCCGCCATGCTGCTGGTCGCCAGCGAGGAGTACGCCCAGGCGCACGGCCTCCCCGTCCTGGCCGAGATCGCCAGCTACGCCGCCATCGGCGTGGACCCCGCCATCATGGGCATCGGCCCCGCCAAGGCCGTCCCGGTCGCCCTGACCCGCGCCGGAATGACCGTCGCCGACGTGGACCTGTTCGAGCTGAACGAGGCGTTCGCCGCGCAGTCCCTGGCCGTCATGCGGGACCTGAACGCCGATCCCGCCCGCGTGAACGTCACGGGCGGCGCCGTCGCCCTCGGACACCCCATCGGCGCTTCCGGGGCGCGCGTGCTCGTCACGCTGATCCACCAGCTGCGCCGCCTCGGTAAGGAAACCGGCGTCGCCAGCCTATGTATCGGCGGCGGCATGGGCATCGCCGTCGTCGTCCGCGCGCGGGCGTAACGCTGCGCCAGACCGCAACATAGTCTTCAGGGCACGCCCCCTGTTGTGCAGGCGTGCCCGACTCCCATTCAGGTCGGCGGCGCCAGCATCGCCAGACTCGTGTCAACCAGCTGATTGCGCCCCTGTCCGACCCACCTGGCACGAGGACGGCAATGCCCGCCCCTGCGCCCGTTACCCTGGGCACATGACGGACAGTATGGACGTGGTGGGGGACCGCGAGGCGGCGTTCTTCCTGGCGATCAAGACGCGGGACGAGGCGCTGCTTCGCGCCCTGGTGGCATCGGACAGCGAGTTGCTGGGTCTGCCCAGCCCGATGGGCGTGAGTCCGGTGCTGTTCGCGGTGTACTACGGCCGGGCGGACATGGCGCGCGTGCTCGTGGACCTGGGCGCGCCGCTGAACGTGTTCGAGGCGGCGGCGCTGGGGGACGAGGCGGCCCTGGCGCGCGAACTGGACGCCGACCCGGCGCTGGTGGGCGGCCTGAGCGGGGACGGGTTCAGTCCGCTGGGCCTCGCGGCGTTCTTCGGGCACGCGGGGGTCGCGGAGGCGCTGCTGGCGCGCGGGGCGGACGTGAACGCGGTCAGCCGCAACGCGATGCGGGTGCAGCCGCTGCACTCGGCGGTGGCGGGCGGGCATGGGGCGCTGGCGCGGGCGCTGGTCATGGCGGGCGCGGACGTGAACGCCACGCAGCAGGGCGAGTTCACGCCGCTGATGGCCGCCGCGCAGAACGGCGACGCGGGCGTCGTGCTATTCCTGCGCAGGCGGGGCGCGGACGCCGACGTCCAGACGGCGGACGGTCGCCGCGCGGCGGACTTCGCGCGTGAGGAGGGGCACGCGGCGCTGGCCGACTCTCTGGAGGGGCCGCTTCTTCCTGAATAGTTCCGTTCGGGTGGCTGAAGAAAGCCCGAAGGCAGGCGCGGAACGTGCGGGTCAGACTGGGCGCATGACCAATCACGATGACCGCAACCCGCAGCGGACGGGCGAGCACGGCGCGCAGACCGGGTTCGACACGCCCGATCCGAAGGACGACCACCAGGAGGCGTACACGACGACGCCCGCCGAGGACCGTGTGGGCAGCGCCGACCAGGGCAAGTACGAGCCGGTCGAGCCCACCAGCGCCAAGGAGGTGACCGGGCAGTTCGATCACCTCGCCACGCGTGACGTGGCCGCCATGGAGCACACGCCGCAGGACGCCGATTTCGCCGGGGCGGAGACGGTGGCCGGGCTGGGCGGCGAGAACCTCGACACCATCGTGCCGACGGCGGGCGTGGGCATCAACGCGTCCACGACGATGGCGCTGGAATCCCAGCAGCGGGCCGTCGACCCGAACCCCGGGTACACGCCGCCCAGCGAGCAGGGCCCCCCCGCGTGAGCCAGCGCCCCGGCGACCTGCCCGAAGGTGAGACGCCGGAACTGCAGAGTCAGGTGCACGGCGACACGGAACGCGGCTTCTAGACTCAGCCGCGAAGGGGGACGCCGTGACGGTCACGGCGTCCCCCTCCTGCTGTGTGGTTACAGCTCGGAGATGTACAGCTGGCCATCCTCGACCTGCGTGCGGTAGAGCTTGACGGGTTTCACGGCGGGCAGCGTCCTGGCCTTGCCGGTCGCGAGTTCGAATTTCGCGCCGTGTTTCTCGCAGGTGATGCGGCCCATGCTGACGTCCCCGCCCAGCAGCGGGAAGTCCTTGTGGGTGCAGTTGTTGCGCAGGGCGTAGAACTGCCCCTCGAAGTTCACGACGACCACGCTGATCCCACCGACGTCCACGGCGGTCTGCTGACCGTCGGGCAGGGCTTCGGCGGGGCCGACGAGGGTGCGGGCGGGCGTGTCGCTCATCAGGCGCGAGTGTAGCGCCTGCCCGCGCGGGCTTTACACGCCGCAGCCACTTTCCAGCGGCGTGCCCTTCAGTCCGGCGGGCGTCCACTGCTGCACGCTGAAGCCCGAACCCTCGTAGTACGCGCCGTACAGGACGAGTTCCATGCGGCCGTCGCCGTTCAGGTCGGCCACGCCCGCCAGGCGGTGCAGGGTTGCCATGGGCATCGGTTCGCTGCTGCCGGAATCCCAGGGGGTCTGCGGGGCGATGTGTTCGCCCAGGACGGTGGTCACGACCTTGCCGTTCACCACGGCGCGCAGCAGCAGGAGGCTGTAGTCGCCGGGCTGCCCGACGGGCGGCGGGGAGTCGTCCCGGCCGTTCTGGAAGCGGCGGGCCTCGATGATGACTTCCTGCGTGCCGTTGCCGTCCAGGTCGGCGCGGATCAGGCGGGTGAGGTTCACCTGTGGGTTCGGCAGGCCCCGCCGCTTGAGTTCGTCCCGGACGGCGGCCTCGTACGTGGCGTTTCGGGTGGGGAGCACCGTGACGGGGCGCGGCTGGGCGTTCAGCCGGGCCGAGGTCAGGACCGCCATCCCCTCGCGGGCGGGCGTGACCTTCACCTCGAAGGTGGCCTCGCACGGTTCGCCCAGCGAGGCGGGGCGGCTCCCCTGCACGCGGGCGGAGGAGCCGCCGAGGGGCAGGCGGGTATACGCCGCCCCGGCGGTCATCCGGGAGCGGGTCTGGGCGTCGGTCAGCCAGCGGCCGTCCTGCCAGCCGCCCAGCAGGTACGTGCCGCCGCTGCCGGGCAGCGTGGCCAGGACGGGGTGCAGTCCGGCGGGCGCGGCGGCCTGCGCCGTGCTGGGGATTAGGGTCAGCAGGCCGGCCAGAAGCAGCGTTCGGAGGGAGGCGCGCATGCCCCAGCGTACAGAATCAGCGCTGGGCGACGGTCACGCGGTTGCCCCAGGGGTCGCGCAGGGTCAGGTGGCCACCCTCGTTCTGCACGTCCGCGCGGCCCGCGAGGTGGGCACGCAGGGCGCCCAGGTCGGGGGCGTGGAAGGTCACGCCGGCCAGTCCGGCGGCGGGGGTGCTCGGCGCGGGCTGCCCGGCGCTGTGCCATTCGTTCAGGCCGACGTGGTGGTGGTACCCGCCCCACGAGAGGAACGCGGCGCTGCCGAGGTCCGCGACGACGTCCAGCCCCAGGGTGTCGGCGTACCAGCGGGCGGCCTGCGCGGCGCTGCCGACCTTCAGGTGCACGTGCCCGACGGTCGTGCCCTGCGGCGCGGTGAAGGGCGCCGTGCCGTCCAGCGTGGCGGGGTCGATCCCGGCGGACGCGAGGACGGCGGCGGCGTCCACGGCTTTCGTGTCCATCTGCACCTGGCCGTCCCGCCACGTCCAGGTGTCGCGCGGGCGGTCGGCGTACACCTCGATGCCGTTCCCTTCGGGGTCATTCAGGTAGAAGGCCTCGCTGACGAGGTGGTCGCCGCTGCCGATGCGGTGGCCCAGCCGCGCGGCGTGCGCCAGCCAGCGGCCCAGGGCGGCGCGGGTGGGAAGCAGGAAGGCGGTGTGGTACAGGCCGGGCCGGCTGACGGGCGCGCGGGGCAGGTCCGGGGCGGCGTGCAGGTGCAGCAGCGGCGTGCCGTGGGCGGCCAGGGTGACGTCTGTCTCAGTGAGGGTGGTGGCACTCAGGCCGAGGAGCGTGGCGTAGAACGCGGCGGTGCCGTTCAGGTCGCGGACGTTCAGGTGCACGGCGCCGACGTGGGTACTGGCGGGCAGGACGGAGTCAGTGGTCATACCCGTAGTGTGCCCCTTATGCTTTGATAAATCAACCGGTTTGCAAAACCAACCTATTGGGGGTCGAGGGCCGCGTGCAGCGCCTCGCGCGTGCGGCCCAGGTATCCCTCGCCGAACAGCAGCAGGTGCGCCAGCAGCGGGTACAGGTTCCACAGGGGCACTCGCGCCTCCCAGCCGTCCGCCAGCGGGTAGGCCTCGTGGTACGCCTGGAACACCCGGCGCGGCACGCCGCCGAACAGCCGCAGGGCCGCCACGTCCACCTCACGGTGGCTGTAGCCGACCGCCGGGTCGATCAGGGCCGGACCACGCGGCGTGTAGTGCACGTTCCCGTGCCACAGGTCGCCGTGCACCAGCGCGGGCGGCTCGGGCGGGATCAGGTCCGGCAGCCGCTGCCGCAGCGTGTCGAAGCCCGAGCGGTCGCGGGGCGTCAGGTACAGCCGCTCACGGGTCAGCAGCGGCTCCAGCCGCGCCGTCCAGAAGAACTCGGCCGCGCTTGCAGCGGGCGGGTTGCGCTGCGGCAGGGACGCGAAATAGTTGTCGGGCAGGCCCCCGAAGCCCGGGGCAGGGCGGGCGTGCAGCGCCGCGAGGCCGCGCCCCAGGGCGTCCTGCGCGGCGGGCGTGTCCTCGCCGGGCGGCAGCCAGGACAGCAGCAGGTACGGCTGCCCGGCGGGGCCGCTGCCGTGCGCGATGACGTCCGGGGTGATCAGCGGCCCCGGGCGCAGCAGGCCCAGGCCGTGCGCCTCGGCGGCGTAGAACCCGTCCGGCAGGCGGCCACCTGCCTTCTGCGGCGAGGTCTTCAGGACGAAGGGGCCGCGCGTGGTGTCCAGCCGGAACGTGTCGCTGATGTCCCCGCCGTGCAGCCGCTGCGCCGCGCGGATGCCCGCGCCCAGGTGCATCTCCAGCAGCGGGGTCAGGGGCCGGACGGGCAGGTCGAGGAGCGTCATGCTCCATCGTGCCCCGCCCAGATCCCTGCAACCAAAGAGGGACGCTTCACGAAGAGTATGAGTGGTGTACTCCGGGGAGCAACATCCACCACAACCTCTCCCCCATCCCCAGTCGGCGTCCGTCTGTTGCGCTGGCCCACCCCGCACCCCCACCGGTCATCCAGCTCCACGTCCGGAACCCTCGCCGCTCCTTCTCGCTCTGCCCGGGTGAGCCGGTCCCGTCAGGACCAGCCCACCGGAGGCCCGGAGGCCGTATGGTTCAGACCGCCCTGACCGTCCTGCTCGGCGCGCTGCGCGCCCTACTCGACCTCGCCCTGCCCGCCGCCCTCGTCCTGGCCGTGCTCGCGCTGGCCCTCGGGAGCCTCGCCCTGATCGACCGGGACCGCGCCCGCCGCGCGCTGCACGGGCTGAGCACCCGCGCGCCGGACCTCGGCGGGTGGGCGCTGGCCGCGCTGCTGCTGGCGACCTCCCTGCTCGTGCTGAACGTGTCGCGCCGCGCCGTGGACGCCCGGATCGCCGCGCAGCAGAGCGCCCGTTACGCCAACGCCGCCGACCCCGACGGCGGGCAGACCGTGCAGATCGCACCCAGCGCCGCCCTCCTTGAGAGCCACACGTACACCCGCAGTCTTCTCCTCCCGAACGACGTCGCCACCCGCATCCGCGTCACGAACAGCCTGGACAGCCTGCTGCCGTACCTGGGGAACCCCGGCGACACCGTGCAGGACCTGCGCGAGAACTTCACCCGCACCCCGGCGGGCCTGCGCTACACCCGCGAAGTCGTCATGCAGTCCGAACGGCCACTGGACTTCGACCGCAGCGTCGTCCACGCCGACCTGCGCTTCGTGGAGCCCGCCGGGGGGCGCGGCACGTACTACACCGCCGCCTTCCAGGCCAGCTACCGCTTCCGCAACCCGCTGAGCACCCCCGCCACACTGCGCTTCGCGTTCCCGCTGCCCGGCGGGAGCGGCACCCTCAGCGGCTTCACCCTGACCGTGAACGGCCAGGCCCTCAGCGCCAGCGACCTGCTCAGCGGCAGCGTCTGGGAAGGGCAGGTGCCCGCCGGAGGCAGCGTGGACGTGCAGGTCGCGTATGCGCACCAGGGCTCCCGCGCCTGGAGTTACCAGCTCAGCCGCCGCGAGGCCATCCGGGACCTCGACGTGACCGTCACCGCCGACCGCCCCGCCAAGTTCCAGCGGTACTCGCTGTTCCCCACCAGCCAGACCCGCCCCGCGCTGGGCGGCCCCGCCACGCTGCGCTGGCAGCTGAAGAACGCCGTGACCGCGCAGGACGTCGCCGTGGTCTTCACGCAGGGCAGCGTCCGCGAGACCCTCACCAAGGTGCACCTCGCGCAGGGCCTCGCCGTGGTGCTGGCCGCGCTGCTGATCCCGCTGTGGGCCGTCACGCGCCGCACGCCCCTCGCGCCCCTCACGCTCGGGGGCGCGCTGCTGGGCCTCGCGCTGGGCTTCACCCTCGGCGGGGTGCTGACCGCGTACCTGCCCCTCCTCCCCGCCGAGGTCCTCGGCAGCCTGCTCGGCGCGGGCCTCGCCTGGGTGATCCTCGGCGGTCCCCGACAGGCCCGCACGACCCTGCTGCCCCTGCTCGCCTGCGCCGCGCTGCCCCTGGCCTTCCTGACCGGCGGTCACGCGGGCCTGATCCTCACCGTCCTGGCCGCCACGCTGCTGCTCCTGCTCCTGCCCCGCGCCCGCTGGCTCGCCCCGGCTACGGCATAATGGCGCCCGGATCGTCCAATGTCTCAGACACTCGAATCCCGGCTCGCAGCCCACCTGCGTGAACTGCTCGTCCAGACCCAGACCGGTTCAGAAGTGTCCCCCGGAGCTGTCCATCAGTCTCCAGGACGACCTGGCCTACTGTATTCCGCAGCTGCTGCGCGAGCCGTACCCGGAGTGGGTAGGGGAATACCTGGACGTCGTCCTTCTCACCAGCGGCCGCAAGCTGGCGACGAACGCGGCAGAACTCTATGGCTGGGCCATTCTCCTGATCGACCCTGGCCTGACCCCCTTCTATTTCCGGCTGACCCTGGATCCGGCTCAGGACGCGCTGCACACCTACGATCTGTTCGTTGGAGACACCGGGTCTGGACGCCTCGGCATTGCCCGGCCCTTCGGAACGGCACACCTGATCGAGACGCGCCCGGCCCCGGTGGAGCAGATTTCGTGGAAGTACCGGGTGTCCCGGAAGCCCCAGTAAGACCGGCTCAGCCCACACAGGAAGACAGAGCGGGGAGGGATCTCGCGACCCCTCCCCACCGTCCTGACGCGCTGCTCAGGTGAACAGGGTGCTGACGCTGGCGCCGGTGTGGATGTTCGTGATGGCGTTCGCGAACAGCGGCGCGACGTCCAGCACGGCCAGCTTGCCGTTGGACGCCTCGACCTTCGAGTCGGGCACGAGCACGGTGTTCGTGCTGGCGACCTGCGTGACGTCCAGGCCCGCGATGCGCTGGATGGCGGGGCCGGAGTACACGCCGTGCGTGACGGCGACGTACACGTCCTTGGCGCCCATGCTGCGGGCGATGTTGACGGTCTCGACGAGGCTGCCGGCGGTGCTGATCTCGTCGTCAACGATGAACACGGTCTTGCCGTCCACGTCGCCGATCAGGGCGCGGGGGCGCACTTCGGTGTCGGAGAGGCGTTCCTTGTCGATCATGGCGAGGCCGCTGTCGAGGCGGCGGGCGATCTGCGAGGCGCGTTTGATGCTGCCCGCGTCGGGGGCCAGGACGACGCCGTTGTGCGCGTCGGGCACGCACTGCCGGAAGTGCTCGCTGAGCACGAGGTCCGCCGAGAGGTGATCGACGGGCACCTTGAAGAAGCCGTGCACCTGCGGGGCGTGCAGGGTCATGGTCAGGATGCGGTCCGCCCCGGCCTCCTGCAGCAGGTCGGCGATGAGGCGCCCGGCGATGGAGATGCGGGGGCTGTCCTTCTTGTCGCTGCGGGCATAGGAGTAGTAGGGGATGACGGCGGTGACGCGTCCGGCGCTGGCGCTCTTGGCGGCGTCGATCATGAGCATGAGTTCCATGATCGAGTCGCTGACGGGGTTGCTGAAGGTCTGGACGATGAACACGTCCCCTTCGCGCAGGCTTTCCTCGTAGTGCACGATGATGTTGTCGTTCGTGAACTTCTCGGTCTTGCTGCGGCCCAGCGGCACCCCCAGGTGGTCGCAGATGGCCTGGGCGAGGGGGCGGTTGCTCTGGCCGGCGAACACCAGCAGGGGTGAGCGGCGGCTGTTGAGCAGTTCGGCGGGGGCGCGGTGGGGGACGGACACGGGGAATCCTCCAGAAGGGGGGGTGGGGCGGGGGTTGATACGCGCCCGCGTGGAGCGCGACTGTTGACCGCTCAGCAGCATACCTGCCCTGTGATGGGACTGTCATACCCGTGAGGCGTGCCCGGGCGGGGAACACGCGCGGTGAACGTCCGCTCAAGGGGGACGCGGGGGTGGGGGCGTTAGGGTGGGAGGCATGACGCTGGACGCCGTGGTGGTGGGGGCCGGGCCGAACGGGCTGTCGGCGGCGGTGACGCTGGCCCGGGCCGGGCTGCGCGTGCAGGTGCTCGAGGCGCACGGCCGGGTGGGGGGTGGCCTGAGCAGCGCGGAGCTGACGCTGCCGGGGTTCACGCATGACGTGGGCTCGGCGATTCATCCGCTGGCGGTGGCCAGTCCGGCCTTCCGGGCGTGGCCGCTGCATGCGTTCGGGCTGGACTGGGTGCAGCCGGAGGCACCGGTCGCTCACCCGCTGCCGGGCGGGCGGAGCGTGACGCTGGAGCGGGACCTGCACGCCACCGCCGCCGCGCTGGGCCGGGATGGGCCCGCCTGGGTGCGCCTGATGGCCCCGCTCCTGGCCGACTGGGAGGGTCTGCTGGACGACATCCTGCGGCCCCTGCCGCGCCCGCCGCGCCACCCGCTGTCCCTGGCGCGCTTCGGACTGCGGGGCCTGCCGAGTGCGGCGTTCGTCGGGGAAACGCTGTTCCGCACGCCGGAGGGCCGGGCGCTGTGGGCGGGGCTGGCGGCGCACAGCAACCTGCCGCTGACCACGCCCGGCACGGCCGCCATGACGCTGGTGCTGGCGCTGCTGGCGCACGCGGTGGGCTGGCCATTCCCGCGTGGCGGGGCGCAGGCCCTGGCGGACGCCCTGCGCGCGTACCTGGAATTCCTGGGCGGCGAGGTCCTGACCGGCGTGACGGTGCGGTCCGCGCGGGACCTGCCGCCCGCCCGCGTGACCCTGGTGGACAGCAGTCCCCGCGTGCTGCTGGACTTGCTGGGTGACCGCGCCCCGGGCTGGTACCGCGCTGCGCTGGAGGGCTACCGCTACGGGCCGGGCCTCCAGAAACTCGATTACGCCCTGTCCGGCCCCATGCCCTGGGCGGACCCGCGCGTGGCGCGCGCCGCGACCGTCCACCTGGGCGGCCTCGCGCCCGACCTCGCCGAGTCCGAACGGGTGGCCGGGCGGCAGGTGCCCGCGCGGCCCTACGTGCTCGCCGCGCAGCACACTCTCTTCGACCCCAGCCGCGCACCTGCCGGTGGGCACACCTTCTGGGCGTACTCGCACGTGCCAGGCGGCTTCGCGGGCGACGCCAGCGGGCCGATGGAGGCGCAGATCGACCACTTCGCACCCGGCTGGCAGGGGCTGATCCTGGCCCGGCGGCGCACCACCGCGCCGGAGTTGCAGGCGTTCAGCCCGGTCTTCCAGGGCGGGGACGTGAACGGCGGGCGCGGCGACCTGTGGGGCCTGCTGGCCCGCCCGCTGCCCACCCCCACCCCGTACCGCACCCCGGTGAAAGGGGTGTACCTCTGCTCCAGCGCCACCCCGCCCGGCGGCGGCATTCACGGCATGAGCGGCTACCACGCCGCGCAGGCCGCCCTGCACGACGAGTTCAGGCTGCGCGCCCCATAGGAGACGGGCCGCCCGTCCTCCCTTCAGAGGCGGCGCGGCCCACCCGGCGCGGCGGTCAGCGGCGGTTGGATTTGCGCAGCTTCTTCAGCTTGCTCTTGCTGCCCGCCTCGGCCAGCAGGCCCTCCTGATCGAAGTCCACGGCGCGGCCCGCCAGGAACGTACCCTGCGCGAAACTGCCGTCCGCGTTCTCCCAGCGGTGCGCCTGACCCGCCAGCGCCTGCACCGGCTGGCCCTGGTCCCCCACGACCTGCTGCGCCTGCACCAGTGTCATGCCGGGCGTCAGGCGCGTGTACTCGTCCGGGGTGACGATCTGATCGGCGCCGCACGCGCTCAGCGTGACGCCCAGCAGGACCGCCCCCGTCCACACTCTCAGGCGGCGCATCACTCGCCCCGGAAGATCTTGCCGACCCGGTCGAAGAAGCCCTCGTGCTTCTCGTTCACCTCGTCACCCACCGCGCGGGCGTAGGCGAGCAGCGCCTCGCGCGCCTCGGGGTTCAGCTGGCCCGGCTTGGGCACGATCACGTCGTACTCGACGATCAGGTCACCGTTCCCGGACCCCTGGAGGCGCGGCATGCCCTGACCGCGCAGGCGGTGCAGTTCGCCGTGCTGCGTGCCGGCCTTCACCTCGACCGTGTGCGGGCCGTCCAGGGTGGGCACCGTGATCTGCCCGCCCAGCGCGGCCTTCGCGAAGCCGATCTTCGCCGTGTGGATCAGGTGCTCCTGCTCGCGGCGCAGCTCGGGGTGCTTCTCCATCTCGATGTGCACGTACAGGTCGCCGTTCCCGCCGGGGCCCTCGTTGCCCGCGCCGCTCACGCGGATGCGGTAGCCCTCGTCGATCCCCTTGGGCAGCTTGACCTTCACGGTCTCGGCCTTCAGGGTGCGGCCCCGGCCCTTGCACACCGTGCAGGGGTCCTGCACGATCTGGCCCTCGCCGCGGCAGGTGGGGCAGGCCTGCTGGGTCTCCACCACGCCGAAGATCGTGCGGGCCTGCGCGCGCACCGCGCCCGCCCCGCCGCAGGTCGTGCAGGTCTTGGGCGGCTTGCCGCCGGGTTCGGTCTTCGTGCCGTCGCAGTGCTCGCAGGTGGTCAGGCGGTCCACCGTGACCTCGATCTCCTCGCCCGCGCGGGCCTGCGCGAGGCTCACGAACGCCTCGGTCTCCAGGTCGTCCCCGCGCGCCGGGCCGCGCCGCCCGCCCCGGCCACCCATCGCGCCGCCGAACAGCTGCTCGAAGATGTCCATCGGATCGAAGCCCGCGCCGCCCATCCCGCCGAACGGGTCGCCGCCGGGCATGCCCGCGCCCGGCGCGCTGCCGAAGCGGTCGTAGTGCGCGCGTTTCTCCGTGTCGCTGAGGACGGCGTACGCCTCGTTGATCTGCGTGAACTTCTCCGCTGCCCCCTCTTCCTTGTTGCGGTCGGGGTGGTACTTCAGGGCCAGTTTGCGGTAAGCGGACTTGATCTCATCGGCACTCGCGGTCTTCGCGACGCCCAGCAGTTCGTAGTAATCCATATGTCGTGTCTCGCCGGGCGAGGCCCGACCTCCGGCCACAGGTTAACACGACCACACTCAGGAAAAGTGGGCAGAAGGGGAGTGGGTTGCCGGCAGGCGGTAGGGGGCCCGGCAGGCGGCGCACCCCCCGCACCCCACCCCTCCCGCCAGAACAGCGCGGCCCGCACCTGCGCCAGCGTCTGCGCGGCCACGTCGCGGCCCCGCTGCGTGCCCTCGCGCAGGAGGGTCATGACCGCCGGTAGATCCTGCGCGTACGCGGCGCGGCGTTCGCGGATGGGGGTCAGTTCGGCGTCCAGCACGTCCAGCAGGTGCCGTTTGACCGTCACGTCGCCCAGCCCCCCGGCGCGGTAGTGGTCCTTCAGGGTCTGCACGCGCGCCGCGTCCGGGTCGAAGGCGCCC
The DNA here is from genome assembly GCF_001507665.1 of Deinococcus actinosclerus. NCBI lineage: Bacteria > Thermotogati > Deinococcota > Deinococci > Deinococcales > Deinococcaceae > Deinococcus > Deinococcus actinosclerus. The sequence goes on along the minus strand of NZ_CP013910.1, from coordinate 830,377 downwards.
AGGTACGTGAACACCGGGTTCCCCTCGACCTGCCCGGGGTCCGCCGCGCGCAGGTGGGCGGGGTCGGTGAACATGCCCATCACCTTGCGGCGCAGTTCGTCGGGCGGGTCGGACAGGTACGCGGCGTTGCCGAGGCTCTTACCCATCTTCGCCTGCCCGTCCAGCCCCGGCAGGCGCGGCGAAGAGGACAGGAGCGGCTGCGGTTCCACCAGCACGTCCCTGCCGTCGGCGGCCGGCCCGTACAACCCGTTGAAGCGCCGCACCACCTCGCGCGTCAGCTCCAGCATGGGCAGCTGATCCTCCCCCACCGGGACGACCTGCGCGCCGAACGCCGTGATGTCCGCCACCTGCGCCGCCGGGTAGATGAAGAACCCCGCCGGCACCGCGTCCCCGAAGCCCTTCTGCGCGATCTCGGTCTTCACGGTGGGGTTCTGCCGCAGCTTCGACACCGTCACCAGATTCAGCAGGTACACCGTCAGCTCGGTCAGTTCCGGCACGCCCGACTGCTGCACGAACGTCACCCGCGCCGGGTCCAGGCCCGCGCCCAGATAGTCCAGCAGCACCTCCGGAATGTTGCGGCGCAGCACGTCCGGCCGCTCGTAGTGATCGGTGAGGCCCTGCACGTCCGCCACGAGCACGAACACCTCATGCGAGTCCTGCAGGGCCACCCGCGACCGCAGCGACCCCGCCAGGTGCCCCAGGTGCAGCCGGCCCGTCGGGCGGTCCCCGGTCAGCACGCGCGGCCTCTCCCCTGTTGCCTGCCCTGCTCCATTTCCTATGTTCGACATGCTCCACCCCTCCACGAGAGACACGAAAAAAGCCGCGCCCGGACACTGAATCCGGGCGCGGCGCGACGATGAACGTCAGCAGGCGAAGGCACCCGGATCACCGGGCCACCACACCTGCACGAACACGCTCATGCGCCGCAGCATGCCGCACGAGGGGAACGGGAAACATCCGCCAGATGGCGAAGGGGAAGCGGTGCGCGGATGAAAGTGAGTCACCGCGCACCGCTTCCTGCCTTACTCCCCGTTACTCCCAGTTCAGGATGACCTTGCCGCTCTGGCCGCCGAGCATGGCGTCGAAGCCCTGCTGGTAGTCCTGAATGGGGTAGTGGTGGGTGATGATGGGACTCAGGTCGAGGCCGGACTGGATCAGGGCGGCCATCTTGTACCAGGTTTCGAACATCTCGCGGCCGTAGATGCCCTTGATGGTGAGCATCTTGAAGATCACGCCGTTCCAGTCGATATCCACGCGTCCGGCGGGGATGCCGAGCAGGGCGATCTTGCCGCCGTTGTTCATGACGTCCACCATCTGCGCGAAGGCGGGACCCGACCCGCTCATTTCCAGGCCCACGTCGAAGCCCTCGGTCATGCCGAGTTCCTGCATGACGGCGCGCAGGTCCTCCTGGGCGACGTTCACGGCGCGGGTGACGCCCATCTTGCGGGCGAGGTCGAGGCGGTAGTCGTTGATGTCGGTGATGACGACGTTGCGCGCCCCGACGTGCTTGGCGACGGCGGCGGCCATCACGCCGATGGGTCCGGCGCCCGTGATCAGGACGTCCTCGCCGACCAGATCGAAGCTCAGGGCGGTGTGGACGGCGTTCCCGAAGGGGTCGAAGATCGCGGCGATGTCGTCCGGGATGTCGTCGGGGAGCTTGAAGGCGTTGAAGGCGGGCAGCACGAGGTACTCGGCGAAGGAGCCGGGGCGGTTCACGCCGACGCCCAGGGTGTTGCGGCAGAGGTGGCGGCGCCCGGCGCGGCAGTTGCGGCAGTGCCCGCAGGTGACGTGGCCCTCGCCGCTGACGCGGTCGCCGATCTGGAAGCCGCGGACCTCGCTGCCGATCGCGGCGACCGTGCCCACGTACTCGTGCCCGACGATCATCGGGACGGGGATGGTCTGCTGCGCCCAGCTGTCCCACTTGTAGATGTGCACGTCCGTGCCGCAGATGCTGCCCTTGCGGACCTTGATCAGAATGTCGTTCGGGCCGGGTGTGGGCACCGGCGCCTCGGTCATCCAGATGCCCTCCTGGGCGTGCTGTTTGCTCAGGGCGCGCATGGTGTCCGGCAGGGTCGCGTCGGGGGGCGTAGTGGCGAGGTCGTGGGTCACGGGGGCAGTTCTACCCCCGCGCGGCCCGGGGGCGCAACGGGACGGTCACCAGTGGCGTCGTCTGGGCTGGACGGGTCCCCACCCCGGGGTCCGGGCAGGCTTAATGAAACGTGTGCGTCTCCGCGCGCGCCCCGGCGTAGGCTGGGACGCATGATCAAGTACCGCAAGCAGAACCCCCTGGAACCCGAAAAGGACGCCGAGGTGACCGTGAACCTCACGCCACTGCTGTTCTTCGCGGTGGGTTTCGTCGCGGTGCGCGCGCTGATCCGCACCGTCAAGCGCAGCTGAACGGCCCCCGGGGCTGACGGTCCTCAGGGACGGGCGGGGGTGCGCTACGCTGTGCGCCATGACACAGCCCGCCCCGCAGCAGTTCAAGAGTGCCCAGAGTGGTCGCCTGGTCGTCCCGGGCTGGATGAATCTCGTGCCCGGCAAGGCTGACGGGGTCGAGATCCAGCTGGACGTCGCCGCAGCCGACCTGAACCGCGCGCAGGCCAGTCTCCTGATCGAGTACTGGGCGACGCCGGACGACCTGACGCTCCAGAGCGTGCTGCCGGTGCGCGCCTTCAGCGCGGCCAGCGAGGGCTGGTGCGCGTTCGTGCCGCCGCAGGGCCGCGTGCTCGTTCGCGCTATCGACCCGCAGCCGAACCCGCCGGTGCTCGCCAGCCACTGGATCAACGTGGATCCCGCCACCCCCGCCGGGACGACCGTGAACGTCGCCGTCTCGTTCCCGGCCGCCACGCCCGCCATTCAGAACCTGCTGAACCGGTGACGGCCCATACCCCCTGACCCGCGAGGAGATCGCCGGGGTGGAGTTCGACTGGTTCGCCACCGACCCGGACGGGCATCTGGCGCAGTTCCTGGCCGCCGGGGACGACACCGTCCCCGCCCAGGCCCTGGCCTCCGAGGAACTGCTGGAGGCCACGCACGTGTGGCTCGACACGCGCCCGGAGACCGAGGAGACGAATACGCCCGCCGGGGGCTTCGACGAGCACCTGTGCGCCCCGCAGCGCCGGGGGGCGTTCGTGTACGACCACGTGCCCAGCGAGGCCGGGACGTACCGGCTGGTGGCCGCGCCGCGCACGCCCCTGACGCTGGACGCCCTGCCAGCGACCCTTCAGGCGTACCTGGGTACGCTGCGGCTTCCGGTGGCGTTCGGGGCCGCGCGGCTGTTCGTCGGGCCAGACGGGGACGCTCAGGCCCTGACGGACTGACCCACCCGTCTCACCTCCGCCCGTGGGCGGCGCTACAGTGGCCCGGTGAGCAAGTCCCCGCTGGGCCAGCCGCCCGCCCCACCCGAACTGAACCTGACCTTCGAGGACGCCGGCCCGCCCGACGCGCCGGCGCCGGCCAGCCCCGCCAAGTCGCTGCGGGCGAACACGATCATCGTGATGCTCGGCACGCTCGGCTCCCGCCTGAGCGGCATCATCCGGCAACAGATCATCAACACTTTCGCGCCAGCCCTGACCGACGCCTTCTCGGTCGCCGTGAAGGTCCCGAACCTGCTGCGGGAACTGCTGGCCGAGGGCGCCCTGGTGAACTCGTTCATCCCGGTGTACAAGACCCTGGACACCCGGGGCCGCCGGGAACTGGCGCAGGCGTTCAGCGGCGTGCTCATCGCCGTGAACCTCCTGCTCATGGCGGCCGGGATCTTCGCCGCGCCGTGGATCGTGGATCTGCTGCTGGCCAGCAATTCCAACGTGGACCGGGAACTGACGCTGTTCATGACGCGCATGCTCATGCCGTTCCTGATGCTGATCAGCTTGTCGGCCATCGCGATGGGCCTGCTGAACGCCGACGAGCATTTCCGTGAGAGCAGTTTCGCGCCCGTGGCGTTCAACATTGCCAGCATCGTCGCGCTGATCCTGCTGCCGCACAGCGCGACGTGGCTCGCCTTCGGCTGGCTGATCGGTGGTGTGGCGCAGCTGCTGGTGCAGCTCCCCGCCCTGAACCGCTTTGGGCTGCTGCCCACGCCCGGCCTGAAGGGGCACCCGGCGGTGGGCCGCGTGCTGAAGCAGATGGCGCCGTTCACCCTGACCGCCGGGGCCCGGCAGATCCTGAACGTGTACGTGACCAGCCTGCTGTCCAACGCTCAGCAGTTCCCGAAAGGCACGCAGACCGGGTACACCAACGCCGAGGCGCTGTTCACGATGGTCAACGGTCTGTTCGTCGTCTCCCCCGTCCTGGCTGTCTTCCCACGCTTCTCGCAGGCCGCGGCGGAAAAGGACTGGACGCAGTTCCGCGCACTGACGGCCAGCACCATCCGTACGACTACGTTCCTGGCGGCCCCCATGAGTGCGCTCCTGATCGCACTGGCCCCGTTCGCGGTCAGCCTGATCAACCTGACCCCGCCGAGGGGCGTCCAGGAACTGGATAAGTTCGCGGCGGGCAGCGGAATCCTGTTCGGCTGGGCGCTGGCCCTGGTGCCGTGGGCGCTGGTGACGGTGCTGCTGCGCACCTTCTACGCGCGGGAACGCACGCGGGAGGCCGTGACGATCAGCGCCATCGGGTTCGTGCTAGAGGTCGCACTGTACCGCCTGCTGGTCCCACCGCTGGGATTGATCGGCTTCGGGCTGAGCACCACCATCAGCGGGCTGCTGATGACGGCGGCCCTGATCGTCCTGTACCGCCGCGCGGTGGGCTTCCCCACGCGCGAGGTCACGGGGCATCTGCTGCGCGTGGTGCCGCTGGCAGCCGTCTCGGGCGGCGCGGCGTGGCTGATCGCCCGCGCGCTGCCGATCCAGCCGGGCTTCATCCTGACCAGCGTCCCCGTGCTGGCGCTGGCGGGCGGCGCGGGTCTCGCGGTGTACCTGGGCGGCGCGCTGGCCCTGCGCATGCCGGAGGTCGCGGCGGTCACGCGTCGGCTGAAGCGGTAACCCGGAGACAGCGGTGCGGGGCGCAGGAGGTCATCCCCTGCGCCCCGCACCTCATGGCCTCACGGGCTACAGCCGGATGCCGAGCAGCGCGTAGCCGAGCAGGGCGAGTTTCTCGCGCAGGACGTACTGGCGGCTGGTGTGGGGGCTGAGGGGACTGGCGCTGACGTTGGCGTTCATGTTCAGCGCGCGGGCCAGCGCCAGGGCGCGGGGGGCGTGCGCCTCGTCGGTGACGAGGGTGACGGGCGTGCCGCCCGGGAGCACAGCGCGGGCGTTCTCGAGGTTCTGGACGGTGGTGCGGCTGCGTTCCTCGGCGATGAGGGCGCGGCCCGGAACGCCGTGCGCGTTCAGGTAGGTGGCGCCGACGCGGCCCTCGGTGTAGCGGTCGCCGGGCTGGCGGCCTCCGGTGACCACGACCCGCTGCACGTGCCCCTGCTGGTAGAGGGTGAGGGCGTGGTCGAGGCGCCGCTGGAAGGCGGGGCTGGGCCGGCCGTCGTACTGCGCCGCGCCCAGGACGATCAGGGTGGCGTTGGGGGTGGGGGCGCTAGGGACGCGCAGGGGCGGCGCGGTCAGGAACCCGGCGAGGAAGAGGGCGGTGACCGCGAGGGGAATGATGGAGAGGGTGGCGCCCCGGGGTCGCATGTGAGCAGCCTAGCATGAAGAAAATCTGAATCCTGAGGGCTTTCTGGCGTGGGCGGGCGGCGCGCGGGCCGGCGGCGCATGGACGGTCGGGGCCGCCCATGAGGGTGTATTGGTCCTCTTCTTCCGGAAGCGTGAAGGGGGGCGTGCTACGCTCACCCCTGACTTCTTTCGGGGAGCACCACTGCCTATGCCCAGATCCTCTGCCCACACGCTGGTTATCGTCGAGTCGCCTGCCAAGGCCCGCACCATCGAGAAGTACCTCGGAAAGGGGTACACGGTGGAGTCGTCCATCGGGCACATCCGCGACCTGCCGAAAAGTGCGGCGGACATCCCCGAGAAGTACAAGGGCAAGGCCTGGGCGCGCCTGGGGCTGGACATCGAGAACGACTTCCAGCCGCTGTACGTGGTGTCGCCGGAGAAGAAGGCGCACGTGGCGAAGCTGCGCAGGCTGGCCCAGGACGCCGACGAGATCATCCTGGCGACCGACGATGACCGCGAGGGCGAGAGCATCGCGTGGCACCTGTTCCAGGAACTGAAGCCGAAGGTGCCGGTGCGGCGCATGGTGTTCCACGAGATCACGAAGGAGGCGATCCAGGCCGCGATCGCCGCGCCGCGTCAGATCGACACGAACCTCGTGGAAGCGCAGGAGGCCCGCCGGGCCCTGGACCGCCTGTACGGGTACGAGGTCAGCCCGGTGCTGTGGAAGAAGGTCGCGCCGAAACTGTCGGCGGGGCGGGTGCAGTCGGTGGCGACGCGCATGCTGGTGCAGCGTGAACGCGAGCGGATGCGCTTCGTGAGCGCGACGTGGTGGGACCTGCTCGTCACGGCGAAGACGGCGCAGGGGCAGAGCTTCCCGGCCCGCCTGACCGATCTGGCGGGGCAGAAGCTGGCGCTGGGCCGTGACTTCGACCCGCTGACCGGCCGCCTGAAGGACGGCGTGGTGGCCCGCCTGCTCACCGAGGCCGAGGCGCGCGCCCTGGCCGACGGGCTGGCCGGGCAGCCGCTGACCGTGACGAGCGCGGAGGAAAAACCCTTCACGCAGCGGCCCTACCCGCCGTTCATCACGTCCACCCTCCAGCAGGAGGGCAGCCGCAAGCTGGGCTTCGCCGCGACCCGCACGATGCGCGCCGCGCAGCGCCTGTACGAGCAGGGCTACATCACCTATATGCGCACGGACTCCACGAACCTCTCCGAGGAGGCCGTGAAGGCGGCGCGCTCGCAGGTGGCGCAGATGTACGGCGCGAACTACCTGTCCCCGCAGCCGCGCGTGTACACGAAGAAGGCCAAGAACGCGCAGGAGGCCCACGAGGCGATCCGCCCGGCCGGGAGCAGCTTCCGCACGCCCGATAGCCTGAAGACCGAACTGTCCGGCGACGAGTGGCGCCTGTACGACCTGATCTGGAAACGCACGGTCGCCTGCCAGATGGCCGACGCGCGTGGCCGCGGGCTGCGTGTCCGCCTGGGCGGCAAGGCCAGGGGGGGCGAGGACGTGGCCCTGAGCGCGTCGGGCCGCACCATCGACTTCCCCGGCTTCCTGCGCGCGTACGTGGAAGGCAGCGACGACCCCAGCGCCGCGCTGGAGGACCGCGAGACGCCCCTGCCCCCCCTGAGTGAGGGGCAGCGCGTGACGGCAGAGGGTGCGAAACCCGAGGGGCACGAGACCCAGCCGCCCGCCCGCTTCACGGAAGCGAGTCTGGTGCAGTCGCTGGAGGCCGCCGGGATCGGGCGCCCCAGCACGTACGCCAGCATCCTGGGCACCATCCAGGACCGTGGGTACGCCACGAAGAAGGGCCAGGCCCTGGTGCCCTCGTGGACGGCGTTCGCCACGAGCGCGCTGCTGGAACACCACTTCGGGACGCTGGTGGACTACGACTTCACCGCGAAGATGGAAGAGGACCTCGACGAGATCGCCGGGGGCCGCGAGAGCCGCGTGCCGTACCTGAGGCGCTTCTACCTGGGGGACCACGGGCAGGGCATGGCGCTCAAACCCACCATCGAGCAGCAGATGGGCGAGATCGACGCGCGCGGCATCGCCACCATCCGCGTGCCGAAGCTGGAGGGCAGCGGCGTGGAAGTCCGCGTGGGCCGCTACGGGCCGTACATGGAACGCGGAGAGCAGAAGGCGAACCTGCCAGAAGACCTCGCGCCGGACGAACTGACGGCCGAGAAGGCCGAGGAGCTCCTCGCGCGGCCCAGCGGCGACCGATCCCTGGGCACCGACCCGGACACCGGGATGCCCGTCGTGGCGCGCGCCGGACGCTACGGACCGTACGTGACCCTGGGTGACACGAACCCGCCCGCGCGCAGCGCCAGCCTCTTCCCCGGCGACGACCTGGGCACCCTGAGCCTGGAGCGCGCCCTGCAACTCCTGACCCTGCCCCGGCTGGTGGGCAGCAGCGAGGGCGAGGAAGTCTGGGCGTTCAACGGCAAGTACGGCCCGTACCTGAAGCGTGGCAACGACAGCCGCAGCCTCGCCACGCATGAGCAGCTGTTCACGGTGACGCTCCCCGAGGCGGAGGCGCTGTTCCTGCAACCGCGCTTCCGGGCGCGCTCGGCTGCCGCCGGGCCGCTGCGCACCTTCGAGATCGAGGGCCGCGCCGCCATCCAGCTCAAGGACGGCCGCTTCGGGCCGTACCTGACCGACGGCGAGCGCAACGCCACCCTGCGCAAGGGCGAGACGCCGGAGAACCTGACCGCCGAACGCGCCCTGGAAATCCTGGAGGAACGCGGCAAGGAACCCAAGAAGAAGCCCGGCAAGGCAGGCGCCACCAAGAAAGCGGCGCCCAAGGCAGGCGCGACCAAGGCGACCGCGAAGGCCGGGGCGAAGAAACCCGCCGCCAGCAAGTCGACCGCCAAAAAACCCGCCGCGAAGAAGCCAACCGCGAAGGCCGCGCCCGACAGGGCCACCTTCACCTGGGCGGACCTGCAACCCCACCTGGGCGTCCTGAGCGACCCGGAGCGCCGCCTCGTGACCGCCACGCGCGGCGAGGGCCGCAAGGTCGAGGACGTCGCCCCGGAACTCGGGCTGGACGTCAAGAAAGCCAAGGGCATGGCCCTCCAGGCCAGCAAGAAACTCAATCAGGCTGCGCGCGGCGAGTAAGGATTCAGGCCACCGCGTCTCGCCACCTCGCCTGGAGGTCGGCGGGACTCTGTATTCGGACGGCTGGATCAGGAGCAGTGGCCTGAGTGATGAGTGCCGCGAGGCCACCGGGAAGCGCATGCCGGTCGGTGCAGATCGCCAGCATGCGGCCCAGGTTGAACACGGTCGTCCGCCCGTCGATGAGCGCGCCACGCGTGAACTCCTCGGGGGCCATGAAGCGGGTCGAGCCGGGCAGGCGACCCACCTCGTTGCGGTACGGACCGCGCCGGTAGCATTCCAGGTCCATGAAGCGGATCTCCCGCGCGGCGAAGTCGTACATCAGGCACCCGTCATAGAAGTCCCCCGCCACCCAGCCGTGCCGCGCCAGCAGGACGTGCAGGTCGATGATCTGCCCCAGGGCGACCAGGATCTCCGACAGGGGCAGCGCGCGGAAGCGGGCGTGGGCCTCCTGCGGGTGATCCCGCCGCCCGGCCGGGGCGCGCAGCAGGTCACCGGGAAACCACGGCTGGATGACTGCGATGCCGCCTGCGCCCTCGTATACGCGCTGCACGGGAATCAGGGCGGGGTGCGAGATCTCCAGCTGCGCCGTGACAGCGCGGCGCAGGGCCGCCACGCGCGCCGCGAAGGTCGTACCGCCCGGACTGGGGTGCGCCGCTCCGGCGGTCTTCACGAACAGCCGCTCGCCTCCCGGCGTCTGCACCCCGTACGAGACGTGCCCGGAATCCTGCGTGCGCTCACCGAACACCTGAAAGACCGTACACAGCGATGACAGCAACTCCGCGGTGGTGAGGTGATCCGACATCCGACGAGTGTAGTCGCAGGCATTGGTCGTTTCCTGGCCTTCTGCCCCCGCGCGGGCCGGGGCGTGATATGACGTGCGGCACTGTGACGCCCGTGAAACCTGACGTTCCTCAATCCCTGCATCTGGCGCGGCTGGCGCAGGGCAGCCCCGGCGAGTGGGTGCGGCTGCCCGGCGGGCGCGTGCGCGTCGTGAACCTGTCCGGCACCCTGACGGGGCCGGCCGAGACCGGCTGGCTGGTGTGCCTGAGTGGCGAGGCGGTCGTGGACCTGCCACTGAGTAACTTCGTGCGCCTGCGCCCCGCCGAGGGCTACCGCGTCCGCGTGGAGGAACCCTGGACGGCGTTCGGGACGAAGGACGGCACGGTGCTGATCCTCACGCCAGACGAGTGACGGCGGTGTGGGGCAACCCCGGCAGCGTGAGGACGTCCCGCAGGTCACCCAGCGTGGCGTCCGGGACCTCGCCGCGCAGGGGGTGGGTGCTGGGCAGCCACGCGGCACGCAGGCCGGCGGCCTGCGGTCCGGCGATGTCGTTGCGGGGCGAGTCGCCCACGAACCACGCCTGATCCGCGCGGACGCCCAGGCGGTCCAGCGCCAGCCGATAGATCGCGGGGTCTGGCTTGCTGAGCCCCACGGCCTTGCTGATCACGAGGTCGTCGATCAGGCCGCTCAGGCCGCAGGTCTCCACGCAGGTGCGCTGGAGGTCCGCCCAGCCGTTCGTGACGACGCCCACCCGCACGCCACGCGCCCGCAGGTCGCGCAGGACGGCGTGGGCGTGGGCCATCGGGACGGCATGCTGCACGTGCCCCGCGTAGGTGTCCAGCAGGGTGCGCGGGTCGTGCGGCAGGTTGAATTCCTGCACGAGCCGCGGGATCACCTCCGCCTTCGGGCGGTAGCCGTGATCCTCCAGGGCCAGGAAGCGCGCGGCGTACCCGTCCGGAAGGCAGAACTGCTGGACGTGCCCCGCCAGCCACGCGCGCAGCGTGACCGCGCGGTCGTGCAGGGTGCCGTCCAGATCGAACAGGACCGCCCGGGTGCTGGGATGGTCACTCGTCACGGCTGTCGGGATCGCGCGCGCCCTCGTTCTGCGGGCTCTTGTGGAACGCCGCGCCCAGAGCGTGCACCGCCGCGTGGATCAGGCGGGTGTTGATCACCTGCGCCGCGTGCATGCCCGCCGCCGCCGCCTGCACCACGTACTGCGGCGCGCCCGTCATATCCCCGATAGCGAAGACACCCGGCACGCCCGTCTCCTGATCGGCATTCACGGTCACGCGGCCCTTCCCGTCCAGCTCGCAGCCCAGCGCAGCGGGCAGGTGACTGCCGCCCTCCTGCTCCGGCGCGAGGAACACCGCGTCCACACTCAGGGGCGGGGCGCCCACGAACGACACGCACACCGGGGCGTCCTCTATCGGGCCGCCACTCACGCGGCGCACCGGCTGCGTACGGACGGTGACACCCACCCGTTCCAGATCGAGCGCCTGCTCGGGCGTCAGGCAGGGCTCCCCGTCGCACAGCAGGGTCACGCGGTCCGACCAGGCCCGCACCGTCAGCGCGAGGTGATGCGCCGACTGCCCCGACCCGTACACGGCCAGGGCGCGGCCCTCGTGCTCCCAGCCGTCGCAGTACGGGCAGTGGAACACGCCCTGACCCCAGCGTTCCCGCAGACCCGGTACCGGCGGCAGGATGTCGCGCACGCCCGTCGCGAACACCAGCACCCGCGTGCGCTGCCACGCGTCCCCGACGCGCACATCGAAGCACTCGCCCACCCGCCGGACCTCGCGTGCGCCGTCCGCCCGGACCGTCACGTCGTACGGTTCCAGATCCGCCAGGGCCGCCGCCTTCAGGTCCTCGGGGCTGATCCCGTCGCGGGTCAGGAGGCCGTGCCCCGCCGACACGCTCGCGTTGCGGGGCGGCCCGCCGTCCAGCAGCAACACCCGGCGCCGCGAGCGGCCCAGCGTCAGCGCCGCACTCAGGCCCGCCGGCCCCGCGCCCACGATCAGCACGTCCCACAGGCCCGGCACGACCTCCCCCGCGTGCGGCGCGGGCACCGCCGCTCCTCTCACGGGGCCGCTCACTGCGGACCGGGCCGGACGCTCAGGTCCGGCAGCAGCGCGTCGCGCGGGGCGTTCAGCGCGAACGCGATCAGCGCCGCCACCGACTCCGGCCGCACGAACGCCTCCGGGGTGTACGGCGCGCCCTCCTGCGAGCGCACCTTCTCCTGCATGGGCGTCGCCGTGCGGCCCGGGTACACGCTCGTGACCCGCACGCCATGCGCGGCCTCCTCCTCACGCAGCGCGTCCGCCAGGGCCTTCAGGGCGAACTTGCTCGCCGCGTAACTGCCCCAGCCCGCGTTCGCGCGCAGGCCCGCGCCGCTGTTCACGAACACCACCGTGCCCCGCTCGGCCCGCACGCGCGGCAGCAGCAGGCGCGTCAGTTCCGCCGGGGCGACCACGTTCACCGCCAGCGTGTGCGACCACACCGCGTGGTCCTGCTCCGCCACCGCGCCCAGCTCCACCACCCCCGCGTTGTGCACCACGTTCGACACGCGCCCCAGCCCCGCCAGCGCCGCCTCGAACGATGCCGGGCGGGTCAGGTCCAGCACCAGCGGCGTCCCCCCCACCTCCGCGCACAGGGCCTCCAGCGCCCCCACGTTCCGGCCCGACAGGATCAGGTCATGCCCCGGCGCCAGCTCACGCGCCAGCGCCGCCCCGATCCCACCCGCCGCACCCGTCACCACCGTCACCGGACGAACACTCATGGCCCGACGGTAGCAGGGGTGTGGGGCCTGGGGGGCGGGTCGCAGGAAACGGTGAAGAGGCGCCGCCTCTACCCCAGCTGCGGGTACACCGTCGCGCGCTTCACGCGGCCGTACGCGAAACTGGTGTCGATGGAGGCGATGCCGGGCACGGCGTGCAGTTCCCGGCGCACGAACGCCTCGTACGCCTTTAGGTCGGGCACGAGGACGCGCAGGAGGTAATCGGCCTCGCCGGTCATGACGTAACAGTCCAGCACGGCGTCCATGCGGGCGATGGCGTCCTCGAACGCGCGGATGCTGGCCGTCGTGTGCAGTTGCAGCCGCACGCGCACGAACGCGGTGACGGTCAGGCCGTACGCTTCCTCGTCCACCAGGGCGGTGTAGCCCTGGATGACGCCCGAGTCCTCCAGCTGCCGCACGCGCCGCAGGCACGGCGACGGCGAGAGATGCACCTGCTCCGCGAGGTCCTGGTTGCTGATGCGCCCGTTCGCCTGGAGGGCCGCGAGGATGCGGCGGTCACGGTCGTCCATGGGTGGATTGTGGCAGATTCTGCCCCTGATCCGGGCCTTCAGGGCAGAGTTTGGCAGTTCCTGACCATTCCGGGGTGCTCTGCGCCCCCTGCCGGAGGATGCGGGGGTGAGTCAACTCAGCTCCTCGCTTCCGCGCGGGACCGCCCGGGCCCGTTTGACCGGCACCCTGCTCGGCTGGGCGGCGCTGGCCGTCACGGTGTTCATCTGGGCGGCGTTCGCACTGACCATCCGCGCCATCGGGCACTCGCCGCTGACGCCGGGGGACGTGGCGCTGATCCGCTTCCTGATCCCCGCCGCGCTGCTGCTGCCGCTGCTGCCCTCGCGCCTGCCCGCCCTGCGGCGTGTTCCACGGCACGCGGCGCTGATGATCACCGCCGGGGCGGGCCTGCCGTTCTTCCTGATCGCCGCCGCCGGGGGGGCCAGCACATCCGCCGCGCACGTCAGCGCCCTCGTGGCGGGTACCACCCCTCTGTCCGTCTTGCTCGTCGGGGCCATGCTGTTCCGCGACCGCGTGCAGGCCGCCCAGTGGCCCGGACTGGGCCTGATCCTGCTCGGCATCGTCCTGCTCGTACTCGGGCTGGGCACGGTCGGCGCCTCCCCCATCACCGGGATCGCGCTGCTGCTGAGCGCCAGCCTGCTGTGGGGCGGGTACACGCTCGGCATCCGCCGCGCCGGACTCGATCCGCTGGCGGTCGCCATGCTCGTCACGTACCCCTCGCTGCTGCTCCTCGCGCCGCTGCTGCTGACCGGGACGCTGCCCAGCCACCTCACGCAGGTGCCCTGGCAGGGCCTGCTGCCGTTCATCGCCGTGCAGGGCGTCGGCGTGGGCATCGTCGCCTCGCTGACCTACCCCTACGCGCTGCGACACCTCGGCACGCTGCGCTGCGCCACCGTCGGCGCGCTCGCGCCCGTCCTCGCCACCCTGCTCGCCCTCCCGCTGCTCGGGGAGCGGCCCAGCCTCGCCTCGGCCATCGGCGTCGCCATCGTCACCACCGGCGTCCTCGTCTTCAACCTCATGCCCACCCGCACCCCCACTGCCCCCACAGGAGTCGTCCATGTTCAGTGACCTGCGCCCCCTCCCGCTCGATCCCCTCTGGGCCATCCAGAACGCCCACCGGGACGACCCCCGCCCGCACAAACTCAACCTCGGCATCGGCATCTACCGCGACGCGCACGGCCACACCCCCGTCCTCAGCGCCGTCCAGCACGCCGAACGCCACCTCGCTGACGCGGCCCCCAGCAAGGTCTACCGGCCCCTGAGCGGCAACGCCGACTTCACCGCCGCCATGACCCGCCTGCTCCTCGGCGACCACCCCCCTACCCTGGACCGCGCCGTGACCGTGCAGACCGTCGGCGGCACCGGCGCCCTGCGCACCCTCGCCGACCTGATCGCCAGCGCCCACCCAGACGCGACCGTCTGGACCTCCAACCCCGGCTACGCCAACCACCACCCCCTCATGCGTGCCGCCGGCCTCCTCACCGCCGAATACCCCTGGCAGGACGACGGCACCGGCCACACCGACCTGCGTCCCATCCTCGAAGCCCTCGGGCACGCCCAGCCCGGCGACATCCTCCTCGTGCAGGGCTGCTGCCACAACCCCACCGGCATCGACCTGAGCGAAGAGAGCTGGCACGCCCTCGCCCAGCACTGCCAGGGGCGCGGCCTCATCCCCCTGGTCGACATGGCCTACCAGGGCCTCGGCCAGGGCCTGGCTGAGGACGCCCAGGGCCTGCGGATCATGACCCGGCACCTCGGCACCGTCCTCATCGCCGCCAGCTGCTCCAAGAACATGGGCCTCTACTGCGAACGCACCGGCACCGCCACCGTCCTCGTCCCCCAGCCCAGCGAGAAAGCCGTCGTCCTCAGCGTCCTTGAGGGCATCGCCCGCCGCACCTACTCCATGCCCCCCGAACACGGCGCCGCCATCGCCGCCGCGCTCCTGCACGACCCCGAACCCTGGCACCAGGAGCTCGACACCATGCGCGACCGCATCCGCACCATCCGCGAAGCCCTCGGACACGCCCTGCGCGACGCAGGCGCCCCACACGCCCTCCTGAGCACCGAACACCACCAGGGCATGTTCAGCCTCCTCCCCCTCACCCCCCACCAGATGGACACCCTCCGCGAACAGCACGCCATCTACGGCACCCGCGAAGGCCGCATCAACATCGCCGGCATCCCTGACGACGCCGTCACGCCGCTTGCACAGGCGCTGGTCGCGGTGTACGGGCGGGAGGTGGTCGGGCGGTAACGGCCCTTCACTGGGGCTGGTGGCGGGCCTCCCCACCCCCCAGCCCCCTCCGCAAGCGACTCATCCGAGTCCCCCAGAGGGGCAGGGGGCGTTTTCGCTGCGCTCGGCAGGTATTTCTCTGAGGTGGTCGGCGGGCATGGGGCGGGAACGGCCACGGATGGGGTTGCAGACCTCCGGTGTCGCCGCGTTCGCCCCGCGCGCTGCCCACACGACGAGCTCGGCTGCCACGACGTTGCATTGGCTCCAAGTCTTGGTGCGCGCCAGAAGGTTCTACTTTCTTCAGCTGCTGCAAAGGCTGTGGTTTTGAAAGTCGATCAGCGGCGCGAAGCGTCCCACTGATCACCTGACCGCAGATCGCCACCGGCCGTCGTGCGCGCAGCGCGCGGGCCTTGCGGGGGGCGGAGGATGGCGTCAAGGCCGGACACGTCACCGCCCAATACAGGACCGCCGCATCAGGAACAACTCTTGCCCAGTGCCAACGTAAGCCCCCCCTGCCCCTCTGGGGTAGGGGGCTGGGGGGTGGGGAAGCCCGCCGCCAGGCGCAACCATTCCAATCCAGCCCCGAATCCCTACCGCCCCGCCAGTCCCGCGTAGTACGCACTGATGCCGTCGGCGATGGCCTGCGCGACGCGCCGCTGTCCGTCTGGGCTGTTCAGGAGGCGGAGGTTGCCGGGGTCGGTGAGGTACCCGGTTTCCACGAGGAGGCTGGGTTGGGTGGTGGGGCGGGTGAGGGCGAGGTCGGCGTCGGGTTTGAGGCCGGCGCCGGGGCCGAGGTCGGGGAGGCCGGCGCGGAGGGCGGTGAGGATGGCCTGCGCGGGGCCTCTGGCCTGCTGGTGGGTGTAGTAGATCTCGGGGCCGCGGGTGCCGCGGGGGTCGCGGCCGTCGGGGAGGGCGTTGGCGTGGATGCTGATGAGGAGGTCGCTGCTGGCTGCTTCGGCGATCAGGCCGCGTTCGTAGAGGCCGAGGGTGAGGTCGGTGTCGCGGGTGAGGGTGACGGTGGCGCCCTGGGCCTGGAGAAGTTGGGCGGCGAGGAGGGCGATGGGGAGGGTGAGGTTCTTTTCGGGGGTGCCGAGGCTGCCGGCGCCGCCGTTCTGGGTGCCGCCGTGGCCGGGGTCGAGGGTGATGACGCGGCCCTGGAGGGGTCGGGCGGGGTCGGGGGTGGGGGGCTGGCGGGTGGTGAGGCGGAGGCTGTCCCCGTCGGCGGTGGCGGTAAAGCCCCAGAGGGGGTCGGTGAGGGTGAGGTCGAGCTGGGTGACGCCGGGGCTGGGGGTGCTGAGGGTGAGGCGGGTCAGGCGGGGGTCGCCGGGGTCGGGTGGGGTGAGGGGCCGGGTGGGGGTGGCGTAGAGGGTGAGGCGCAGGGTGCGGTCGCCGGTCTGGGTGAGGGTGAAGGAGGGCCGGGCGGGGCCGAGGGGGAGGCGCAGGGTCAGCTGACCGGGGTCAGGGTCGATGCTGATGGGGCCGCCGTCGGGGGCGGGGGGCGGCGCGAAGCCGACGGGGGCGGTCTGGGCAGCGGTGACCAGGGCGCTGACGCCGGGGGCGAGGCGGACGCGCAGGTCGGTGCCCACGCGGCCGACGGCGCGGTAGGTGGTGCCGTCGCGGGGGTAGAGCAGCGGCGCGCCCTGGGGGGTGGTGAGGCGGGTGCTGCTGGCGTTCAGGTCGGGGCCGGGCACCGTGCCGGGTGGGGTGGTGACGGTGCGGGCCGCGCCGGGGGTGCTCGTGACGCGGCCCGGTGCGGGGGCGCTGACGCTGCGGCTGTCGCGTCCGGTGAGGGTGACGGTGACGGTGGCGCTGCTGAGGCGGGCGGTGGCGGGCACGTCAAGCGCGCCGCTGTACGTGCCGCTAGGCCCTTCGCGCAGGGGCTGGGCGGGCAGGCCGGCGAGGCGGGCGGTGGCGCGGCCACCGGGGCTGCCCTGGAAGCGCACGGGAATCTGCCGCTCCTGGGGGGTGTCGCCGGCCGCGTCCCACAGTTCGGTGGGCTGGGCGGGCGTGACGCTCTCGCGGGTCAGCAGGGTGGGCGTGGCGGGCAGCGTGCGGGGCACGGTGCGGGTGACCCGCAGGATGCGGGTGGCGCTGCGGGCACTCTGGCCGGGGCGGGCGGGGGTGCGGGCGATCAGGCGCAGGTCGTTCACGCCGGGTTTCAGCGGCCACCAGGTCATGTACAGGCCGTCCGGGCCGGTGGGGACGGGCGTGCCGCTCACGGTGAGGGTCGCGCCGGGCGTGACCATGCCTTCCAGGATGACGTGGTCGAACGTCACGCGGTGATCGGCGGGCGGGTAGGCGACCAGGATGGCCGGGGTGCCGGCGGCCGGGGCGGGGGCCGCGGGCGTGGCGGCGGGGGCGGCGCCGGGGAGCAGCAGCGCGGCGAGCAGCGGGGCGGCGCGGGCCGGAAATGGACGCATGTCTGGGGATAGCACGGTCCTCCTACCCTCCGGGTGTGGAGGTGCGTGGGGGTGCGGCGGCGGGCGGGCTTAAGCTGTGGGCACATGACAGGTCAGCTACTCCAGGCGTACGAGGACGGGTGCGAGACCTTCGAGGGCTTGAGGGACGCGGCGGTGGCGCACACGCTGCAGCTCATCGGCGGGGCGGGCCTGAACATCCATCACGTGACGGGCCGCGTGAAGAAACGCGCGAGTCTGGAAGACAAGCTGCGCCGCAAGCCGGGCCGCTACGGGGCCCTGTCGGACGTGACGGATCTGGTGGCGGTGCGCGTGATCACGTACTTCGAGTCGGACGTGAGCGTGGTGTCGCGCCTGCTGGAGGAGCATCACGCGATCGACTGGGAGAACTCGATCGACAAGAGCAAGATGCACGACCCGGACCGCTTCGGGTACATGGGCGTGCACTACGTGGTGCAGGTCACGCCGGACTCGCCGGATCTGGCGGCGTTCGCGGGCCTGAAGTTCGAGGTGCAGATCCGCTCGATCCTCCAGCATGCCTGGGCGGAGATCGAGCATGACCTGGGGTACAAGAACCGCGAGGCGATCCCGCGGGAGGTGCAGCGCCGCTTCTACCGGCTGGCGGGCCTGCTGGAGATGGCGGACGAGGAATTCATGACCCTGCACCGCCTGTCGCAGCAGTACACGGCGACGCTGCCTGAGCGGGTGCAGGACGCGCCGGACGCGGTGTTCATCGACGCGCCCAGCATGCGTCACCTGCTGGACGTGCCGCCGGTGCGGGATCTGGATCAGCAGGTGGCGGGGGCGCTGAACGTGCTGCTGCTCACCGACTGGCCCGACCCGGAGCGGGCGCAGCGGCTGGCGAGCCTGCTGCATTACGTGGGGGTGCACTCGGTGGGGGCCCTGCAGAAGGAGCTGCGGCGGCATGAGGCGGAGGTGGTGCGTTTCGCGTCGCTGCTGCTGCCGCGCCTGCGCGAGGCGTGGACCCCGGCGGGCGGCGCGCGGCCGGGGACGAGCGTGGTGCATTACGCGCTGCTGCGGGCCTGCGCCAATCCGCTGCTGGACCCGCATGAGATTGTCAGCATGCTGGACATGCGCGGCGTCCTGAGCGGCGATCAGCTCGTGGCGGCGGTGCGCGAGGCGTACACGCAGGCGACCTCGGGGGCCGGGCCGGCCGGTGGGCTGACCGTCGCCTGACACGGCCCGCGCACCCTGACCTTGACGGGATCACCAGCGTGGAGGCCGTCCAGGCCGACCGGCAAGCCGTGTCCCGTCAGGGAGTGGGCCATGAGCCACGAACGAACGAGCGGTCAGCCGAGTGTCACCCCGCACCTCCCGGTCCTGCCGACGCTGCCCCCGCTGTGGGATGAGCTGCGCGCGTACGCCCTGCCAGGCGGCCTGCTGGCCCGCCTAGGCCGCGAGCAGCGCTGGACGCCCGCCTTCACGCAGCGCGCCGCGCAGGAGTACCGCCGGTTCCTGCTGCTGTCCACCCTGGGCGCCCCGGTCACGCCGCCTGCGGTGGTGGACGAGGTCTGGCACCTGCACCTGCTGTTCACACGCGACTATTGGGAGCGCCTGACGCCGCTGCTCCCTGCGCCGCTGCATCACGAACCCGGGGGTGGCCAGCCGGGCGACCCGGCCCGCTTCCGCGCGCAGTACGAGGCGACGCTGGACGCCTACGCCCGCACCTTCGGGGAACGGCCCCCGGCGGACATCTGGCCGGACCCGCGCCGCTCGCCGCGCCCGCAGCGGGGGCCGCGCGGGCACGTGCAGGGCAGCGCGCGCCGCTCGGGCCTGTGGCTGGCGCTGGTCGTGGCCGTGATCGCGGGGCTGACCTTCGCCTGGAGTCACTACGCGGTGCTCGTGGCCCTGGGGACCGGGCTGATGGCGCTGTTCCTGAGCTGGGTGTCCGGATTGCCCAGGACCACTGCGCGGCGCGAGGGTGGAGGTTCAGACACCTGGTTCTCGTCGCCAATGTACCTGACCTCCGACACGTCCTCATCTTTCACCTGCACGCCGGACGGCGGCTCATCCGGCAGCAGTGACGGCAGCTGCGGGGACAGTGGCGGCGGGTCGAGTTGCGGATCCAGCTGCGGCGGTGGGTGTAGCAGCTGATCGTCAGTCGGGGCCGTTGCGGACGCGGCGGGCGGCCCTGGCCGCGCTGAGGCGGCAGGCGTCAGGGTCGGGCGGCGCGCAGCTGGCCGAACACGTCGGTCAGGAGGCGGGCGGCCTCGCGGGCGCGGACGCCGGGCGTGACGGTGGGCGCGTGGCCCCAGTGCGCGGCGAGGAGGTCGGTGACGCCGCCCAGCGCGCCCGCCTTGGGATTGGCCGCCCCGTACGCGACGTGCCCGATGCGCGCTTCGAGGGCCGCGCCGAGGCACATGGGGCAGGGTTCGAGCGTGACGACCAGCGTGCAGCCCGTCAGGTAGGGCGTGCCCAGGGTGCGGGCGGCCTCGCGCAGGGCGGTCAGTTCGGCGTGGCGGGTCATGTCGCCGTGCTCGCGGCTGGTATTGCGGCCCCGCCCGACCACCTGACCGTCCGGGCCGAGGACAACGGCGCCGACCGGGACTTCCTGCGCGTCGGCAGCCAGCCGGGCCTGCGCCAGCGCCTCGCCCATCGCGGCGTGCAGGGGCTCGGGGGGCTGGGCGGCGTGCTCGCGCGCGCCGGTCGCCCAGATGGGCGGCTGGAGGCCGATCCACTGCACGCCCGCGTCACTGACCAGCAGCGGCACGCGGTCGCGGTCGGCGCGGGGCACGTGCCGGTCGGTGAGGACGTCACTGAGTTTGCGGGTGCCGCCGGGCAGCCGGATGCGGTCACCGGGCTGCCGGGTGCGGGGCGTCCAGCCGTCGGGGACCGGGAAGGCGGGTGCCGGGTACGCCTGTGGGGTCAGGTGCAGCTGCCCCCCGGTGACGGTGACGGGGTGCGTGCCGGGCAGGTCGAGGTGGGTGGTGCCGCCCACCTGAAGGGCGTCGGCCAGGGTGTCGAGGTGCGTGGCGTGCACGTCCAGCCCGGCGTCCATCAGGCGGGCGCGCAGCCAGCGGCGCAGCACGGCGCTCGGCACGGCGCGCAGCGGGACGTGCGCGGTGATCCGCCCCGCCTGGGCGCTCAGGGCGCCCTCGTCCTGCGCCTGGTGGCGGGCCACGCGGGCCAGGGTGGCCTCCAGCGCGGGGTAGCGGGCGGTCAGGACCGGCATGACCTCGCGCCGCAGCCACGCGCGGGTGTAGGTGGTGTCCAGGTTGCTGGGATCCTCGCGCCAGTCCTGCCCCTGCGAGCGCAGGAACGCCTCCAGCTCCGCGCGGGGCACGTCCAGCCAGGGCCGCCGCACCCGCCCGCGCGCGGCGGGTATGCCGCGCAGCGTCGCCTCGCCGCGCAGCAGGGCCGTCAGGACGGTCTCGGCCTGATCGCGGCGGGTGTGGGCGGTCAGGATGGCCCGCGCGCCGCGCGCCTTGGCGGTGCGGGCCAGGAAGTCGTACCGCAGGCGGCGGGCGGCGTCCTCGGTATTCCAGCCGCGCCGGGCGGCCACCGCGCCCACGTCCACCCGCGCGGCGGCGAAGGGCACGTCCAGCCGCGCGGCCAGCGCCTGCACCCACGCGGCGTCCTCCCCGGAGTCGGGCCGCAGCGCGTGATCCAGGTGCGCCGCCACGGGCCGCGCGCCCACCTGCGCCAGCGCCAGCAGCAGCGCCACGCTGTCGGCCCCGCCGGACACCCCGACCACCACGACCTCGCCCGCGTACTCGCGCAGGGGTCGCCACAGGGACTCGGTGGGATCGGGCACGGGCGCATTCTAGGGGTCCGGCCCGTAGAATCGGGCCCATGAGCGTCACGCCCGGACAGGCCGCCCCCGACTTCACGCGCCGCAGCGACGACGGCCGCACGGTCAGCCTCGCCGGGCTGCGGGGCCGCTGGGTGGTGCTGTACTTCTACCCCCGCGCGAACAGCGCCGGGTGCAGCGTCGAGGCGCAGCGCTTCGAGGCGGCCCTGCCGGAGTTCGAGCGGCTGGGCGCGCAGGTGATCGGCGTGAGCACCGACACCGAGGCCCGGCAGGCGTCCTTCCGTGACCGCTGCGGCCTGAGCTACCCGCTCCTGCCCGACGGCGACCGCAGCCTGTGCCGCGCGTACGGCGTGATCGGCACGCTGGGCGGCCTGCTGAACATGGCGTCGCGCGTGACCGTCCTGATCGACCCGGACGGCACGGTCGCCTGGGTGCACCGCAGCGGCAATCCCCTGACGCACGTCAGCGGCGCGCTGGCGGAACTGGAGCGGCGCACGCCGGGGGCCCCCACCCCGCACAGCGGAGTGTAAGGACCGTCAGGTGCGGGTCACCCGCGTGCCTTACCCTGATCTTATGAAACGTGGTGTGATGGGGGCAGCGGGCCTGGCGCTGGCGGGCCTGCTCAGTGGGTGTGTGCCGGCGCCGCTCCGGGCGCAGCCCGGGGCGCAGCTTCGCCTGACGGTGACGCCGGGCACGCGGGCCGTGGAGACCGTGACCGGCGAGGACGCGCTGTACCGCGCGCCGGGGCCCGGGAGCCTGCGGGTCAGCACGGACCGGGCGGCGTTCGTGACGTCGGTCGTGCTGCCGGCGCAGGGTGGGGCGCTGGTGCTGCCCACCGTGCAGACCCGGCCGGGCGAGGTGGTCTCGACCCCGCTGCCCGTCACGCAGGGGTTCACGCAGGTGTTCACGGTGGCCAGCCTCGCGCCCATGCCGCTGGACGCGGCGGCGGGTGCGCGCAGCGTCCCGGACGTGTCGCGGGCGGTCGAGGGTGCGGCGCGCGCCCTGCCGGCCGGGGCCTACACGGTGGGCACGACGGTGTACCGCGTGGTGCGCTTCGGGACGCTGGACGTCCGGTCGAATCTGGCGGGGGCGACGGTGCGCGTGAACGGCGTGCGGGTGGGCGTGACCCCCCTGACCGTGCCGGACCTGCCGGAGGGTCGCCTGTCGGTGGAGGTCTCGCGTGACGGCTTCAAGGCCGTGACGCAGCAGGTGAATGTCGTGGGTGACGCGGTCAGCCGCGTGGACGTCACCCTGCGCCCGGTGACCGGCACCCTGACAGTCCGCAGCGACGTCCTGGCCGACCTGTTCATCGAGCGGCAGCGGGCCGGGATGGTGCAGCCCGGCCTGGGGCTGGACCTGCCGCTGCGGCCCGGCGTGGTCGCCCTGAACGTGGTGCCGCGCGACCGGGCGCTGGCCGCGCAGAACCTGCTCGTGCGGGTCACGGCCGACAAGGTGACGCCGGTGATCTGCGCGGTGCGCGGCGGGGCGTACAGCTGCACGCTGCCCTGACACCCAGCGGGGCGGCGGGGGAAGCCACACCGGCCTCCCCCGCCGCCGTGTTCCCGGCACGGTGTCTGGCCGCCCGGGGACGCGGTGATACGCTCGCGGCATGACCGACGCGCCGCTGCTCACGCCCGTGCTGGGCTCCCTGCACGCCCTTCAGGTGCCGATTCCGTACCCGATGAAGTACGTGACGGTGCTGCTGGACCGCCCGGCGGGGGGCCCGGTCACCATGATCGACTGCGCGCTCGACACGCCCGAGGCCCGCGCGGCGCTGGAGGCGGGGCTGGCGGCGCTGGGGCTGCACTGGCCGGACGTGGACCGCCTGATCATCACGCACCACCACCCCGATCACTACGGGCTGGCGGGCGTGGTGGAGGAACGCAGCGGCGCGCAGGTGCAGATGCTGGACGTGGAGATCGGGCGGGGCGAGCGCTACTGGCACCTGTGGGAGGAGTGGCTGCCCGGGCACCTGAAGCACATGCGCGATCACGGCCTGCCGCCCGAGTCGCTGGAGGGCATGGGGGCCGACAACCGCCGGGGCCGCGAGCGGGTCCATCCGGCGTCGCGCGTGCAGCCGCTGCGCGAGGGGCAGCACGTGGAGCTGTCGGGGCAGCCGTGGGAGGTGCTGTGGCTGCCCGGGCACGCGGACGGCCACCTGGGCCTCTGGAATGAAGCCGAGGGGACCCTGATCGCCGGGGACGCGATCCTGCCGCGCATCAGCCCGAACGTGGGCCTGTACGCGTACACCCGCCCCGACCCGCTGGGCGACTACCTCCAGACGCTGGGCAAACTGGAGGCGCTGAACCCGGCGCGGGCGGTGGTGGGGCACCACGGGCCGGTCATGACCGGCGTGCAGGCCCGCGCGCGCGAACTGCGCGACCATCACCACGAGCGGCTGGACTTCATGAAGGCCGAGGCGGCCCGTGAGCCCCGCAGCGCGTACGAGCTGTCCCTGGCGATGTTCCCGCGTGACCTGAACATCTCGGGGCGGCGCTTCGCGCTGGCCGAGACCCTGGCCCACGTCGAGCACCTGCGCCTGCTGGGGCAGCTGTACCGCACCTGGAACGAGGCGCGCGAGGTGTGGCTGTACCACGCCTGAGGAGGGCTTCAGGTCGATGATTGACAGGTGATGGATCTCTCCCCCTCCTGCTACCTTCAACCATCAACCATTGCCTCCCACGGACCGTGGACCCCGTGACCGTCCCGGGCGTGCCCGGGCTCTATACTCCGGCGCATGACAGCATCCCAGTCGGAACTGCAGCGCATCATGGCGGCGCTGCAACAGAGCGGCCTGACTGTCGAGGCGGTCGAGGACGGCGCGCTGATCCAGGACGGTGAGACGCGCGTGGCGATGTTCGCCGAGGCCGATCCGCAGGGCGGCGTGATCGTGCGCCTGCACCTGGACCTGGACCTGTACGTCGAGGAGGACAGCCTGCCGGACATCCTGATGGGCATGAACCTGATGAATCAGGGCCTGGACTACGGCGCGCTGAACCTCGATCCGGTCGATCCGGACGAGGACGCCGACGAGGACGCGCCGCTGACGTTCGCGGTGCTGGGGCGCAGCGTGCTGTGGCTGGCGGATCTGGGCGTGGCGGAACTCGACCGGCTGCGTGAGCACCTGCGCCGCTTCGAGCGTGAGGTCACCGAGACGGTGGAGCGCACCCTGCACGGCAGCAAGGGCCTGAGCGCGTAACAGCAGGCTTCATCGCGGTGTTCAGGTGCATTGAGGGAATCACGGCACCTGAACGCCGCTTCCCGCACTCGGCCTGAAGCAGTCCGCTTCCCGGTCTCCCTGGGCGGGCAGGGTCACTTCACCACGCGCGCCGAACGGCACCAGAACAGCGGCGGCCAGCAGGTTCAGCATCCGCGCATCCTATCGCCGTTCCCGGACGGCCGCGTGTCGGTGTGCGCGGGCATAGTTTCTGTGCCTGGGGCGGCGTACGGTGGGGGCCTGAACTGACGGTTGGCGCGGTGGGTGGTCGCCGGAACGTGGTGTTGCCCGGGTGGGCAGCGGCAGTCGTGAGGTGATGGGCATGACCAGAGGCGTGCAGGGTCGAGGTCGGGCGGCGCGGGCGGGCACGATGCATTTCACGATGCTCAGCCGGGGCCGGGTGTATGGACTGTTCCGGTCGCTGGAGGACGTGCAGGCGTGTACGTCGCGTCTGCTGGCGCTGGGGCTGGGGGATCAGTCGGTGCAGCTCCTGATGGGTGAGGACGGCGTGGCGGCGCTGGACGCCGACGGGCGGCGACACGGGCTGTGGGCGCAGCTGCTGCGGCTGATGCAGGGCGCGACCGACGAGCGCGTGCACGTGGAACGCTACGTGGAGGCGCTCGGCTGGGGCGAGATTCTCCTGAGCGTGGACGTGTCGGACCAGCCGGGTCGCCTGCCCGACGTGGCGCAGGCGTTCCGGGGAGCCGGGGCGCACTTCGTGAATCACTACGGGGCGTGGGTGGTCGAACCGATCTGCGCGTAAGCGGCGGGAACGGGAGCGTGCGGGCCGCCTGCGCCTCAGGATCACCCGGCGTGGTTCAGAGTGGACAGAGAAGCGCCTAGACTGCCTTGTGCACCCGGCGATCTCTGTCCTTGACCTGACGCTGCGCGACCTGCATCCCGGACGGCGGTTTACTGGCGTCACCTTCGCAGGCTACCGTGCCAACTCCGAATTCCCGTCGCAGCAGGCAGCGGCGCACCGGGTCCAGGCGTTCGTCCAGGGCCTCACGCATCCGGTCCGGCCGGCCTTCTGGCGTCAGCGGCCTCCCGTCAGGGGCCTGTATCTGGACGGCGGCTTCGGCGTGGGGAAAACGCATCTGCTGGCCAGCGCGTGGGCGCTGGCCGCGCAGGACATCCCGGCCGGGTACGTTCATTTCCAGGAGCTGACCTCCCTGATCGGCCGCCTGGGCTCGGCGCGCGCCGCGCAGGTCTTCGCCCAGTTCAGGCTGCTGTGCATCGATGAATTCGAACTCGACGACCCCGGGAACACGCACCTGATCGGCACGTTCCTGGGCAGGATCATGCCGGGCGGCGTGCACGTGATCACGACCTCCAACACGCCGCCCGGCAGCCTGGGGGAGGGGCGGTTCAACGCGGCGCTGTTCAGCGAGACCCTGCACGCCCTGGCGGCGCGGTTCGAGGCCGTCCGTATCGACGGTCCCGATTACCGCGGACGGGAGCAGGCCCGTCAGACCCTGCTGTCGGCGGCGGAATACCTGGCGTGGCGGCAGCGGCACGAGGGGGTTCACGTGCTGAGCTGGTCCGGCACCGAACTGGCTGATGTTCTGCTGCGTGTTCACCCCGCCGATGTCGGCCGTTGGCTCGGCGGGGTCGGCGGCGTTGCCGTCACGGACCTGCGCACCTTCACCCACCCGGACAAGTTGCTGCGGGAGCAGGGCGCGATCCGCTTCGTTCACTTTGTGGACAGGCTGTATGACATGGGCGTGCCCGCGGCGTTCACGGGCGTGCCTATCGCGGAGATCTTCGAGGACTCCTACCGGACCGCCGGGTTCGGGCGGAAGTACTCGCGCTGCCTGTTGAGGGTGGCCGAACTGATGACGGAGGCCAGCTGAGCCGGCCGTCGGGGCTGGCCCGGGTCAGATCGCCGCGGCGCCCGGCTGCACGGCGGGGCGCATGCGCCGGTGGCCGAGGACCCTGGCGGCCAAAACAGGTGGCAGGCGCACCCGGGCGGGCCGCCTGCCACTGATCTTCCTGCCGGTTACTGGCGGTCTTGCAGTTTCACGTAGTGCGCGTCGGTGGCGCCGGTGTACACCGCGTCGGGGCGCAGCAGGCGGTTGTTGCCCGTGTACTCGATCAGGCTAGCGCACCAGCCGCTGATGCGGGCCAGCGCGAAGATGGGCGTGAAGTATTCCTTCTTGATGCCCAGGTCGCTGTACACGGTGCCGCTGTAGAAGTCCACGTTCGGGTAGATGCCCTTGCTGCCGATGCGGTCCACGACGACCTTCTCGATGGTTTCGAGAATCTGGTAGTAGTTGCTCTTGCCTTCCTTGTTCGCCACGTGCTCGGCGTAGTCGCGCAGGACGCGGCTGCGGGGGTCGAAGTACTTGTACACGCGGTGCCCGACACCCATGATCTTCTCTTTGTTGTCGAGCTTCTTCGTGATGAACGCCTCGGCCTTGTCGGGCGTGCCGACCTCGTCGAGCATGTCCATCACGGCCTCGTTCGCGCCGCCGTGCAGGGGGCCCTTCAGGGCGCCGATGGCGCTCGTGATGCAGGAGTACATGTCCGAGAGGGTGCTGCCGGTGGCGATGGCGGTGAAGGTGCTGGCGTTCATGCCGTGGTCCACGTGCAGCACGAGGGCGATGTCGAACAGGCGGGCCTGCTCGGCGGTGGGTTCCTTGCCGCTGAGCATGTACAGGTAGTTCCCGGCGTGGGTCAGGTCCATGCGGGGCGCGATGATGTCCTGCCCTTCCTGCGCGCGGTTGATCGCGGCGATGATCGTGGAGAACTGCGCGATCATGCGCGTGGCGATGGCGCGGCGGCCCTCGGCGCTGGTGTCCTCGGCCTGCGGGTCCAGCAGGCCCAGGTAGGACACGGCGGTGCGCAGCGCCTGCATGGGGTGCACGCCGCGCGGCATGCCCTTGATGATCTCGGTCAGCGCCTCGGGGATCGCGCGGTTGGCTTTCAGGTCCGCGTCGAACTGCGCGAGCTCGGCGGCGGTGGGCAGCTGGCCGTTCAGGAGGGCCAGGGACAGTTCCTCGAAGGTGCTGTTTTCCGCCCATTCCTGGATCGGAATGCCCAGGTGGGTCAGGATGCCTTCGGTGCCGTTGATGAACGTGAGTTTGCTCTCGGTGAAGAGAACGCCTTCGAGTCCTTTGGCGATACTGGCGGTGTTCGTCATGATGATCGAGCATACCACCGGCCCGCTTTCCGCCGCCCCCCGATCACGTTCCCGGCGGGGTGACAAACGCGGTTGCAAAGGCGAGGTGAACGCCGCGCGGCAGGACGCCACGGGACGGGCGCACCGGGCGGGCTGTCCTACAATGCCCGGCGATGACTGAGCACGCTGCCCCTGCCTCCCTGAAGCCGGACGTGACCCTGGCACTGGACACGGCGACGCCGTGGCTGACGCTGGCGCTGGCGTGGCCGGGCGGGTCGGCGCAGGTGTCGCGTGAGGTGGGCCGGGCGCACGCGGAGCTGCTGCCGGGCGCGGTGCAGGCGCTGTTCGCGGAGGCGGGGCTGCCGCTGCGGGCGGACGCGGTCGTGATCGGCACGGGGCCCGGGTCGTACACGGGCGTGCGGGTGGGCGCGAGTTACGCGCTGGGCCTGGGGCGGGTGTGGGGCGCGCCGGTGCTGGGGGTCAGTACGCTGGAGGCGCTTGTGGGCGGGGACGGCGTGCAGGGCGTGTCGCTGGACGCCCGCAAGGGGAACGTGTACGCCGCGCGCTACGACGTGCGGGGCGGCGTGGTCCGCGCGACCCTGCTGGCACCCACGCGCCTGCCGCTCGAGGAGTTCCAGGCGGCCCTGGACGGCGCGCCGCACCGGGCGGACGCCGCGCCGGACGGCCTCGCGCTGCTGCGGGCAGGGCTGGATCACGGCGCGCGGGACTGGGCGCTGGCGTACCTGTAACGGCAGCCGGGCGAGGTGGGGCGCAGGGAGCGGTGAAGCCTGCGCCCCGCCTCCTGTGTGTAACCGGCGTGTGACGCGCGGCGCGTAGGGTGGGCAGGTCAACCTTCAATCCGTTCTCCCGGCGGCCCGCGCCGGAACCTCTGGCGTTCCGCTGCCGGGGCGCGCCGCGTCCACTTCCCGTGAGGTCCGTCATGAATCGCGCCGCCCTGCTGTCTCTGCCGCTCCTGCTGGCTGCCTGCGCGCAGGCTCCGTCCTCTCCCCTGTCGTCCCCACTGCACGCTCAGGCGACCGGTACTACGACCACCGGCAGCGCAACGGGGGCAGGCGTGACCCGCAATTACACGCTGTACACGCCCGCAGCCGGGGCGGGCGCGGCGCGGCCCCTGGTGGTCATGCTGCACGGCTGCACGCAGTCCCCGGCGGATTTCGCGGCGGGGACGCGCATGAACGACCTCGCGGACACGCAGGGCTTCCTGGTCGTGTACCCGGAGCAGCCGTCGAGCGCCAATCAGAACAAATGCTGGAACTGGTTCGATCCGGCGCATCAGGCGCGCGGGCAGGGGGAACCGGCGGCGATCAAGGCGGTCGTGGACGCCGTGAAAGGCAAGGTGAACGTGGACGCCGCGCGGGTGTACGTGGCGGGCCTGTCGGCGGGCGCGGCCATGAGCGTGATCATGGGGACCACGTACCCGGACGTGTTCAGCGGCATCGGCGTCGCGTCGGGGCTGGAGTTCAAGGCGGCCACGAGTTCCTCGGCGGCGTTCACGGCCATGAACAGCGGCGGGCCGAACCCGGACGCGCAGGGCACGGCGGCGTATGCGGCGATGGGGACGTTCAAGCGGACGGTGCGGACCATCGTGTTCCACGGCAGCAGCGACTACACGGTGTACCCGGTGAACGGGGATCAGGTGGCGGCGCAGTGGGTGCAGACGAACGACCTCGCGGACGACGGGCAGGACAACGGCAGCCGCAGCACCGCTCAGGTGACGACTCGTTCGGGCACGGTCAGCGGGGGCCGGGCGTACAGCGTGAAGACCTTCGCGGGCGGCGTGGTCGAGCAGTGGTCGGTGGCCGGCATGGGGCACGCCTGGAGTGGCGGGAGTACCGCCGGGTCGTACACGGATCCGAAAGGGCCGGACGCCAGCGCGGAGCTTTGGCGCTTCTTCAGCGCCGGAACGTCGGGTGGGGGCGGCACGGCGCCGGACACGACCGCGCCGGTCGTGAGCGTGTCGCCCGCGCCGGGCACGTACGTGGGGCCGCTGACGGTCACGCTGGCCCTGAACGAGTCGGGCACGGTGTACGCCACCACGGACGGCAGCGACCCGGTCAGCAGTGCCACGCGGGTAACGCTGGCGGGCGGGGGGAGCGTCACGCTGGGGGGCAGCGGCACCGTGCGGGCCTACGCGGTGGACACGGCGGGGAACGCGTCGGCCACCCAGGCGTACGCCTACACGCTGACGGCCGCGCCGGACACGGCGGTGTCGTTCAGTTCGGTGGGGACGCAGGACGGGTACGTGGCGGCGAACACGCCGTCCGCCACGACCGGCGGGTACGTGGTGGCGTCGGGCGGGATCAGCGTGGGGGACAACGCGGACGCCCCGTGGAAGGGCGTGCTGTCGTTCGACACGTCCAGCCTGCCGGACGGCGCGACCGTCACCGGCGCGACCCTGACGGTGCGCTACAGCCTCGCGCCGAACGGGAACCCCTGGGCGGGCGGCGCGGGCCTGGGGGTCGACGTGCGGAGCGGCTGCCTGGGCGCCTCCTGCGCGCTGGGCACGGACGACTTCGCGGCGGCCGTCACGGCGGCGGGCGCGGCCACCTTCACGGCGCCCTCGGGCACGGCGGCGGGCACCACCCTCAGCGCGCCGCTGAACGCCTCTGGGCTCGCGGCGATCAACCGGGCGGGCAGCACGCAGCTGCGCCTGGCCTTCACGGGCGGCACGGCGCGCAGCAACGGCCTGAGCGACTACCTCACGCTGGGCGAGGGCACGCAGGTCACGCTGAACGTCACGTACCGCTGACAGCGGAATTCAGGAGTAGTGAAGGTACCTTCAACACTCCTGAACGAGCGGACTCAAAGAGCTGCGCCGCAGAGCGAGCACCTGACAACACCAGCGGTTGGAAGTGGAATTGAAGGGCGTGGTGTTGGCCCTTCTATGCAACTGAAAACCGCTGTGACCTCCACGGGAAAGGGGCGCCGGTGCGGTGAAGTCCGCGACCGGCGCCCCCTCTGCTGTGCCGGTTCAGTCGGCGGCGTCACCCTGCGCGTACTGGAGGCGGTGGAGTTTGGCGTAGTAGCCGCCCCGGTCGAGCAGCTGGCGGTGGCTGCCCTGTTCCACGATGCGGCCCTTGCGCATCACGACAATGCGGTCGCAGTGTTCGATGGTGCTGAGGCGGTGGGCGATGATGATGCTGGTGCGGCCGCGCATGACGCGTTCCAGCGCGGCCTGGATGCGCAGTTCGGTCTCGGTGTCCACGTTGGCGGTGGCCTCGTCGAGCACGAGCAGGATGTCCGGGTTCTGGATCAGCGCGCGGGCGAAGGCCAGCAGCTGCTTCTGCCCGGTCGAGAGGGTCGCGCCGCGTTCACGCACCTCGGTCTGGTAGCCGTGTTCGAGGCTGAGGACATAGTCGTGCACGCCGACGTAGCGGCAGGCTTCCACGACGCGCTCGTGGGGAATCTCGGGGTTGTTCAGCGTGAGGTTGCTCTCGATGGTGCCCGCGAAGAGAAAGACGTCCTGCAACACGACGCCCACGTGCTTGCGCAGGTCGTGCTGCTGGAGGTCGCGGACGTTCACGCCGTCCACCTTCACCGCGCCGCGCTGCACGTCGTAGAAGCGGCTGACCAGGGCGGTGACGCTGGTCTTGCCCGCGCCGGTCGCGCCGACCAGGGCCACGCTCTCGCCGGGCTGGATGTCGAGGTCAATGCCGCGCAGGATCCAGCGGTCGTCGCTGTCGGGGGTGGTCCCGGTGACGTCCTGGTCGTACGCGAACCAGACCTTGTCGAAGGTGACGCGGCCCTGGAAGTCCGGCAGCGTCTGCGCGCCGGGCTTGTCCTGGATGGCTTCCTCAGTGTCGAGCACGCCGAAGATGCGTTCGCTGCTCGCCATGGCCGCCTGGAGGTTGTTGAACACGTCCGCGAGATCCTGGATGGGCTGGAACAGCTGCTGTGAGAGCTGCACGAACGCGAACAGCGTCCCGACCGTGATGGCCCCGGCGACCACGCCGTCCACCCCCAGGATCTGCCGGGCGGCGAAGTACAGGATCAGCGCGACCGCCACCTGGCCCAGCACGGCCACGACGGGCATGAACAGCGAGAACCACTTGACGCTGTTCTCGTTGGCGCTCAGCAGGGCGCGGTTGCTGAGGTTGAAGTCCAGCGCGCTGCGCTTCTGGCGGCCGAACAGCTGCACGGTGAGCATCCCGGTGATGTTCTCGTTCAGCTTGCTGTTCACGATGGCCTGCTGGGTGCGGGTCACGCGGAACGCGTCACGCAGGCGGGTCTGGAAGAAGCGCGTGGCGGCGAACAGGATGGGCAGCACCGTGAACGAGATCAGCGCGAGGCGCCAGTTCACGCTGAGCATGATCACCACGTATACGACGATGATGAATGTGCTCTGGATCAGGCTGACCAGGCCGCCGGTGATGAACTGGTTGATGGCGTCCACGTCGCTGGTGACGCGGGTGATCAGGCGGCCGACCGGGTTCTGGTCGAAGTACGCCAGGTGCAGGCGCTGCAGCTTGCTGAACACGTCGGCGCGGATGTCGCGCAGCACGTTCTGGCCCAGGTAGCCGATGGTCAGCGTGAACCCGTACTGCAGGGCGAATTCCACGACCTTCAGGCCCATGTAGGCCAGGGCGGTGGTGGTCAGGCCGCTCAGGAGGGCGTCGCGGCTGACCGCCTGCCGCTGCGCGAGGGGCGAGAGGTACGCGTCGATGGCGTGGCGCTGGATGAGCGCGAACAGCGGCGAGGCCAGCGAGATCAGCAGCGCCAGCAGCACCCCGCCGATCACGAGCGGCAGGTACGGGCGGACGTAGTGCAGGATGCGCCGCACGAGGTGGGCGTCAAAGCCCTTCTGGTAGGCGTCGGTGTCGGGGCGGGTCATCGGTTCACCTTCTGGTGTTCGAGCTGGTCGGCGGCCCGTTCAGGGTCGGCCACAGGTTCGTCGTCGGCGTCGAGGTCGCTCGCGAGACGCTGGAGGCGCTCGAGCTGGGCGTAGTGCCCGTTCTGGGCCAGCAGGTCGTCGTGGGTGCCCTGTTCGGTCACGCGGCCCTCCTCCAGCACGACGATCTGGTCGGCGTGGCGCAGGGTGCTGACGCGGTGGGCGATCAGGATCACGGTGCGGCCCTGGCTGACCTCGCGCAGGCCGTCCACGATGCGGCGTTCGGTTTCGGTGTCCACGGCGCTCAGCGAGTCGTCGAGGATCAGGATGGCGGGTTCGCGCACGATGGCGCGGGCGATGGCGGTGCGCTGGCGCTGCCCGCCGCTCAGGGTGACACCGCGCTCGCCGAGCATGGTGTCGAAGCCCTGCGGGAAGTCCTCCACGTCATTGAGCAGACCGGCGAGCCGCGCGGCGTTGCGCACGCGGGCCGGGTCCGGGTTCTGGGGGATGTCGTCGGGCGGGGGCGCGCCGACCACGCTGACCCCGGTGGGCACGCCCGGCAGGTCGCGGGCCTCGACCCCGAAGCCGATGTTGTTGGCGATGCTGTCCCCGAACAGGAAGGGTTCCTGCGGCACCACGCTGATCGCGTCGCGCAGCGCGCCCAGGGGGATGGTGCGCAGGTCGTGCCCGTCGATGCGCACGGCGCCGCTCGTGGGATCCATGGCGCGGGTCAGCAGCTGACCCAGGACGGTCTTGCCGCTGCCGGTGGGACCGGTGATGCCCAGGAAGGTCCCGGCGGGCACGTTCAGGGTCACGTCGTTCAGGACGGTGGTCTGGCCGTAGCGCAGCGTGACGTGGTCCAGGCTGATGTCGCCGCGCAGGGTCTGGAGGCGGCTGTCGGCCCGCCCGGGCTCGTCGCGCACGAGGGGCTGGGCGTCGAAGATCTCCTTCAGGCGCAGCCAGGAGGCCAGGCCGCGCTGCGTGACCCCGGTGATCCAGCCGATCATCAGCATCGGGAAGGTCAGGCGTTCCAGGGTGCCCACGAACTGCACGAACATCCCGACCGTGAAGGTGCTGCCCGGTTCCAGGATCAGCCGCCCGCCCACGAGCAGGATCAGCCCGAAGGCCAGGCCCAGCAGCAGGCTCATGAACGAGCGCAGCGGGCCGTCCACCTTGGTCAGGGCGATGTTGCGGCGCAGCAGTTCGAGGTTCATAGCGCGGTAGTCCTCGATCTCGCGGTCCTCGATGGCGTAGCCCTTGACGACGCGGGCGCCGCTGAAGTTCTCCTGCGCCTTGGCGGAGATCAGGGAGTTCTGCTCCTGCGCGAGGCGGTGGCGGACGTTGATGAGCCGCGCGAGGTACGTCAGGACGCCCACGATGACCGGCACGATCGCCACGACGATCAGCGCCAGCTGCCAGCTCAGGCTGAACATCACCGTGAAGGCCGAGATGAAGCCCGCCACGATGTTCACGATCTGCCACGCGCCGAAGCCCAGCATCTCGCGCACGGCGCTCAGGTCGCCGGTCAGGCGGTTCATCAGGTCGCCGGTGCGGGCGCGGTCGTAGTAGTGCTTGTCGAGCGTCTGGAGGTGCGCGAAGAGGTCGCGGCGGATCTCGTACTCGGACTGCCGGGACGCCACGACGATGTTGCGGCGCATGACCAGCATGAAGAAGCCGGCGGTGAGCGCCGCGGCCACGACGCCCAGGGCGTACAGCCCGGCGGTGGCGACGGTCAGGCCCGGGGTGGCGGGGTTGCCGTCCACCTGTCCGGTCAGGCCGTCGATGGTCAGGCGGATGAGGTAGAAGGGAATCAGGTTCACGGCGGTGGCGATGGCCACGGCGATGAGCCCGATCACGTACTGGCGCGTGTGCAGGCGCAGGTACGGGAGCAGGGAGCGGAAACTGTCCAAGGGTGGTGCCTCCTGGGGCGGGGGGAGGGCGGGGCTGGGGGTGAGGGATCAGAAGGCCTGCGGGGAAGCCTGTGCGCAGGCGAGGATACGCCCGCAGCTCCCTGCCCGAATGCGCCACATGGCGCATACCTATCGCTGACTGAGCGAACGCTCAAGGGGACAGCGCAGGGGTGGTCCGGCAGCGGTTGCGCAGGCGAATCAGGGGGCGGCAGGCGAGGTGATTGACACCCTTGGGGGTGACTGCTACTATTCACAGCCGGAAGTGAACGCGCCGAAAAGCGCCGCAGCGACCGCACTCAGAGGCCGGACATTGTTCCAGCGCTTTCTAACGGGAACGGTGCCACCCTAGCTCAACTGGTAGAGCACCCGACTTGTAATCGGAAGGTTGGGAGTTCGATTCTCCTGGGTGGCTTCACACACGATCATCCGCACCACACGGCTGAACGTGCGCTTTGAGAAAAGCGAAACAGTGGGTACAATACGGGTAGGTGGCCGAGTGGTTAAAGGCGACAGACTGTAAATCTGTTCACGTAAGTGTACGGCGGTTCGAATCCGCCCCTGCCCACCACGATCACGCGGGAATAGCTCAGTTGGTAGAGCGTCAGCTTCCCAAGCTGAATGTCGCGAGTTCGAGTCTCGTTTCCCGCTTTTTCACCCCCCAACGCTTCTGTAGCTCAGTGGTAGAGCACTCCCTTGGTAAGGGAGAGGTCGTCGGTTCAATCCCGACCAGAAGCTCCAACATGGCGCGGCCTCCTCGTGGGTCGCGCCTCTTCTCTAGGCCCCCTTCCCTGGCAGCCCGCTGAAAGTCGAAGAACCCTCTTTGCGTTCACGCGGCGGCCCTGTACACTGTCAAGGCTTGCCTGCACAGCGGGCAGTCCACTTTCAGGAGGACACACTCATGGCTAAAGGAACGTTCGAGCGCACGAAGCCCCACGTGAACGTGGGCACCATCGGTCACGTCGACCACGGCAAGACCACCCTGACCGCCGCGATCACCTTCACGGCCGCCGCGATGGACCCCACCATCGAAAAACTGGCCTACGACCAGATCGACAAGGCCCCCGAAGAAAAGGCCCGCGGCATCACCATCAACACCGCCCACGTCGAATACAACACCCCTACCCGCCACTACAGCCACGTTGACTGCCCCGGCCACGCCGACTACGTCAAGAACATGATCACCGGAGCCGCCCAGATGGACGGCGCCATCCTCGTGGTCAGCAGCGCCGACGGCCCCATGCCCCAGACCCGCGAGCACATCCTGCTCGCCCGTCAGGTCGGCGTGCCCTACATCGTCGTGTTCATGAACAAAGTGGACATGGTCGACGACGAAGAGCTCCTCGAGCTCGTCGAAATGGAAGTCCGTGAACTGCTGAGCAAGTACGAGTTCCCCGGCGACGACCTGCCCGTCATCAAGGGCAGCGCGCTGCAGGCCCTCGAAGCCCTGCAGGCCAACCCCAAGACCGCCCGCGGCGAGAACAACTGGGTTGACCGCATCTGGGAACTGCTCGACGCGGTGGACAGCTACATCCCCACCCCCGAGCGCGCCACCGACAAGACCTTCCTGATGCCCGTCGAAGACGTGTTCACGATCACCGGCCGCGGCACCGTGGCGACCGGCCGCGTGGAACGTGGCGTCGTGAAGGTCCAGGACGAAGTGGAAATCATCGGTCTGCGCGACACGAAGAAGACCACCGTGACCGGGATCGAAATGCACCGCAAGCTGCTGGACAGCGGCATGGCGGGCGACAACGTGGGCGTGCTGCTGCGTGGCGTGGCGCGTGACGACGTGGAGCGCGGCCAGGTGCTGGCCAAGCCCGGGAGCATCAAGCCGCACACGAAGTTCGAAGCCAGCGTGTACGTGCTGAGCAAGGACGAAGGCGGGCGTCACAGCGCGTTCTTCGGCGGGTACCGCCCCCAGTTCTACTTCCGCACGACGGACGTGACGGGCGTGGTGGAACTGCCCGAAGGCGTGGAAATGGTGATGCCTGGTGACAACATCACGTTCGTGGTGGAACTGATCAAGCCGATCGCGATGGAAGAGGGCCTGCGCTTCGCCATCCGCGAAGGTGGCCGTACCGTCG
Source organism: Deinococcus actinosclerus (assembly GCF_001507665.1). Taxonomy (NCBI): domain Bacteria; kingdom Thermotogati; phylum Deinococcota; class Deinococci; order Deinococcales; family Deinococcaceae; genus Deinococcus; species Deinococcus actinosclerus. Next base: position 793,972 of record NZ_CP013910.1, on the reverse strand, counting down.
GCGCCGGCGTCGTCGCCAAGGTCATCGAGTAATCGAAGACCCGCTGACGCGAGAAGGGGGAGGCCTGCGGGCCTCCCCTTTTTCTTGCCTCCCCCCACCAGCCAGCTCCCGGGGGACGCCCGCCTCCCTGCTGGGCAGCGGCGCAGAAAACCGGCTTGGCATCGGCATTTTTCCGACAGGTGTGCTGGGCACAGTGGACACCTGCCCCCGGACTCCCTATAATTCGAATGTTGCCCGCCAGAAGGCGGGCTTTTACCAGCGTGTCCGACCCCGCCACCGTGCGGGTGAGGATCTCTCCGGGAAGGCCCGGGGTGGCTGGGAGCAGATCACGCCAAGCGAGCCCACCGTGGCCGCGCGGCCCCTCTGCGAAGGAGCATCTCATGGCGAAAGACGGCCCCCGCATCATCGTGAAAATGGAAAGCAGCGCCGGCACCGGCTTCTACTACACGACCACCAAGAACCGCCGCAACACCCAGGCGAAGATGGAACTGCGCAAGTACGACCCCGTCGCCAAGAAGCACGTGGTCTTCAAAGAGAAGAAGGTCTGATCCTGTGGCGGCCCTCCGGCAGTCCGGGGGCCGCGCGGCCGGACCGTTTCACTCCTCTTCTCTGTCGCAGGTGAATGCATGAACTTGATTCAGTACTTCCGCGATTCCCGCGCTGAACTCGCGCGCGTGTCGTGGCCGACCCGCCAGCAGGTGCTGGAAGGCACGCAGGCCGTGCTGATCTTCGTCGTGGCCCTCACCGTGATCGTGTACGCGCTGGATCTGGTGTTCAGCAACCTGATCAGGCTGGTGCTGGCATGAGCATCGAATGGTACGCCGTGCACACCTACGTCGGTCAGGAAGACCGCGTGCAGCAGCACCTGATGGAACGCGCCACGAAACTCGGCATGCGCGGCACCAAGATCTTCCAGGTCATCCAGCCGGAAGAGAAGGCGGTTGAGCTGCAAGAGGGCGGCAAGAAGGTCGAGGTCACGCGCAAGCTGTTCCCCGGCTACGTCTTCGTGCAGATGGACGTCGAGGATGACGACGCGCCCGGCGAACTGGGCGAGTCCTGGGAAGTCGTGCGCGGCACCAACGGCGTGACCGGCTTCGTCGGCACCGCCACCCGCCCCGTCCCGCTGTCGCACGAGGAAGTCCAGCGCCTCCTCGCCAGCGTCGGCGTCGCCACCCAGCCCGTGCAGGAAGAAGCCCCCAAGGTCAAGGTGGACTTCAAGGCCGGCGACATGGTGCGCGTCACGGGCGGCCCGTTCGCGGACTTCAGCGGCGTCATCAGCGAGGTCAACATTCCCCAGGCGAAGGTCAAGGTGCTTGTCAGCATCTTCGGTCGCGAGACGCCGGTGGAACTCGACTTCAGCCAGGTCGCCAAGTAACACCCCACCCCTGCCTGTAGCCACTGGCAAAACAGCGGCGCAGGCAGTACACTGAAAAAGTTGCTGTGCGTTCACGGCGGGACCCCGTCCATGCCACGAACACGCAGAACTTAGCGCCAGCACCCCGTCCGGGCCGGTCACACGGCACCAGACCGGGGGAGCTAAGGAGGCATCACATGAAGAAAGTCGCAGGGCTTGTCAAACTGCAGCTCCCGGCGGGCAAGGCCACCCCGGCCCCCCCGTGGGTCCCGCGCTCGGTCAGTACGGCGCGAACATCATGGAGTTCACGAAGGCGTTCAACGCGCAGACGGCCGATAAGGGTGACGCGATCATCCCCGTCGAGATCACCATCTACGCCGACCGTTCCTTCACCTTCATCACCAAGACCCCTCCCATGAGCTACCTGATCCGCAAGGCCGCAGGTCTGGCCAAGGGCAGCGCGACCCCCAACAAGGCCAAGGTCGGCAAGCTGAACTGGGAGCAGGTGCTGGAAATCGCCAAGACGAAGATGCCCGACCTGAACGCTGGCAGCGTCGAAGCCGCCGCGAACACCGTCGCCGGCACCGCCCGCTCCATGGGCGTGACCATCGAGGGGGCCCCCAATGCCTAAGCACGGCAAGCGTTACCAGGCGCTGACCGCCAAGGTCGACCGCAGCAAGCAGTACACCATCGACGAGGCCGCCGCGCTGGTCAAGGACATCGCCAACGCGAAGTTCGACGAGACCGTCGAAGTGCACTTCCGCCTGGGCATCGACCCCCGCAAGAGCGACCAGAACGTGCGTGGCACCGTCGCCCTGCCCCACGGCACCGGCCGCACCGTGCGCGTCGCCGTGATCACCAAGGGTGACAACGTGCAGGCCGCCGAGGCCGCCGGCGCCGACGTGGTCGGCAGCGACGAACTGATCGAGCGCATCGCCGGTGGGTTCATGGACTTCGACGCCGTCGTCGCCACCCCCGACATGATGGCCCAGGTCGGCCAGAAGCTCGCGCGTCTGCTCGGGCCCCGCGGCCTGCTCCCCAACCCCAAGAGCGGCACCGTCGGCCCCGACGTGACCGGTATGGTCAAGGGCCTCAAGGCCGGCCGCATCGAGTTCCGTAACGACAAGACCGGCGTCGTGCACGCCCCCATCGGCAAGGCCAGCTTCGAACCCGGCAACCTCAGCGCCAACTACGGCGCGCTGATCAGTGCCCTCGAAGCCGCCAAGCCCGGCAGCGCCAAGGGCGTGTTCCTGCGCAGCGCGTACCTGACCACCACCATGGGCCCCAGCATCCAGCTGACCCTCAGCGGCGGCAGCAACGCCTGATCAGGGCCGTTGATAGGGAAAGGTTGATGGTTGACAGAACCATCCATTGATCATCAACCTTCACCCATCAGCACTTCTTATCGGCACCCCGGTGCACCTCGCACCTTTCCAATACGTTTCTTCTCAGGCACCAAAGACAGCGGGGACCCTTGCCAGGTTTAAACAGCCCGCCGAGTTGCCAGGGCGCGACCGTGCACCTGGACCTCGTTCCCACCAAGGAGGTACTGCGTGGCGAACGAAAAGAACCAGCAGACCCTCAGCAGCCTGAAAGGCAGCCTCACGGGCGTCGAGACGTTCTACGTCGTCGACTACCAGGGCCTGACCGCCGGCCAGCTGGGTAAACTGCGCAAAGACATCCGCGAGAAGGGCGGGCAGCTCATCGTTGCCAAGAACACCCTGATCAACCTGGCCCTCCAGGACGGCGGCCGCGACTTCGCGGACGCCCTCAAGGGCCCTAGCGCCATCGTCGTGGCTCAGGACGACCCCGCCGGAGTGGCCAAGGCCCTCAGCGACGCCGCCAAGAGCAACGACAAGGGCATCCCCGCCGTGAAAGCCGGCTTCGTCGAAGGCAACCGCGTGGACGTGAAAGTTGTGGAACGTCTCGCCAGCCTCGGCAGCAAGCAGAGCCTGCAGGGCGAACTGGTCGGCGTGCTCAGCGCCCACCTCAGCAACTTCGTGGGCATCCTCGAAGCGTACAAAGAAAAACTCGAAGGCCAGGCCTAAACCCGGCCCTGCGTCCGGGCTGAGCCCAGGCGCGCACCACCCACTTCAATTCCGGAGGAATACAACATGGCTTACGACAAACAGGCTCTGATCGACCAGCTCGGCACCCTCACCATCATGGAACTCGCGGACCTCATCGACGGTCTGAAGGAAACCTGGGGCGTGACCGCCGCCGTCGCCGCCGGCCCCGCCGCTGGCCCCGCCGCCGCCGTTGAAGAGAAGACCGAGTTCGACGTCGTCCTGGTGGACGCCGGCGCGAGCAAGATCAACGTCATTAAGGAAATCCGCGCCATCACCGGCCTGGGCCTCAAGGAAGCCAAGGACATGAGCGAGAAGGGCGGCGTGCTGAAGGAAGGCGCCAGCAAGGACGACGCCGAGAAGATCAAGGCCCAGCTGGAAGCTGCCGGCGCCAAGGTCGAACTCAAGTAAGTCCCCCCTCACCGGGAGTGCAACCCCCAGCCGCGGCTGGGGGTTTTTCATGCGCCTGGCCTCAGGCTTCGGGCCGGTTGACCGGTTGACCCGCCTGCGCCCAGGCCCGGATCCCGCCGTCCAGATGCGCGACCCGGCCGTAGCCCATCTGCCGCAGGGTATCGGCTGCCAGGGCCGAGCGCCCGCCGGACGCGCAGTGCAGGATGACGCGCCGCTCCGGGCTGAACTCCTGACGGTGGTAGGGGCTGCTGGGGTCCGCCCAGAATTCCAGCATGCCGCGCGGCGCGGCCACCGCTCCGGGAATCACACCGTCCTGCTGCGCCTCACCGGGCTCGCGGATGTCCACGAGCAGGGCGTCCCCGGCCTGCACTTCGCGGGCGACCTGATCCACGGTGAGGTTCTCCACACGCTGCCGAGCTTCCTGGACGAGTTGAGCAGCAGTCTTTCCCGTCATACCTGCCTCCAGAAGGGAGACGGTGAACGTGATTCCCGATCGGAGGAACGAGAACCGGCGGCTCCCTTCCTCTGCCAGTGTAGCCCTAGACCGGCCGATCCACGGGGGTCGCGGGGCCATGGGTCTGCTCGGCGACCTGCCGCACGAAGCGCGAGGTGTCCTGCCGCAGCAGCGCCGCCACACCCGCAGGTAGGGCCGGGCGGGACGCGACAGCTAGCCTCACACCGTAATCCGGGTCGGCGGCCAGAGCGGCCAGCAGGTCCGGGGGCAGGGCGGGCCGCGCGGCGATCCGGGCTCGGACCAGCCACGCCGCGTGCCGCGCCAGGGTCAGGACCTCTGCCTCCGTCAGCGCGGCGTGCTGCGCCAGCGGGATGAGCAGTTCCGTTCGCCCGTGCCGGATCAGGTGCGTCCTCACCCAGGCGGGGACGTCCGGTCGGCGCAGCAGGGCGTGGAAGGCCGCGTCGGGCCAGCCGCGCAGCAGGTGCGGGTCGGCCAGCCGCAGCAGCGGGAGGGCCGGGTTCGCCAGGACCTCCTGCGGGAAGTCGGGCGTCAGAGCGCCCAGGACCGAGGCGGGCGTATTCGGGTGCCGCGCCACCCCGGCCCGCACCCCGGCTTCCGGGTGGCTGGACAGGACCGTCAGCTCGGCGGCGGGCGTCCGGGCGGTCAGTATGCCTGCTGGGGGGACCAGTTCAGTTTTTCCTGCCATAGCGCGAGCAACTCCTTCAGGTCGTCCGGCGACACCCGGCCGGCCAGATCGGGCTTCAGGTCATCCAGCACCTCAAACGTGAAGGCGTCCGGGCCGTCCTGCGTCCAGTCTCGCTGAAGGGCGGGCGTGCGGTGCGTCCCCAGCTGTAACTCGAAGCGGACCCGGTTCAGGTAGGCGGGGGCGTCCACGCTGCCGCCCAGCAGGCTGCGGCCCGACGCGAGGTGCCGCACGCGGTAGATGCCCGGCCGGGGCGTGTGCTTCACGCTTCCTCCAGCGCAGGAGCGGCGAGGTACAGAGCGTGGGTGCGGACGTCCGGCGGCCACGCGGCCAGCGCGGCCTCGAACGCGGCGCGCTGCCCGGCGTACAGGGCGCGGGTGGCAGCCTCGAAGCCCGGCAGGTCCCCGCCCACCGCGCCCAGGAAGCGGTCGGCGGCGGCCTGAGCCTGGGCGCGGCGCTCGCCGTCCGGGTCGGCCTTGCGGGCCTCGTCGATCAGGCGGCGCAGCGCCGCCGACGCCCCGCCGCGCTGGCGTTCCAGCCACTCCCAGTGCCGGGGCAGCAGCGACACTTCACGCGACACGACCCCCAGTTTCGGACGGCCCGGCCCGCTGCGCGGCTCGGGTGGCAGGTGGCGGGCCAGCACCTCCTCCAGGGTGCCGCTCAGGTCGAAGTCCACGCTCCGGCCGGTGCGGTCGTCGAACGTCAGCCGGCCCGCGCGTGGCCCGGCATGCAGCAGGGTGAGGGTGGCCGCGAGGGGCGCGGTCAGACGGCGGGTGGGCCCGTCGAAGGTGGTGAAGGTCGCTTCGGTTTCCATGCACCGATATTACCCGGGTGAATTGCGAGGAGGCAATATTATCCGGGTAATAAAGATGGCCTATTCGCGTGTCTGCTGTCGGGCCGACCGTCCCAGTCGCCGGGCCGTATGACGGATCCGCTGCGTCCCGCCTGTATGCACGAGGGCCTCCAGTTCAGGCAGAAACGCCTCAGCACGCCCCTCGCGCTCCAGCCAGTCCAGCGCCGCCTGCTGCCAGAACTCCGTGGGCCAGGTCAGACCCAGCCGGATACTCGAATCAACCGGGAAGGTAGCCGCCAGTGATGGGGTGAGACCCACGGCGACCAGACGGCGCCGCAGATTGGCATCAAATGCGGCCCCCTGCTGCACCACCGTGACCAGAATGATCGGGGACGAGTCCGTCAGCGACGACCACCCGCCTTCCCGCGCGAGGTACACCCACTCCCCCTGCTCCGGTCACGCCGACGGGCACGCGGGACTCACTCAGTTGGGTCACCACGACCACGGCCCGATCCGGTGCCGTCAGGGCGTCCCTCCGAACTGCTTTTTCCAGAGGCCGCAACTGTCGCGGGCGCTCAGGCGCAGGGTCTCCCCCACCCAACGCAGGCCGAGCACGTCGAAGCCTCCGCAGTCGGGCCGGGCGCTGAGCTGACCGGTCACGGCGCGCGACCCGGCGGCCTGCACGACGGTCGCCTGGAAGGTGAACACCTCCAGAGCGTCGAAGGAGCGGGAGCGGTCGGTGACGAGCACCACTGCGTCGGCCTGCGCGGTCCACAGTTCACCCGGCCAGCTGTTCAGCCGCTCACCGGTCTGCGGGTTGATCTGCCACGTCTCGCACAGCGGCGCCGCGATGACGCCTCCCGCAGGGCACAGACTGATCCACAGCCCCCCCAGCCCCAGCTGCGCGGACTGCCGGGTCAGATCGGCGGGAAGGGGCAGCGTCCAGCGCGTCTCGGCACCGTCCACCCGCCGGATCCGGGCAGGCTGCGGCGGGCTGGGCGGGTCGTACAGATAGACCGGCGCGGCGATCACTTCAGCTCTTTCCTGAGTCCTGCGGCCATCTGGAACCACTCGCGTTCCTGGCGTCTATAGAGGTTCGTGGCGCGGGACTCGGTCTTGGCGATCTGGTCGAGCAGGGTGCGGGCGTCGGCGGCGCGGCCCTGGCGGATCAGGTACGCGGCGTAGCGGGCGCGGGGTTCCTCGGTGGTGGCGCCCGTAATGGCCTCACGGTAGGTCTGGTCGGCGTCGGGTTTGCCCTGGGCGTCCTGCGCCTGCGCGAGGAGCGTCAGGGTGCGGGTGCGGGTGGCGGCGCTGGTGCGCAGGTCCACGCGGGTGAGTTTGTCCTCGGCGGCGCTGAAATCACTGCGGGCAAGGTCCAGTTCGGCGCTGGTGAGCAGCACGACCGGATCGTCGGCGTAGATGCCGCTCAGCAGGGGCGCGAGGGTGGCCTGCGCGTCGTCCGGGCGGCCCGCGCGGGCCTGCAGGGCGGCCATGTCGGCGCGGTGCTGGAGGGTATCGCTCTCATCCAGGCGGGTCTGCGCCTCGCGGATGCGGGTGTCCAGGGGTTTGAGGGCCTCGACGCCGCGCGCCACGGCCTGCCCGGCCACGCGGCCGCCCCCGCGCGCGGCGGGGATCAGGACCATGAAGGTGTACACCGCGGCGAACGCCAGTCCGAACAGGCCGCCGAACAGCGCGCCGAACAGCAGCATGACGATCCAGTACACCTGCTGCCGCGTGACGATCGCGTGAATCAGGCCGATCAGGGCCAGACCGCGCAGGATGGTGTAGATCAGCGGCAGGTAGGGGGCAAGGGCGTCCACGCCCTCATGCTACGGGGCGCGCAGGGAGAATCCTGCCCGTTTCGTGAAGTGCGCCTGAGGGTCGGGGTGGATTGATTCGGGGCCGGGCCATGCGGCATACTTCGCGCCATCACCCACGCCCGCTTTGTGTGGCGGCGCCCGTTGACCGGTCATGCCGGACGGGCGTATACTGCTCTGTGCTGACCATGATGGGTCGGGCCAGGAGTTCTTTGCGGCGAACGGGTCTGCAAAACTAATTCACTTTTCAGGGAACGCGCCCGCACCACACAGGGGGCCGCGCTTCCCGGACGCGTCGTTTCTCCACCCCGGAAAGACGCGGGAATCAACAAGAGGGCGTGCGAGGTGGACATGAGTTTGACCGGTAAAGGACCCCGCATCGAGCGATTCGGTGACATCGCGGACGTGATTCCGCTTCCCAACCTGACCGAGATTCAGGTGAACTCCTTCAGGGCCTTCCTGCAGGCCGACAAAGCGCCCGACCAGCGTGAAAACGTGGGCCTCCAGAGTGCCTTCAAGGAAGTCTTCCCCATTGACGAGACCGAGAAGGGCCGCAGCACCGGTCTGGTGCTGGACTTCCTGGAGTACCGCCTGGGCGAGCCGCCCTACACCCCCGAGGAGTGCCGCGAGAAGGACGTCACCTACCAGGCGCCCATGTACGCCAAGCTCCAGCTGATCCACAAGGACAGCGGCCTGATCAAGGAAGACCAGGTGTTCCTGGGCGACCTGCCCCTGATGACCGAGGACGGCTCCTTCGTCATCAACGGCGCCGACCGCGTGATCATCTCCCAGATCCACCGCAGCCCCGGCGTGTACTTCACCTCGTCCTACAAGGGCATCAAGAAGATGTACACCGGCGCGATCATCCCCATGCCCAAGCGCGGCCCCTGGATCGAACTGGAGTTCGCGGGCGGCATCCTGGAAATGAAGGTCAACAAGCGCAAGTTCCCCGTGGCGATGCTGCTGCGCGTCCTGGGCTACGACGACGCCAGCCTCAAGGCGCTGTTCACGGAGTTCGAGCCGGACATGGAACTCCCCGAGGACAAGAGCGCGGGCATGGGCGCCGACGAGGCCCTGCTGCGCCTGTTCACGGTGCTGCGCCCCGGCGATCCGCCCAAGCGCGACAAGGCCATCCAGTACCTGTACGGGCTGCTGGCCGACCCCCGCCGCTACGACCTGGGCGAACCCGGCCGCTTCAAGATGAACACCAAGCTGGGCGTGCAGCGTGAAGAGCGCACCCTGCTGAACTTCGAGGACGGCAAGTTCACCGACGCCGGTCTGGTGGACACCATCCGCTACCTGATGGCGCTGCAGTACGGCCGCGAGACGGTCAGCATGCAGGGTGGGGACGGCGCCATGCACGACGTCGTGGTCGCCGAAGACGACATCGACCACCTCGGCAACCGCCGCGTGCGCACCGTGGGCGAACTGCTCGCCGACCAGCTGCGCGTGGGCATGGGCCGCATGGCGCGTGGCGTGCGCGAGCGCATGCTGCTCGGCAACCCTGACGCCGCGACCCCCACGAAACTCGTGAATAACCGCCCCATCGTGGCGGCCATGCGCGAATTCTTCGGCCGCAGCCAGCTGAGCCAGTTCAAGGACCAGACCAACCCCCTGTCGGACCTGCGCCACAAGCGCCGTATCTCCGCGCTGGGGCCGGGCGGTCTGACCCGCGAACGCGCCGGCTTCGACGTGCGCGACGTGCACCGTACCCACTACGGCCGCATCTGCCCGATCGAGACGCCCGAAGGCGCCAACATCGGCCTGATCTCCTCGCTGGCCTCCTACGCGAAGGTGAACGACCTGGGCTTCATCGAGGCCCCGTACCGCAAGGTCGAGAACGGCCGCGTCAGCGACGACGTGATCTACATGACCGCCGACATCGAGGACCGCTACACCGTCGCGCAGGCGAACAGCCCCCTGAACGACGACGGTACCTTCAGTGACGAGCGCGTCCTGGCCCGCCGCAAGGGTGACCCCCTGTGGTACACCCCGGAAGAAGTGGACTACATGGACGTGTCCCCGAAGCAGATCGTGTCCATCAACACGTCCCTGATTCCCTTCCTGGAGCACGACGACGCCAACCGCGCGCTCATGGGTTCGAACATGCAGTCGCAGGCCGTGCCGCTCGTGCGCGCCGACAGCCCCGCCGTGGGTACCGGCGTCGAGCGCCGCGTGGTGACCGACAGCGGCACCAGCGTCGTGAGCGACGTGACCGGCCGCGTGACGTACGTGGACGCGCGCAACATCCAGGTCACCCTGACCGAGGACGCGCCCGCCATCGGCTACAGCGCCGGCAACGTCCGCACCTTCGAACTCGTGCGCTTCACGCGCAGCAACCAGGGCACCAACCTCGACCAGCACCCCATCGTGGACATCGGTGACACGGTGAGCGCCGGTCAGGTCATCGCCGACGGTCCCGCCAGCGACCTCGGCCGCCTCGCGCTGGGTCAGAACATCACCATCGCGATCATGCCCTTCGACGGCTTCAACTTCGAAGACGCGATCTGCATCAGCGAGGGTCTGGTCCGCAAGGACTTCTACACCTCGGTGCACATCGAGAAGGACGAGATCGAGGCGCGCGACACCAAGCTCGGGCCCGAGAAGATCACCCGCGACATCCCCGGCCTCAGTGAGGCCGCGTTGCGCGACCTCGACGAGGACGGCATCGTCCGCGTCGGCGCCGAAGTCAAACCCGGCGACATCCTCGTCGGCAAGACCAGCTTCAAGGGCGAGTCCGAACCCACCCCCGAAGAGCGCCTCCTGCGGTCGATCTTCGGTGAGAAGGCCCGCGAAGTGAAGGACACCTCGCTGCGCGTGCAGTCCGGTCAGGGCGGCATCGTCGTGAAGACCGTCCGCTTCCGCCGCGGCGACGAAGGCGTGGACCTCAAGCCCGGCGTGCGTGAAATGGTCCGCGTGTACGTGGCCCAGAAGCGCCAGCTGCAGGTGGGCGACAAGGTCGCCAACCGCCACGGGAACAAGGGCGTGGTCTCCAAGATCATGGCCCCCGAGGACATGCCCTACCTCGAAGACGGCACCCCCGTTGACCTCGTGTTCAACCCCCTGGGCGTGCCCTCGCGCATGAACCTCGGGCAGATCCTCGAGACCCACCTGGGTGAAGTGGCGCGCCTCACGGGGCAGAAGTTCGAGACTCCGGTCTTCGACTCCGTCACCGAAGCGACCATCAAGGAAATGCTCGAAGTGGCCGCCGCCGAACGCATCCAGCGCAACAAGGACGACGGCTTCGAACTCGACAAGCGCGAGCAGGAAGTCCTCGACCGCGCCGCGAAACTCGGCGTGATAAGCGACACCAGCGGCGACTACGAGAAGTCCCAGATGGAACTCAGCCGCACCGGCAAGAGCGTCCTGTACGACGGCCGCACCGGCGAACCCATCAGCGGGCCCGTCGTGGTCGGCACCATGTACGTCATGAAGCTGTACCACATGGTGGAAGACAAGCTGCACGCCCGCTCCACCGGCCCCTACAGCCTCATCACCCAGCAGCCCCTCGGCGGGAAGGCCCAGTTCGGCGGCCAGCGCTTCGGGGAAATGGAAGTGTGGGCGCTCGAAGCGTACGGCGCCGCGCACGTCCTGCAGGAAATGCTCACCATCAAGTCCGACGACATCGACGGCCGCGACGCCGCGTACCAGAGCATCGTCAAGGGCGAGGAAGTCTCGGGCAGCACCATCCCCGAGTCGTTCAAGGTGCTCGTCAAGGAACTCCACTCGCTGGGCCTCGACGTCGAAGTGCTCGACAACGGCGACAAGGCCGTCGACATCTTCGAAGGCATGATGCCCAAGCGCTAAGGCGCGCTGATGCGCGCCGTCCAAGGGTCGGAACGTCGAAGAGAAAAAGCCCTAGACCTTCAGACCCTTGGACACCCGGTCCAAGCCTCCCAACCCAGGAGTCTCAATGAAAGATTTCAACAAAGTTCGTATCGCCATCGCCAGCCCGGAGAAGATCCGCGAGTGGTCGTTCGGTGAGGTTGAAAAGCCCGAAACCATCAACTACCGCACCCTGAAACCCGAGCGCGAGGGTCTGTTCGACGAGCGCATCTTCGGGCCGCAGAAGGACTACGAGTGCGCCTGCGGGAAGTACAAGCGTCAGCGCTACGAGGGCAAGGTCTGCGAGCGCTGCGGCGTGGAAGTCACGAGCAGCAAGGTGCGCCGCTACCGCATGGGTCACATCGACCTCGCGACGCCCGCCGCGCACATCTGGTACGTCAAGGACACGCCCAGCAAGATCGGCACGCTGCTCGACCTCTCGGCCGGTCAGCTGGAGAAGGTGCTGTACTTCAGCTCCTTCCTGGTCACCGACCCCCGCAACGCCCAGAAGGACGGCCGTCCCCTCAAGCGCGGCGAACTGCTGAGCGACGACGAGTACCGTGAACTGCGCTTCGGCCGTCAGGAAACGTACTCCATCCCCAACGGCACCGACGCCGAGATCCGCGACGGCGAGTACGTCACGCGCGGCCAGATCCTGGGCGGCAACGTCGTCAGCAAGATGGACGGCCTGGCGCAGTACCGCTTCCCCCGCCGCGCGATCATCGCGTACAGCGAGGAAGTCGAGGCGACCCTGCCCGTGCCCGCCGAGGCGCTGGTCGAGCAGGACACCTTCCGCGCCGGTGAGATCCTCGCCGAACTGGAAAGCGACGTCACGATCACCGCGCCCATAGACGGCACCGTCGTGCTGCACGAGATGGGCGAGGACAGCGTCATGGTCGAGCTGCGCGAGGGCGTGGACGAGGAAGGCACCCCCAGCGGTGAAGTCCTGGCCCGCGTGTACATCCCGCACGGCATGAACGTGCAGGTCGTGCACGGCGAGATTATCGAGGCCGGCGCTACCCTGGCCGACGCCGCCTCGGGCACCCGCCTGCGCGTCAGCCGCGACAGCCGCCTGTCGGGCGTCACCTTCCCCAAGAAGAAGGGCGACGTGCAGGTCACGGCGCACTGGACGCGCCGCGCCGAGTACCCCATCAACCCCACCATGCACGTCCTGATCGGGGACGGCAGCGAGGTCAAGAAGGGCCAGAAGGTCGTGGGCGCGATCGACAAGGAAGAGGAGATCGTCGCGGACGCCGACGGGACCATCACCCTGCACAACCCCGCCAGCATCATCGTCAGCAAGGCGAAGGTTTACGCGTACAACGACGAGCCCCTCGTCGTGAACGGTGACCGTGTCGAGCCCGGTGACGAACTCGCCGACGGCGGCGACCTGCGCAGCGAGATCAGCGGCCGCATCGAGATCGACCTCGTGCGCAAGCAGGTGCGCGTCATCGAGTCCTACGACTTCGACGCCAAGATGGGCGCCGAGGCCGTCAAGGAACTGCTCGACGACCTGAACCTCGACGAGCTGGAAGTCGAGCTGAACGAGATGATGAAGGACTCCAGCCGCCACAAGCGCGCCAAGGCCCGCAAGCGCCTGGAAGTGACCCGCGCGTTCAAGCGCAGCGGCAACCACCCCAGCTGGATGATCCTGAACACCGTGCCGGTCATGCCCCCGGACCTGCGCCCAATGGTGCAGGTGGACGGCGGCCGCTTCGCGACCTCGGACCTGAACGACCTGTACCGCCGCCTGATCAACCGCAACAACCGCCTGAAGAAGCTCATGAGCCAGGGCGCGCCGGACATGATCATCCGCAACGAGAAGCGCATGCTTCAGGAAGCGGTGGACGCCCTGATCGACAACGGCCGCCGCGGCAGCCCCGTCACGAACCCCGGCTCCGACCGGTCCCTGCGCTCCCTGACCGACCTGCTCGGAGGGAAACAGGGCCGCTTCCGCCAGAACCTGCTGGGTAAACGCGTGGACTACTCCGGCCGAAGCGTGATCGTGGTCGGCCCGCAGCTGAAACTCCACCAGTGTGGGGTGCCCAAGCGCATGGCGCTCGAACTCTTCAAGCCCTTCCTGTTCAAGGTGCTCGAGGAGAAGGGCGAGGTCACGAACATCAAGCAGGCCCGCAAGATGCTCGAACGCTACCGCGACACCCGCGACAGCGTCTGGGACGCCCTGGAAGAGGTCATCGAGGACAAGGTCGTGCTGCTCAACCGCGCGCCCACCCTGCACCGACTGGGCATCCAGGCCTTCGAGCCGGTGCTGGTGGAAGGTCAGTCCATCCAGCTGCACCCGCTGGTCTGTGAAGCCTTCAACGCCGACTTCGACGGCGACCAGATGGCCATCCACGTCCCCCTGAGCGCCCAGGCGCAGGCCGAGGCGCGCATCCAGATGCTCAGCGCGCACAACCTGCTGTCCCCCGCGAACGGCGAGCCGAACGTCAAGCCCAGCCGCGACATCATCCTGGGGATCTTCACCCTGACCCTGCTGCGCAAGGACAACCTCGGCGCGGGCAGCGAATTTGCCGACGAGCAGGCCGCCCTGGCCGCCCTCGAAGGCGGGAAGGTCGCGCTGAACAGCCCGATCGTCGTGGCCGGTCAGGAGACCAGTCCCGGCCGCCTGAAGTACATCTTCAGCAACCCCGACGAGGCCGTCATGGCCGTCGAACGCGGCGAGATCGACCACCAGGACTACGTCCGCATCCGCCTGAACGGCGTCACCTACGACACCAGCGCGGGCCGCGTGATGTTCCGCCGGATCGTGCAGGAAGCCCTGGGCATGCAGGCGCACCTCGTGGACACCCTCGTGAACCTCGAGACCGCCTACGAGAAGGACCACCTCAAGGACATGGTCATGGCGTGCTTCAAGCACCTCGGGATCGAGGCGACCGCCGGGCTGCTCGACGGCCTGAAGGACGCGGGCTTCAAGCTCTCCACGACCTCCGGCATCACCATCGGCATCGACGACATCGTCATCCCGCCCGCCAAGACCGAGATCCTGGCCGAAGCGGACGCCAAGGTCGCCGAGATCGAGCAGAACTTCGAGTTCGGCTTCATGACCGAAGAAGAGCGCTACAAGCAGGTCGTGCAGCTCTGGAACGACACGAAGGACGAAGTCAAGAACGCCATGTTCGACAACTTCGGCAAGAACTACCCCTTCAACCCCCTGTGGATCATGAGCCTCTCCGGCGCCCGTGGTAACGCGCAGCAGATCACGCAGCTCGCCGGAATGCGCGGCCTGATGGCCCGCCCCGACGGCAGCACCATCGAAGTGCCGATCCGCGCCAGCTTCCGCGAGGGTCTGTCGGTGCTGGAATACTTCATCTCCACCCACGGCGCCCGTAAGGGTGGCGCGGACACCGCGCTGCGTACCGCCGACTCCGGCTACCTGACCCGCAAACTGGTCGACGTGGCCCACGAAGTCGTCGTGCGCGACGTGGACTGCGGCACCACCGACTACACCGTCATGCCCCTGGGCGCGACCGACGAGCGCACCGGCGAGTGGCGCACCCGCAAGAGCAGCGAGATCGAGACCAGCATCTACGGCCGCACCCTGTCCGACGCGGTCGAGGTCGACGGGCGCACCATCGAAGCGGGCGAGATGCTCTCCCTGGAAGACGTCAAGGCGATCACCAAGAACGCCAAGGCCCTCCAGAGCGTGTTCATCCGCACGCCCCTGAACTGCCGCGTCAAGAGCGGCGTGTGCCAGAAGTGCTACGGCTACGACCTCTCGCAGGCCAAACCCGTCAGCATGGGCGAAGCGGTCGGCGTCGTCGCCGCCGAATCCATCGGCGAGCCCGGCACGCAGCTCACCATGCGCACCTTCCACACCGGCGGGGTCGCCGGCAGCGGCGGCGGGGACATCACCATGGGTCTGCCCCGCGTGATCGAACTGTTCGAAGCCCGCAAGCCCAAGACCTCGGCGGCCGTGGCCGACCGTGACGGCGTGGTGCGCATCGAGGAAGACGAGGAACGCTACCTCGTGCGCATCGAGGCCGACGACGACCAGTACTCCAGCAAGACCGCCATGAAGATCAGCAAGGGCCTGCGCATGATCGTCAAGGACGGCGACCGCGTCGAAGCCGGTCAGCCCCTCACGCGCGGCGCCATCAACCCGCACGACCTCCTGCTGTACAAGGACACCGACGCCGCCCAGCGCTACCTGGTGGAAGAAGTGCAGCGCGTGTACCGCAGCCAGGGCGTGAAGGTGCACGACAAGCACATCGAAGTCATCGTGCGCCAGATGCTCCGCTGGGTCGAGATCACCGACGGCGGCGACACCGAACTGCTCGAAGGGCAGACCGTGGAACGCTGGGAAGTCGATCAGGCCAATGACCTGCTCGGGGAAGGCCAGACCCCCAGCTCCTGGAAGCCCGTCCTGCTGGGCATCACCAAGAGCAGCCTGACCACCAAGAGCTGGCTGTCCGCCGCGAGCTTCCAGCACACCACCCACGTGCTGACCGAGGCCAGCATGAAGGGCCAAGTCGACGACCTGATCGGCCTGAAGGAGAACGTCATCCTCGGGAAGCTGATTCCCGCCGGGACGGGCCTCCAGACGGTGCGGGACATGCAGGTCGCCGACGAGCGCACCCTCGAGAAGTACGGCGAGGGCAGCACCAGCACGGACTCCGTGACCGGCAACCGCAGCTACGACGACACCCGCCCCGGCGTCGTCAACGAGAACGTCACCTACACCAACTAAGGTTCCTCGCCCCAACGCCCCCTGCCCCCTGTGGGCAGGGGGTTTTTCATCGTCCGTGCGGGGTCACCTCTCCCCCGTTCCGGCGCAGGAGTCGTCGGTGGGGCAGTTCTCCCCTAAATCAGCCAGGGGCAGGTTGTCGGGTGGCGCGTCGCCGGCGGGCATGGCCTCCAGCAGCCACACGAGGTACCCCGGCGCGGTCCATAGATCGGTGGGCCAGAGGCGTTCCCAGGCGGGCGGTGCGAGCAGCAGCGCGGCGGCCGCCGTGAAGCGGAGGGCAGCGGCAGTCAGGACGGTACTCATGGTCAGTCCCCCGGGCCCCGTGAACCCGGAGGCGGGAACGCACCGCCTCCCTGGAGCCCGGCCCCATGACACGCCAGTGCCCGTGACCACGGCGTGCCCGGCGCGTGACCGCCGCGCCGGCTGTGACAGCGGTTTCCAGTTCCATCGAGGGGCCCAGGGCACACCCCAGGGCTCCACTTCCAACCGCTGTCTCAGGTGCCCGCTCCGCTCAACTCAGAGGGATTGAGCATACCCTTGAAGACCTCTGAATTCTGCCGTGAAAGCACAGAGAAGAGGGCCGCGCAGGGCGACCCTCTGGAATGGAACAGCGGGAATGGGGCGGGCCTATCCGGCCACCCCGGCCCGTTCGGTGAGGTCGCCGTCCTCCTCGTCCTCCAGCGGCGCGAACAGCCGGTCGAGGTCGGCGGGCGTCAGCTGCGTGGCGTCGCTGAGGCCCCCGTCGAGAATGCCGCGCGCCAGGGACGCCTTGCGGGCCTGGAGGTCGAGGATGCGTTCCTCGACGCTGCCGGCGGCGATCAGCTTGTACACGAACACCGGTTTGTCCTGCCCGATGCGGTACGCGCGGTCGGTGGCCTGCTCCTCGGCGGCCGGGTTCCACCAGGGGTCGTAGTGGATGACGGTGTCGGCCGCCGTGAGGTTCAGGCCCACGCCCCCGGCCTTCAGGGTGATCAGGAAGACGTGGGTCTTGCCGTTCTGGAAGGCGTCGATCTGACCCTGACGGTCCTGGGTGCTGCCGGTGATCATGGAGTACGGGATGCGCTGCTCGCGCAGCCAGTCCTCGAGGTGGCGCAGCAGCGTGGCGAAGCCGCTGAAGATCAGGACGCGGCGGCCCTCCTCGATCATCTGGGGGAGGTGCGCCTGGAGCCAGTCGAACTTGGCGTTGTTCTGCACGCCGCGCGCCGCGTCGAGTTTCACGAGGCGGGGGTCGGTGACCGCCTGCCGCAGCTTGAGCAGGGCGTCGAGGATGGCGATGGTGCTGCGGGCCAGTCCGCGCGCGCGCAGTTCCTCGCGGACGCGGGTCTCGGTCGTGACGCGCACCGTCTCGTACAGGTCGCGCTGGTCGCCGTCCAGCGTGACGCGCACCGGGATCTCGGTCTTGGGGGGCAGTTCGCGCGCCACGTCGCGTTTCTCGCGCCGCAGGATGAACGGGCGCACGCGCGCGGCGAGCGCCTGACGCCGGGACGCTTCGCCGCGTTTCTCGATGGGCGTGCGGTACAGCTCGCGGAAGGTCTTCTCGTCGTGCAGCAGGCCCGGCGCGAGGAAGTTGAACTGCGACCACAGTTCGCCCAGGTGGTTTTCCAGCGGCGTGCCGGTCAGCGCGAGGCGGTGGCGGGCGCTGAGGCTCCCGGCGGCCTTCGCGGCGGCCGTGCGGGTGTTCTTGATGTTCTGCGCCTCGTCGAGGATCACGAGGTGGTACTCGAAGGCCCCCAGTTCCGTGATGTCGCGCGGCAGCAGCGGGTACGTCGTGAGGATCAGGTCATGCTCAGGGATCAGCGCGAACTGCGCGCGGCGGTCCTTGCCGTGCAGGGTCAGCACCCGCAGGTCCGGCGTGAACTTCGCGGCCTCGGCCTGCCAGTTGCCGATCACGCTGGTCGGCGCGATCACCAGACTGGGCCGGTCCGCGCGGCCGGATTCCTTCTCCAGCAGCAGGTGCGACAGGGTCTGCACCGTCTTGCCCAGGCCCATGTCGTCTGCGAGGATGCCGCCCATGCCGTACTCGCGCAGGAACTGCAGCCACGCGACGCCCTGGCGCTGGTAGGGGCGCAGGTCGGCGCGCAGGCCCTGCGGGGGGGTGATGTCCTGCACGCCCCTGAAGTCCCGCAGGCGGCGGCCCAGGTCGAGCAGGCGCTCGGCGCCGAGCCAGCGGGCCTGCACGGCTTCCTCCAGCTGGGCGACGCGGGCCGCGTCGAGGAGTGGAAGGCGCAGGGGGCCGGGGGGCAGGTCGCGGAGGTTGAGTTCCACGAGGACGCCCAGGATGGCCCGGACGCGCCCGGCGGGCAGCGCGACGCGGCGGCCGTCGCCGAGGGAGGCGTGCAGGACCTCGTCGTCCTTGAGTTCCGCCAGGGCTTCTGGGGTGAACAGCTGCGGCTGGCGGGCGATCAGGTCGGCCAGGATGGGGATAAGGCTGAGGCGCTGGCCGTCCACGACGATGCCCAGGTCGAGGGTGAACCAGCCTCCGTGCGAATCGTCGGTCTCGCCGTACCAGTCGGTGATCTCCGCGAAGTTCAGCGGGAACTCGGGGTGGACGTGGATGGTGAAGCCCTGCGCTTCCAGGTCGGCGCGGCCCGCGCGCATGAACTCCATCCAGGCGTCGTCGTCCCCGAGGGTGAGGAGGTGGTCTCCACCGGGAACGGTGTACTCGTGGCCGTAGGCGTCGTCGAGGAGCATGAAGCCGCTCAGGGCGACGGTGTGCGCCGCCTCCCGTTCCGCGGCCGGGTCGCGGGTGACGCGGGTCAGGACGCCGCCCCGGAACACGGCGGGGCCGGTGCCCGCGTGGTCGTCGGGGACGGTCAGGCCCGCGTAGGCGTGCCGGAGTTCCGCCAGCGGCAGCGTGACCGTATGCCGGGCGCCGCTGAAGGCGTGGTGGGTGGCCTCGCGAGCCAGCAGGTGCAGCTGCGGGGTGTACGGCAGGCGTTCCTCGCGGACCTGCACGGTCTGCGGGATGGGCAGGTTCAGGCCCGAGGCGGTGATCGCGTGGGCCAGCGCCACGGCCTGCGCGGGGGGCAGCACCGGGCCGGACAGGAACCGGGCGGTGACCTCGGCGGGGGCGTCGGTCTGCACGCGCGAGAGGGTCAGGGCCGTGGGCCGCACCGCCCACGGGGGCGCGACAGGAAGCAGCTGCGCGTCCGGCGCGTCCGGGAGGTGCACGGCGGGGGTCTGCGCGCCGCGCGGGTCACTGAGCCACGCCAGCTGCCCGCTCAGGTCGGGGCCGCGCGTGAGGGGCTGCTCGGGCCGCTCCCAGCACAGGCGGCCGCTGCCCAGCAGGTGCTCCAGCAGCAGGTCCGCCGCCGGGTGGTCGGTCAGGGCGTGCAGTTCCTCCTGCCAGCGGCCGGGCTCGTGGGTGGCGGTGGTGGCCATCTCCAGCAGGCGCAGCAGGTTCGAGTCGCGGCGCACGAACGCGGGCGCGCTGCTGAGGTTACGGGGCATCGGGTAGCGCTCGGCGCCCTTCACGTCCGGCTGCTCGCCGCGCAGCGGCACGCGCAGGAGTTGCAGCGCCACGCGCCGCCCCCCCGCCGACGATCCGGGCGGCAGGAAGCGCAGCACGTAGCGCAACTCGAACTGGCGGCCGCGGCTGGGGCTGCGGGTGTCCGTGAAGGACGCCAGCCACTGCTGGGTGCGGGCGTCCAGCGGTTCCTCGGCGGGCGCCGGGGGGCCGCCGCCCTCGCCCACCTCCCGCGGGGCGGGACGCGGCCCGGGGGCGGGTCGGTCGCCAGCACGAGCGCCGCCACGTGGCGGCAGCGGTAGCGGCCGCAGGTGCAGGAGCTGCCGCGCAGCTGCGGGTCGGGCGGCGGGAGCAGGTCCACCGTGGCGTGGTAGGGCACGCCCGCGTCGGTGACGGTCGCCTCGGCGTGCCAGCCGTCGTCCGTCCACTCGCGGCGCACGTCGGTGACGGCCTCCTCACGCAGCGCGAGGCCCTGCGCTGCGGTGTCGAGCGCGAAGCCGGGCGGCAGGCGGCTGAGTTTCATGCGTGCACCGGGACGCCCGTTTCAGGCGTCCAGCCGTGCGGGCGGGACGGAATGACCTTCACGGCATGAACAAACACGCCCTCCAGTGTACCGCGCCCCGCGTGATCCTGAACCCGCACTCCAGCACAGAAAATCCACCCGGCTGGACAGCCCCCCGCTGCGACTCACCGGAAGGGGGCGGGTCAGCGGGCCTGGATCCGCCAGACACGGCCCTCGCCGTCGTCGGTCAGCAGCAGCGAGCCGTCGGCGGCCACCGCGAGGTCCACCGGGCGGCCCACCACGGTCTGCCCGCGCAGGAAGCCGGTCATGAAGTCCGTGACCTTCCCGCTCTGCGGATCGACGGTAATCACCTTGTACCCGCTCTTCTCGCTGCGGTTCCAGCTGCCGTGCAGCGCTGCGAACATCTGCCCGCGGTACGCGGCGGGGAAGGTCTTGCCGGTGTAGAACGCCAGTCCCAGCGGCGCGGAGTGCGCGGTTGTCAGGGCGAAAGCGGGCGTGGCGGCCTTGCAGGTGTCGGCCGACTTGCGCCCGAAGTCCTTGTCCCACACCTGCGCCTGTCCGGGCTGGGTGGTGTAGCAGTACGGCCAGCCGTAGAACCCGCCCTGCTTGACCTTGTAGAACCCCTCGGGTGGGAGGTCGTCGCCCAGCTGGTCGCGGCCGTTGTTCGTGGCGTACAGCTGCCCGCCGAACCACTCCAGGCCCACCGCGTTGCGCAGGCCCGTCGCGTAGGGCTTGCCGTTTTTCCCGTCGGCGTCGTACACCCAGATCGCGGCGCGTTTCGGGTCGCTCTCCTCACAGACGTTGCAGGTGCTGCCCGCCGACACGTACATCCGGCCGTCCGGGCCGAACTCCACGGTGCGGGTGGAGTGCCCGCCGCCGCCCGGCAGGTCCACCAGTTTCGTGGGCGCGGCGCTGGCCTTCGTCTCCCCGGCCCTGTAGGGAAAGCGCACCACGCCGTCCGTGTTCGCCACGTACAGGAACCCGCCCTGGATGGCGAGGCCGTGCGGCTGGTTCAGCCCGCTGGCGAACACCTGCTTGCCGTCCGCCTTGCCGTCACGGTTGCGGTCCGGCAGGACGTAGACGGTCCCGGCCCCCGTGTCGCTGAGCAGCACGTCCCCGTTGCTGGCCACCACCATGAAACGCGGTTTCTTGAACCCGTCCGCGTACAGGTTCACCTGGAAGCCGGCGGGCACCTTGAAGCTCTGCGCCGCGCCCGTGCTGCTCTGCGCGCAGCCGGTCCCCAGCAGAGCGAGGGTCGTGGCGGCCAGCGCCGCCGGGAAAGCCAGTCGGATTGAGGGCATGCTCCCAGCAGACCAGCGGCTCATGAGCCCGGCATACCGGCGCGCTCAAGCGCGGCTTCACAGGCCGCAGGTCACGCCGCGAGGCGAGGCGAGTGCACGCCACAGGTCAGGTATCGAATTTGCTGAGCACCTGCTCGGTGCGGGCGCTCTTGACGCGGTTCACGAGCCGCTCGTGCTCGTGCCGGTCGCGCAGGCTCTTGGAGAGGGTCAGGGTGCTGGCGGTCAGGAACAGCGTGCCCATGTACAGGTACCCCTTCACCCACCAGTCCACCGGGATGAAGTAGATGCCCAGCAGCATCAGGCCCAGCGCGGTCGTGAACGCGATCCAGATGAAACTCAGCCAGGCGGGGGAATCACCGACGATGTCCGGGGAACCTTGCATCATGCTGCGCCTCCTGAAACGGGACGTGTGAGGAACTGACCCACAGCATAGGAAGGCCGCGCGCCCTCCCCCGCGCATCCTGAACGCGGTGCAAGAAGGGGGCCCGCTGGGGGCTCAGGCGCGCGTGGCTTCCGGGTACTCGAAACGCGCCCCGAGCGCTTCCAGGTGGCGGAAGAACATCGGGTAGCTCTTGCGGATGTGATGCGCGCCCGTGACGCGGATGGGAGACTGCGCGCCCAGGCCCAGCACGGTCAGCAGCATGATCATGCGGTGGTCGCCGTGCCCGTCCGCCGTGACGCCCCCCGCGAGGCTGGGCGTGCCCGTGACGGTCAGGCTGTCCTGCGTCTCGGTGACAGTCAGGCCCAGGCGCTGAAGCTCGCGGCGCGTGTCGCTGATGCGGTCGCATTCCTTCAGGCGCAGCGTGTACACGTTCTCCCAGGTTGTCGTGCCGTCCGCCAGCGCCGCCGCCGCCGTCAGGGCCTGCACGGCGTCCGTGAAGCCGTCCCCGTCGCGCGTGACCGCGTGCAGGGGCCGCCCGCCCCGCACGATCACGGTGTCACCCTCGCGGGTCAGGTCGGCGCCCATCTCGCGCAGCACGTCCAGCGCCTCACGCTCGCCCTGGAGGTCCTGCTCGCGGAGGTTCGACAGGCGCAGCTCACCGGGCCGCGTGGCGGCCGCCGCCAGGATCGCCGCGCTGCCCGGGTAGTCCCCAGGCACGAGCACGCGACCCGCCCGGTACGCCTGCCCACCCGGAATCGTGACGCGGCTCAGGTCGTCACTCGCGGACGCCTGCACCCCGAACGCCGCCAGGGTGTCCAGCGTCTGCCGCAGCGGCGCGTGACTCTTGATGTTCCCCGTCAGGCGCAGGTCCAGCCCGTCCGGGAGCAGCGGGCCCAGGAACATCAGCGCGCTGGCGTACTGACTACTGCGCTCGGCGCTGACCTCCACCACGCCGCCCCGCACCGGGCCCGAGATGGACAGCGGGAACATCCCCGCACGGCTCTGCACGCGCGCGCCCAGGCGTGACAGGGCCTCCAGCAGATCCCCCTGCGGCCGCTTGCCCAGTGAATCCGGGTAGTCCGTCACGAAGTCGGTGCCGGTCGTCAGGGCCGCCACGCCCATCAGGAACCGCGCCACCGCCCCCGCGTTTCCGGGATTGAGCGTCACGCCCGCACGTGGACTCGCGCCGAAGCCCCGGATCACCGCGTCCCCACCCACCAGTTCCACACCCGCGCCCCAGTCCTCCAGGCAGCGCAGCATCGCCTCGGCGTCCTCGCTGGTCGCCACGCCCACCACCCGTGACTCCCCGTCCGCCAGCGCCGCCGCCAGCAGGTACCGCGTCGTGTAGTTCTTGCTCGGCTGCGCCCGCAGTTCCCCGCGCAACTCGGCGGCGGGATGCACGATCACGTCAAACTTCTCCGGCAGGCCATCCGCACTCATGCCGCCAGCGTAGCCCGCACGCAGGAACCGGGCCGGGGTGCTGTACAGGAGGGGGAGTGGGCGGTGGGAAGGGCAACCCCTCAGTCAGCTGTGCTGACAGCTTCCCTGAGAGGGGAGCCTTGAACACATTCTCCTGCTAAGGCAAAAATTCGATCAGCGGCCAGAAGCGTCCCCCACAGCTTCCGACCGCTGAATGCCACCGGCCGTCGTGCGCGAAGCGCGCGGGCCTGCGACGGGCGCGGCGGATGGCGTCGAGGCCGGACACGTCACCTCACACCACGAACACGCCGCCCAAGTAGAACCTCCTGCCCAGTGCCAACGTCAGCTCCCCCTGCCCCTCTGGAGTAGGGGGCTGGGGGGTGGGGCCGCCCGCCGCGAGGCGCACACCTACAATTCCCAGATCACCCCACCCGCGATCAGCCCCGCCCCGGTGCCGACCAGCAACGCCGTGTCCCCCTCATGCAGCCGCCCGGCCTCCACCGCCTGGTGCAGCGTGAGGGGGAGGCTGGCGGCGATGACGTTCCCGAGGGTGCGCAGCGTGACTTCCACCCGTTCCCCGGGCCAGCCGTAGCGGCGCAGCAGGTCGAGGCCCGCCTGACTGGCCTGATGTGGGATGACGCGGGTGATGCCCGGTAGGCCGTGGCTCAGGCCGGGGCGGAGGCGTTCGAGGAAGGGCGGGACGACGCGGCTGGCGAGTTTGAGAACCTGGAGGCCCTGCATGTCGAAGGTGAAGTCGGTGGGGGCGGCGCCGGGGTGGTTGGGGTGCCGCAGGGTGCCGCCGCCGCTGATGCGGGTGTGGTCGGCGCCGGCGGGGTGCGTCTCGATGCGCGTGGCGTGCAGGCCCTGCCCGGGGCGGGTGGGGGGGCCGAGGACGGCGGCGGCGGCCCCGTCGCCGATCAGGAGGGTGCTTTCGGGCTGGGCGGGGTTCAGGCCGACGCTGCCGCCCTCGCTGCTGATGATCAGGACGTGCCGCGCCTGTCCGGTGTGGATGAGGAGGGCGGCGTGCTGGAGGGCCAGCAGGAAGCTGAGGCAGGTGCCGTGCAGCGAGTACGTGGCGGCGCCGGTGAGGCCGAGTTCGCGGGCATAGAGGGCGGCGCCGTCGGGGATGGGTTGCAGCTGGCTACCGCTGGCGTTCAGGAGGACGTCCACGTCGCTGAGATCCAGGCCCGCGCGGTCCAGGGCCTCACGGGCGGCCTGCGTGCCGAGGGTCAGGGCGGTTTCCGTGCCGGACAGCCAGCGGCGCTCGTGGACGCCGCTGCGTTTCAGGGCGATGGTTTCAGCGACGCCGCACAGCCGGGCGACCTCGGCGGTGGGAACGCGGCGTGTGGGCAGGGCCTGTGCGATCGCGAGGAGGCGCACGCCGAGGACGGTGTCGGATGGGTTCATTCGGGCCTCCAGCTGCGGGTGACGCGGCGGCGTTTCGTGCCGGGCGGGGGCGGGTCGAGGGGCCGGGTGTCGAGGGTGAGGCGCCCCGGGTCGGCGTGGCTGCGGCGCAGGGCGTCCCGGACGGCACGCAGGGCCTGCGCTTGCGTGTCGGGGGTGTGCGGGTCGAGGTGCAGCGTCAGCCGGGCGGGGCCGGTCTGGTCGGCGCGGTACTCGCGCAGGCCCGGCACGCCCGCCAGGGCGCCGCGCAGGAAGTCCGGCCAGACGGTCACGCTCTCCCCTGCCGCGCCGGGGAGGTGCAGGGCGTCGTCCTGCCGCCCGGCGACGCTGTGCACGCGGCGCGCGGCCTGCCCGCAGGGGCACGGATCGGGGTGCAGGCGCAGCGCGTCGTCGAGGCGGTGGCGGATGAACGGCTGCGCGCGGCGGCGCAGATCGGTGATGACCGGGCGGTGCAGGCCGTCCCCCAGGGGTTCGAGGTCGAAGTGGACGTGCGCCTCGTTCAGGTGCAGCGACCCGTGCGGGCACGGCAGGGCCAGGAGGCCCTCGGTGGCCTGATAGACCTGCACGACGTCACCCCAGTCGCGCAGGGCAGCCTCGTCGTCGGGGTCGAGGACCTCCGCGACGCTGATCACGCGGGCGCGTAGGCGCACGCCGGTGCGGTGCAGGGCGCGCAGCACGCCGGGCGGCCCGACGATCAGGGTGGGCGCGTACCCCTCGACCTCGGCGGCGAGGTCCGGGAGGGGGCGCAGCAGGTCGAAGAAGCGGAACTCCAGCCGCCCGCGTCCGACGCTGCGGTACAGGGGACTGTCGGCCCGCAGGAAGAACGCGACCCGCTGCGGGCGCAGCATCCCCCACAGCCCGCCGGGCAGCAGGTGGCGCAGCACGGTTCCGGCCCAGCGGACCTGCTCGGCGCGGCTGACCAGGAAGACGCCCTGGGTGCCGCTCGTGCCGGTGGACAGGCCGACCGTGACTGGTCCGGCGGGCGTGGCGAGGGTGGGGGTGAAGTCGCGGGTGCGTTCCGCCTGCCGCCCGACCGCCAGGGCGCAGTCCAGCGTGACGCCCACGGTGTTCAGCGTGTCGAACGTGGCGAGCATGGCGGCCTTGTCGGTGGGGGGCAGCTCGCGCCAGCGGCTCAGGGGGAGTCCGGCGGCGCGGAAGCGGGCGGCGACGGCGGGGCTGTGCGCGGCCACCCAGCGCAGGTGCCCGTGCGCGAGGCGCTCCTGGTGGCGCTCCAGCGCCTCGCGCGAGCGGAAGGTCAGGCGGGCGTCGTCCAGCGCGCCCAGCAGGGTCAGGACGGTGCTCACGGGGCCGTCCAAGTTCATGGGGCGGTCCAGCCCTCGGGCGCGTCGTGGCTGACGTGCAGCCTCGCACCGGGATTGGCGTGCAGGAAGGCGCGCAGGGCCGCGCCGCTCGCAGACTCCTGCGCGGGGTCGTGGAAGGCCACGCGGGCCAGCGGGTGCACCGGACGTTCCTCGCGGCCCGCGCGGACACTCCAGGCGGCGTCGGCGGCCAGGACGGTCAGGCCCGCGTCCTCCTGCGCCAGCAGGCCCACCATGCCGGGCGCGTGCCCTGGCAGCGGCACGGCGCGCAGCAGCCCGTCCCCGAACACGTCCGCGACCTCCGCGAAGGGGTGCAGGGCGTCCCCGGCGGCCGTGAAGTCCAGCCACGCGCAGCGGTCCTCGAAGTCGTCCGGGAGGAGTTCCGGCAGGTACGCGCGGCGCACCGCCCGCACGCCCCGCAGCTTGCGCAGGGGCTCCCAGGCGCGGCGGTCGAGGTGGAAGGTCGCGTGCGGGAAGTCGCGCAGGCCGCCCACGTGATCGGCATGCAGGTGCGAGACGATCACGTGCCGCACTTCCTCCGGGGCGAAGCCCAGCACGCGCAGCTGCTCGCGCGCCGAGTCGTGCGGGCCAAGCTGCACGGGGGTAATCAGGCCGTAGATCAGGCCCGGCCAGCGGCGCATCGCGGCCACCACGTCCGCGCCGTAGCCGGTGTCGAACAGCACGGGGCCGCGCGTGGGATGCAGGATCAGCGTGAAGCCCGCCGGGTACGCCTGCACCCGCCACGGGGCGCCGCGCTCGGTGATCGCCGCGAGGTTCAGGCACGACCCGGCCCGCAGGGGGATCACCCGGACGCTCACGCCGCCCCTCCCCGCAGGGCCGCAAAGACGTCCGCGAACCCCTGCCCCGGCGTGACGACCGGCGCGTACCCCAGCCGCTCGCGGGCCCGGGTCAGGTCCAGCGTCATGGGCCGCGTCAGGAGGCGCACGCCGCTGGCGGTCAGGGGCGGCTCGGGCCGCTCGGGGTGCAGGCGCGCGCCGAATTCCAGCGCCGCCGCGATCCCCTCCAGCAGTCGCGCGGGCACGCGCCGGATCGGTCTGGGCACGCCCAGCGTGTCGGCCAGCCGGTCCAGCGTCGCCCACAGCGGAATGGCCTGCCCGTCGGTGACGTTGAACACGCCGGGCGCGGGGCGGGCCAGGGCCAGCGTGATCGCGTGGGCGACGTTGCGTACGTCGGTCAGGTCGGTCCACACCTCCCGGTCGGTCAGGCGCGGCAGGCGGCCCGAGCGCAGCGCCGCCGCCAGCCGGGGCACGATGCTGGTGTCCCCCACGCCGTAGATGCCACGTGGGCGCAGGACCGTCGCGTCGGGCAGCGCGGCGCGCACGGCCTCCTCGGCCTGCCACTTGCTGCGGGCGTACAGACTGTCGAAACGTGGGCCGACCCGGGTGTCCTCCCGCACGCCCTGCGTGTGGCCGGTGGCGTTGTACACGCTGGGCGTGCTGACATGCACCAGCCGCACGCCCCGCCGCGCGCACGCCCGGGCCAGCGCGGCGCTGGGGGCCACGTTGTCCGCGTGGAAGTCCGCTGCGTGGCCCCACAGGGTCGAGCGGGCCGCCGCGTGCACCACCCCCTCCACCGGCGGCCCATCCACACCGGCCAGCAGGGCGTCCCAGTCCGCACCGCGCAGGTCGGCCGCCACGAACCGCACGCCGTCGCGCTGCAGCGCCGCGCCGCGCGCCGCGTCCCGGCCCAGGCCGCGCACCTCGTGTCCGGCTTCCGCCAACGCCCGCGCGGTCACTCCGCCCAGGAACCCGGTCGCGCCTGTCACCAGAATGGTCATCGTCCGTGATTATGGCGGCCCCGCGCGTCACCCGCGCCGGAATCCGGACGGCGTTCAGGCCACTCGGCGCACGCCGCGCTCCGCCATCCGGCCGAGGTGCGCCCTCCAGGCCGGCCGGTAGGCTGGCCCTCATGACGAGCCCCCATGTTCAGGTCGAGTTTCAGGCCGGTCAGCGCTGGACGTACCGCACCCGCCCCGGCGAGGACACGAGCACGGTACTGATCCTGCGCCGCGACGACGAACCGAACGGCACGGTGCTGCACGTGGCGCTGGACGGGCTGCGGCTGGGAAATCCGCACCTGCCGGGCGGCGTGCAGATGGCACTGGGCCACGCGCCGGTCACGGCGGACGCGCTGCGCGCCAGCGTGCTGGAGCTGATCCAGGTGAACGCCCCCCTGCCCGCCGACGAGGGCGGCTACCGTCAGTGGCGCGAGGCGGCCGACCGGGGCGAGGCGGGCGTGTTCACCCTGACCCTCGCGGAAATCCTGGACGTGATCGGGCAGGCGGTCGCCCCCGCCCTGCCCGGGGAGCTGTTCGGCAAGACGAACCGGCGCTGAGGCGCCGGGTGGTCAGGTGTCCCAGCGGTCGTCCGGACTGTCGCCCGGCGCCTCGGCCGGGGCAGGGTCGAGCAGGGTGGCGCTGCCGGGCAGCATGGCGTAGTCGCACAGGGCCAGGAACGCCGCGTCGGAGGGCAGGGCGCTCACGCCCAGCGTGAACTCGGCGTCCAGCTGCGAGAGCAGGTAGTTCACCGCGAGTTCCGGCCGCAGGTCGCGGGGCAGGACACGCAGCGCGTCCGGGGTGCGTTCCAGCCGCAGGGTGTCCCGCAGGGGCCCCTCGGCCAGCCAGTCCCTGAGTTCCCGCTCGGCCTGATCAAGCGGCATGGGCAGCCCGTGCGGGTGGCGCAGTTCCACGCGCAGCAGCCGCCCGTGCCGCTCGGTGCGGGTCAGGTCCAGGCCCAGCTGCGCCAGGGCGCTCACGTGCCCGGCGGCCTGCGCGGCCAGTTCCAGCGCGCCCTGCGCGGCGTCGAGCGTCTCTATGGTCAGGCGGCGCCACGCGGGATCCTCCGCGCCGTCCGGGTCGAGCAGCGCCGCGCCGTGCAGCAGCACCTGCCAGGACGTGAACGCGGCGGGCACGTTCAGCAGTTCCTCCTCGTCCAGCGCGGTCACGGGAATGAGCTCCGCGCCGCGCAGCAGGGCCGACAGCCCCGAGGCGACGCGGTCCAGGTCGTCGGTACCGGCGTGCAGGAGGGTCCCCTCGGGATTCAGGAAGGCGGCGATCATGCCCGCCACTGTACGGCCCGGCCGCGCCGGCGACTGTCGTTCCGGTCGGCCGCGAAAAACCCACCCCGGTCAGGGTGGGTCGCGGCGCACTGGGGCGCGGGTCAGTCGTCGGCGCTGACGACCGGCCCGCGCGAGGGGCTCCGGTCGCCCCCGGCGGCGTTCGTGTGCGTCTCGGTGAGGATGCCGCTCAGTTCCGGGTGCCCCTCGGCCTTCTTCTGCTGGATGCCGTCCCGGACATTCCCGGCGAGTTCGGCGGAGACCCGGTCCAGGTGGCCGATGAAGCGGTCGGCGATGAAGGCGGGCACGTCGGCCAGCGCGCCGGCGAAGTTCATGGCGAGGCGCTTGCGCTCGTCCGGCTGCATGACGGCGTACAGTTCGCGCGGCTGGCCGTAGTAGTCGGTGTCGTCCTCGGGCCAGCCGTAGCGGTCGGCGAGGGCGCCCAGCGGCATGGGGGGTTCCTGCGGGGTGCCGTCCGCGACGGCGGGCCCGCCGAAGGAGTTCGGCTCGTACACGGGCGTGCCGCCGAAGTTCCCGTCGAAGCGCGTCTGGCCGTCGCGGTGGTAGGTCATGACCGGGCAGGCGGCCCTGTTCACCGGCAGCGCGGCGTAGTTGATCCCGATGCGGTAGCGGTGCGCGTCAGCGTAGCTCATCAGGCGTGCCTGGAGCATCTTGTCGGGGCTGGCACCCAGGCCGCGCGGGAGGTTGCTGGGCTCGAAGGCGGCCTGCTCGATCTCCGCGAAGTAGTTCTGGGGGTTCTCGTTCAGCTCGAACTCCCCGATCTGCATCAGGGGGTAGTCCTTGTGGGGCCACACCTTGGTCAGGTCGAAGGGGTTGATGTGGTAGGTCTCGGCGTCCTTCTCGGGCATCACCTGGATGCTGACCGTCCACTTGGGGTACTCGCCGCGCTCGATGGCGTCGAACAGGTCCTGGAAGTGGTAGTCGGGGTTCTTCGCGGCGACCTGCGCGGCGACGTCCTCGGTGATGTTCTGCACGCCCTGCTGGCTGTGGAAGTGCCACTTCACGTAGAAGCGCTCGCCCCGGTCGTTCCACAGGCTGTAGGTGTGGCTGGAGTAGCCGTTCATGAAGCGGAAGGAGCGGGGGATGCCGCGGTCGCCGAACAGGTACATGACCTGATGCAGGCTCTCGGGGCGCAGGCCCCAGAAGTCGAACTGCATGGTGTTGCTGCGCCGGCCCGTGACCGGGTGGCGTTTCTGGCTGTGGATGAAGTCCTGGAACTTGATGGGGTCACGCACGAAGAAGATCGGGGTGTTGTTGCCCACCAGGTCCCAGTTGCCGTCCTCGGTGTAGAACTTCAGCGCGAAGCCGCGCGGGTCGCGGACGGTGTCGGCGAAGCCGCGTTCCCCGGCGACGGTGCTGAAACGGGCCAGCATGCGGCACTCGGTGCCTTCCTTCTGGAAGAGCCCGGCGACCGTGAGTTCCGGGATGGCGCGGGTGACGCGGAAGGTGCCGAAGGCGCCGCTGCCCTTGGCGTGCACGACACGCTCGGGGACGCGCTCGCGGTTGAAGTGCGCCATGCGCTCGAGCAGGTGCCAGTCCTGCAGCAGGACCGGGCCGCGCTCCCCGGCGGTGAGGCTGTTGGTGTTGCTGGGCGCGAGGTTGCCGGAGTGGTTGGTCAGCGGCGCGCCCGGGGCCTGGGGCGCGCTCGTCTGCATGTCGGCGGATTCGGTGGGGGCGTAGGCCTTGTCGGTCTGGTCGGGCATGGCGCACTCCTGAAGGGGGCAGTGAGGGGAAGGGGCGGAATCGGACACCCCAACCTTAATAGGAATGCTTCTCAATAAAGTGAGGGTGGCGTCAGGCTTCCATGAAGGCCGGTCTCACGCCTCGTTCACGGACCGCGCTCGATCACGTACGCCCGGCCGCCCTGCACCTGCACGGTCACCCGCACGGCCCCACCGTCCACACTGACCTCGCACGACTGCGCCTGCGCCGGCAGCGGCCCCGGCACCACCTCGCCGCACGGGCGGGTAAAGCCCACGTTCGGCGACGGTTTCGCCGCCAGCGCCGCCCCAGCCACCCGCGCCGCGTAGTCCCGTACGCCGCGCCCCTGCACCGCCAGCGTCGCCACCACCACGCCCACCAGCGCGAAGAACACCACCAGCACCGTCACGAAGGTCCGCAGGCTGCGCGCGCGCATCTCCGGCGTCACCTCGCGCAGCTCGCCCGCGCCTCTGAGCCCCGGCCCTCCCTGACCCGGCCCCGGCGGGGCCTTCGGGACGGCAGACGACTTGGCAGGCGGGCGGGGACGCGGACTCACCCCCCCACCCTAGCGCCGCGGGCAGGCAGGGTACACTGACCCCCATGAGCAAGGTCATCATCATCGGAGCGGGCGGCGTCGCCAACGTCGTCGCCAAGAAGTGCGCCCAGAACGATCAGGTCTTCACCGAAGTGCTGATCGCCACCCGCACCGTCGCCAAGGCCGACAAGATCGTCGCCGAGATCAAAGAGCACATGCCCGAGAGCAAGGCCGTGTTCACCACCGCCACCGTCGACGCCGACAACGTCCCCGAACTCGTCAAGCTGATCAACGACTTCGGACCGAAGATGGTCATCAACGTGGCCCTTCCCTACCAGGACCTGACCATCATGGACGCCTGCCTCGAAACCGGCGTGCACTACCTCGACACCGCCAACTACGAACCCAAGGACGTCGCCAAGTTCGAGTACTCCTGGCAGTGGGCCTACCAGGACCGCTTCCGCGAGAAGGGCCTGATGGCGCTGCTCGGCTGCGGCTTCGACCCCGGCGCCACCCAGGCGTTCACCGCGCACCACGCCAAGCACCACTTCTCTGAAATCCACTACCTGGACATCGTGGACTGCAACAACGGCAACCACGGCAAGGCGTTCGCCACCAACTTCAACCCGGAAATCAACATCCGCGAGATCACCGCCAACGGCCGCTACTGGGAAAACGGTCAGTGGGTCGAGACCCAGCCCCTGGAAATCAGCCAGGACATCTACTACCCCAAGGTCGCCACCCGCAAGAGCTACGTGCTGTACCACGAGGAACTCGAGTCCCTCGTCAAGCACTTCCCCACCATCAAGCGCGCCCGCTTCTGGATGACCTTCGGCGAGGCGTACATCAAGCACCTCAACGTCCTCGAGGGCATCGGCATGACCTCGATCGAACCCATCGACTTCCGCGGCATGAAGGTCGCCCCGATCGAGTTCCTGAAAGCCGTGCTGCCCGCCCCCGAATCCCTGGCGGCCGGGTACAGCGGCCAGACCTGCATCGGCGTGCAGGCCAAGGGCATCGGCAAGGACGGCCAGCCCAAGGTGCACTTCGTGTACAACGTCAAGGACCACGCCGACTGCTACCGCGAGGTGCAGGCGCAGGGCGTCAGCTACACCACCGGCGTGCCCGCCATGATCGGCGCCATGCTGATGCTCCAGGGCGAGTGGATGCAGCCCGGCGTCTGGAACGTCGAGCAGCTCGACCCCGATCCCTTCTTCGACGCCATGAACAAGTGGGGCCTGCCCATCAGCGAACTGGCCGACATCGAACTCGTCAAGGACTGAACCACCCCATCAGGACCGTGCGCCGCCCCCTCCCCGGGCGGCGCACCCCTTTGGGAGCCCCGGTACACTGCCCGCATGCACTTCCTGCTGCTGTACCGCGACCTCGTCCCCGACTACGTCACGCGGCGCGAACCGCTGCGGGCCGCGCACCTCGCGCACGCGCAGGCCGCCGCCGACCGGGGCGAGTTGCTGCTGGGGGGCGCGCTGGCCGACCCGGTGGACGGCGCCGCCCTCCTGTTCCAGGGCGACGAACCGGACGCCGCTGAACAGTTCGCCCGCACCGACCCATACGTGCTGGGCGGGCTGATCGGCACCTGGGAAGTGCGGCGCTGGCACACCGTCATCGGCGCAGGCGCCGCCCACCAGCCCTGAGCCTTCACTCCAGCAGGTCCAGTCGCTGCCAGCCGCTGCGGAGGCTGAGCCAGGTACCGAGGACGGTGGCGACCACCAGCCCGATCAGGCCGAGGATGCCTTCCAGGGTGGTCAGGGCGCTGTAGCCGGGGAACAGGTCGGGCCGCAGGACGCTGCCGGCGGCGGGGCGGGCGAGCAGGAGGAGGCACAGCACGCTGTAGGCGAGGCTGAGGCCCATGAAGGCGAGGCCGCCGGGGCTGACGCCGATCTCGGCGGGGTTGTCCGCGTCGAATTTGGGGGCGGCGGCGCCGAGGCCCACGCCGAGCGCGGTGATCACGAGGGCGTTGCTGACGCTGACCAGGGCGCTGAGCAGGAAGAGGGTGGGGCCGAGGTTCATGGCGGCGGCGCTGGCGAGGCCCATGATGAGGCCCACGGTCAGGGTGACGGGCAGCACCCCCAGGAATTTGCTGAGGACGATCTGGCGCGGCTGGATGGGCGCGGTGCGCAGCAGCCAGTAGCTGCGCGCCTCGGTGCTGACGGCGGGGAACGCGAGGCGGACGGCGATGCCCGCGATGATGAAGCCCTGGAAGGCCAGCTGGATGTAGCCGAGGATGCCCCGGAACTGCGGCACCGGGATGGGGACGGCCTTGACGCTCACGAGGTACACCCCGGCGAGTGCCACGACCACGAGCAGCTGGCTCCACTGGGTGGGGTCGCGCAGCGTGACGCGCAGGTCCTTGCTGGCGAGCGCGCCGCCGCGCCCCAGGCGGGTCAGCAGGCGTTCGGTGGGCCCGGCGCGGCGGGGGCGCGGGTCGAGTCTGGGGGTGCTGGAGTCCAGCGCGCGGGCCCAGCCGTCCTGGTAGGCCTTCGCGGCGAGGAGAGTCGCGCCCAGGAGCAGCGTGGCGGTGAGCAGCAGCAGCGGCAGCAGCGGCGCGGCGAGGTGGCCGTGCGCGGCCTGCCAGATGCCCTGGGCGGCCCAGGAGGGCGGCAGGAGGGGGCTGCTGGGTCCGGCGAAGTCGCGCAGCAGGGCCTCGACCTTGCCAGGGTCCTGGAGTTTCTGCACGAGCACCTCGGGCCGCAGGGCGCGGATGGCGTACACGAGGGCGGCGCTGATGATCACGCCCAGGCCGGTGCTGACCTCGCGGACGCGGCCGACCGGGGCGACGCGCATGAGCAGCACGGCGAGCAGCGCGCCGAGGCCCACGGGCGCGGCGAACACCAGCAGCGCGGTGAGCAGCATGACCGGGTAGGCCCAGACGGGCGCGTGGAAGTACGCGGCGACCGTCAGGAGCAGCGGGACGGTCAGGAACACCGGGACCAGCGCGGCGTTCAGGAACGTCTCGGTGACCTTCAGGGCGAACACGCGGGTCGTCTGGATGGGCTGGGTCAGGAGGAAGTTCAGGTCGTCACTGAGGTACAGCGTGCTGATGGCGGCGGTGGTGGCGCTGAAGGTCACGCCGCTGCTCAGCGTGATCAGGCCGATCTCCAGCACGCGGGAAAAGACGTTCAGGCCGATGTCGCCGAAGCGGCCCAGGAAGGTCAGGGCCTTCCATGTGCCGGCCACCTCGCCGGCCACGAGGAGCAGGGCCAGCGTGCCCACGAGCGCGTAGCCCCACTTCGGGGCCCGGCGGACGGTGTGGGCCAGCGCGCGGAGTTTCAGGCCGCTCAGGCTGGGCTGGGCCGTCCCGGTGGGGCGGGGGGCGGGCGTGACGGTCAAGCGCCCACCCCGGGCACTCCGGCGGCCTCGCGGGCGCGGCGCCCCTCCTCCAGTTCGTCCTCCAGCAGCCGGAAGAAGATGCGTTCCAGGCTGTCGCCGTGCACGCCGCCAGCCTCGGTGCCGGTGCGGGCGCGCAGGTCGTCCATGCTGCCCTCGCCGAGCACCTTGCCGCGGTCGAGCACGACCAGCCGGTCGCAGACGGCCTCCGCGACGGGCAGCGAGTGGGTGGTGAGCAGCACGGTGCGGCCCCGGTCGGCGTGCGAGCGGAACAGGTCCCGCACCTGCCGCGCGGCGTGCGGGTCGAGACCCACCATGGGTTCGTCCACGATCAGGACGGGCGGGTCGGGCAGCAGCGCGGCGATGATCGCCACCTTCTGCCGCATGCCGTGCGAGTACGTCTCGATGAGTTCATTGCCGAAGTCGGTCAGGCGGAAGAACTCCAGCCAGCGGTCGATCTCGGTGTCCGCCCCCCCGACCTGATACAGCTGCCCCACGAAGCGCAGCAGTTCGCGGGCGGTCAGCTTGCCGTACAGGTACGGGCGGTCCGGGATGTACCCGAACGCCGCCTTGGCCTTCACCGGGTCGCGCCACACGTCGAAGCCCGCCACGCGCACCGCGCCGCTCGTGGGGCGGGTCAGGCCGACCAGCGCGCGGATGGTGGTGGTCTTCCCCGCCCCGTTGCTGCCCAGCAGGCCGAACACCGCGCCGGGCTGCACCGTGAACGACAGGTTGCTGACGGCCTCGTGCCGCCCGTAGCGCTTGGTGTACCCCTGCACCTCAATCATGAGGGGCAGCGTACCGCCGCGCGTCTGACGCGGAGCTCACACCTGAGCCGGTCAATCGGGCGGCGGTCTGGCCTCTGCGGCGCACCGTCCGGGCAGCGCCGCTCAGTCCTGGCGGTCGAGCCAGCCGGCCAGCCAGGGCAGCTTCTCCTGCACCTTCCCGCGCAGGCCACCCCAGTAGCGTTTCGACCAGCCCTCCAGGGTGCGCTGCTTGCCGCGCGCGACGGCCATGGCGCCCTCGGGCACGTCGTCGTGCACGGCGCTGCCCGCCGCGATGAAGGCGGCGTCGCCCACAACGCGCGGAGCGATCAGGGTGCTGTTGCTGCCGATGAACACGCCCGCGCCCACGGTGGAGCGGTGCTTGTTCACGCCGTCGAAGTTCGCGACGATGGTGCCCGCCCCGACGTTCGTCTCCTCGCCGATCTCGACGTCGCCCAGGTACGCGAGGTGCCCGGCCTTCACGCCCTGGGCCAGCCGGGCGTTTTTCGTCTCCACGAAGTTCCCGATGTGCACGCCCCCTGCCAGGACGGTGCCGGGGCGCAGGCGCGCGAACGGCCCCACGTCGCTGCCCGCGCCGACCTCGGCGCCCTCCAGGACGCTGTGGGGCTTGACCGTCACGCCCTCGTGGAGGGTGCTGTCGGTGATGACGCTGTACGCGCCGATGGTGGCGCCCTCGGCCACGCGGGTCTGGCCGCGCAGGATCACGCCGGGTTCCAGGGTCACGTCCCGGCCGAGCTGCACGGTGTCCTCGATGTACACCGTCTCGGGCAGGTGGATGGTCACGCCGGCGCGCATGTGCTCCTGCGTGAGGCGCGCGCGGATGATCCCCTCGGCCTCGGCCAGCCCGGTGCGGTCGTTGGCGCCCATGACCTCGCTGGGATCGGTGAGTTTGAAGGCGTGCACCTCGGCCCCCTCGGCGCGGTACAGCCCCAGCAGGTCGGTGAGGTAGTACTCGCCGCTGGCGTTGTCGTTCGTGATGCGCGCCGAGAGCTCGCGCGCGCGGGCGTCCATCAGGTACACGCCGCTGTTGAATTCCCGCACGTCGCGTTCCTGGGGCGTGGCGTCCTTCTGCTCCACGATGCGTTCCACGTTGCCCTGGGCGTCGCGGATGATCCGGCCGTACCCGGTCGCGTCCGGCACCTCGCCGGTCAGGACCGTGAAGGCCCCGCCCCGCGCGCGGTGATCGCTCAGCAGGGCCGTCAGGGTGTCGGCGCGCAGCAGGGGCGTGTCGCCGTACAGCACGAGCACGTCCGCCTGATGGTCACTCAGGGCGTCGAGTCCCTGGATGAACGCGTGCCCCGTGCCGAGCTGCTGGGCCTGCCGCGCGAAGATCACGTCCGCTTCACCCAGGGCGGCCTCCACTTTTTCGGCGCCGTGGCCGGTCACCACCACCACGTTCCGGGCGCCCAGGTCACGGGCGGTCTTCACGGCCCAGGCGACCATCGGGCGGCCCGCGACGGGGTGCAGCACCTTGGGCAGGCTGGATTTCATGCGGGTGCCCTGCCCGGCAGCGAGAATCACGACGTCCAGCGGACGGGTCTGTTCAGTCATAGCGTGCCCACTGTACCAATCCGCCGCGCCGCGCCGCCGGGAAGCCGCCGCAGCAGGAGCCCCGATACGGGACTGGAGGGTGACCCCGGCAGTGGGATCACCCTCCAGCGTGGGGCAGTGACTCAGGCGGTGATTTCAGCCGGGGTCGTCTGGACGGGCGCGCCCTTGCGGCGCAGACGGATCAGCATCCAGACGCTCACGATGATCAGCGGAATGCTGATGAGCTGCGTGTCGGTCAGCAGGCCGATGCCGGGGGCGTCCAGGCCCTGGTTGAGGTAGGTCTTGATGGTCAGCGGGTTCAAGCGGAAGGTCTCCTCCCAGCCGGCGCGCAGGACCGAGTACCACAGCCAGAACTGCCAGAAGGCCCAGCCGGGGATGCGGCTGCGCAGCCAGAAGTACGCCGCGACCGACAGGATGATCCCGATGATCACGCCGTACAGCTGCGTGAAGTGCACGGGCGCGGTCATCACGAGCTGCCCGCCGATCTGCTGGCAGTACTGCGAGAGGTCCATGTCCGGGTTGGCGTTCTTGATGCACATGCCGTCATGGAAGGCGCGGGCGCTGGCGGGCCACTGGAACCCGATGGGCCAGCCGGTCACGCGGCCCACCGTGTCGGTGCCGTTCATGATGTTCCCGATGCGGCCGCCGATGATCCCGAAGGCCACGCCGGGCACGCACAGGTCCGCGTAGCGGTAGAAGTCCATGCCCTTGCGGCGGGCGTAGTACAGCATCACCAGGATGCCGCCGATCAATCCGCCGTGGATGCTGATGCCGCCCTGGCGGAGGTTCACGATGTCGAGCAGCACGCGGGGGAAGGGGATGTTCTCGAACTGGTTCCAGGAGGTCGCGACGAACACCAGCCGCGCGCCCACGAGGCCCCAGACGATCATCCAGAGGATCATGTCGTTGAAGAGGTCGACGTTCAGGCCGCGTTCGCGGGCCATGCGCGTGCCGACCCACACGCCGGCGACGATGCCCAGGGTGATGAGCACGCCGTACCAGGCAATCGTGAAATTGCCGATTTGAAGGAAGATGGGATCCATAGGTCACCCGCAGTGTAGAGCCTCCGCAGCGGGAACGCGGCCCGCCCGCCCGGAGGCAGGGGGCCGCGCGCAGGCGGGGACGCTCAGAAGCCCAGCGGGGCGGGCGTCTCGGTCTCCTCGGGGGGCACGACGCGGAACACGCGCGAGAGGATCACGCTGAGTTCGTACAGGACGTACAGGGGCGCGGCCACGAGGAGCATGTTCATGGGGTCGGGCGTGGGCGTGATCACGGCGGCGGCGATCATGATGACGACCAGCGCGATGCGCCACCCGCCGCGCAGCATGGTGTGGTTCACGATCCCGATGCGGGTGAGGATCACCGCCAGGATGGGCATCTCGAAGGCCAGCCCGAAGGAGATCAGGAAGGTGGTGACCATGCCCAGGTACGAGCCGATGCTGAAGTACCCCTCGACCGTGCCGCCCATGAAGTCCGCCAGGAAGGGAATCATGGTGGGCAGGACCATCTTGTACCCGAAGAGCGCGCCGCCCAGGAAGGCCACGCCGGCACCCAGGATGAAGGGCAGCGCCCAGCGCCGCTCGTGGACGTACAGTCCCGGGGCGATGAAGGCCCACACCTGCCACAGGATGAACGGCAGCGCCAGCGCCAGCCCCGCCCAGAAGGACATGTTCAGGCTCAGCATGAGCTGCTCGGTGAGTTGCAGCGCGACCAGCTTGACCTTGTCCGCCTGATACAGCACGGAGTGGGTGAGGGGTTCCTTGAAGAACTCGATCAGCTGGACGCGGTACTGGAAGGCGACGGCCATACCGACCGCCAGGAAGATCACGCTGATGATGATCCGCTTGCGCAGTTCGTCCAGGTGGTCGAACAGCGGGGCGCTGCTCAGCTCTTTGGGTGGGGTGGCGGACATGACGCGCTCCTTTGCGGGATTCAGCGGCGGTCGCTGATGGGCTCGCTGACCGGGGTGACGGGCGTGGCAGGCGTCACGGGATCCAGCGGGCGCGAGGGCACGTCGGTCACGGCCTGTTCCTTGTGGGTTTCACGCTTGAATTCCTTGATGCCCTGCCCGAGGCCCTTGCCGAGTTCCGGGAGTTTCTTGGCACCGAAGATGAGGGCGATCACGGCGATGATCAGGATGATTTCCAGGGGTCCGAGGCTCATGTTCTGCTCCTTGCACTGCCCGCGCGGGCAGGATCGAGTGAGGTGAGGGGGTGTGGGGCCGTCTTACCTTGAAGGTATGCGAGCGGGGGCAAATCGGATGGGGGGCAGCTCACCTATGAAACCTTAATGGGGCTTGGTCAAATGACGGTGAAGGCCCCGCGCGGCCCCCAGCGTGCCCCGGCGGGCGCGGTCCAGATGCCCCGGGCCTCTCCCCCTCTGACCAACCCGCTTCAGATGCTCCAGCCGCCGTCCACGAGGATCTCCTGACCCGTGATGTACGCCGCCTCGTTCGTGGCGAGGAACGCGACCGCGGCGCCCACCTCGTTCGGTTCGCCGAAGCGGCGCGCGGGAATGCGGGCCTTCAGACGTTCGGCGTCGGCCGGGTCGGCGTGCAGGGCGTTCAGGCGTTCGGTGGCGGTGTACCCGGGCGCGACCGTGTTGCAGGTCACGCCGTCCGCGGCGACTTCCAGCGCCAGGGTCCGCAGGTGGTTCGTGACGGCGGCGCGCATGGCGTTGCTGACCGGCAGGTTCAGCGCGGGGCGGCCCACGGTCAGGCTGGTCACGGCGATGATGCGGCCCCAGCGGCGCTCGCGCATGCCGGGCAGCACCGCGGTGGCCAGCCGCGCGGTGCTCATGAACGTGGTCTGGAAGCCCTGCGCCCACCCCTCCTCCGTGACGGCGCTGGGCTGCGCGGGGGGCGGCCCGCCCGCGTTGCTGACCAGGATGTCCACCTGACCAGCGGCCTCCACGGCAGCCCGCACGCCGTCCGGGGTGCTCACGTCCGCCACGACCCAGCGCGCGCCGATGGCGTCGGCGGCGCGGCGCAGCGCGTCCTCACTGCGGGCGGTGAGCGTCACCTGCGCGCCCAGGCGGATCAGATCGTGCGCGGCGGCCAGCCCGATGCCGCGGCTGCCGCCGGTCACTAGGGCGCGTTTCCCGTTCAGCTGAAAGAGGCTCATGCGCCGAGGGTACACCGCTCACGTGATCGTCCGCCGGGGCAAGGGTGCGCCTCTCTCCATCCCCGGTGCGGGGGCGGCTATCCTGCGCGGGATGCGGGCTCAGAATGTCCTGAAGGGAACCGGGTCGGGGGCGCTGCCGCCGATGCTGGAGCAGTACGTGCGGATGCGCGACGAGGTGGCCGAGACGCTGCCGCACGCGCTGCTGCTGTTTCAGGTGGGAGATTTCTACGAGACGTTCGGGGAGGACGCCGAGCGCACCGCGCGGCTGCTGGGGCTGGCGCTGACGCACAAGAGCAGCCGGGATTTCAGTACGCCCATGGCGGGGATTCCCCTGCGGGCGCTGGACAGTCACGTCGAGCGGCTGCTGGGGTGCGGGGTGTGCGTGGCGGTGGCGGATCAGGTGGAGGAGCCGGGTTCGGGCCTGATGGACCGCCGCGTGACGCAGCTGCTCACGCCGGGCACCGTGACCGAGGAGCGGCACCTGGGCGCGGACGAGAACTACCTGGCGGCAGTGGCGACCGGGGACGGGTACGCGCTGGCGCTGCTGGACGTCAGCACCGGGGAGTTCCGCTGCGCGGCGTTCCACACCCGCCTCGCCCTGTACGACGAGCTGGCGCGCTGCCGGGCGCGGGAGGTGCTGCTCGCGCCGGAACTGTCGGGGAACGCCGCGCTGCTGGCGGATTTCCAGGCGCGCTTCCCGGTGATGCTCTCCCCCGCCAGCTTCGAGGAAGGCGACGCGCTGGAAGCGCTGCGGGCCACGCTGGGCGAGGTGCCCGCCAGCCTGTCGTCGGGGGCGCTGCGGCGGGCGTGCGGGGCGGTGCTGGGATACGCGCGGGTGACGCAGCAGGGGCGGCTGGACATGGTGCGGCGCGTGGTGCGCTTCGAGCCGGGCGCGCACATGAGATTGCCCGACGCGGCGGTGCGGGCGCTGGAGCTGTTCCAGGCGCAGTCCCCGCAGGGCCGCACGCTGACGGACGTGCTGGGGCAGACCCGCACGGCGGGCGGGCGTCGGCGGCTGCGGGCGTGGCTGCGCGCGCCGCTGCTGGATGAACTGAGCATCCGCGCGCGGCTGGACGCCGTGGAGGCCTTCACGCGCGCGCCGGACCTGCGCGGCGCGGTGCGGTCCCTGCTGTACCGCGCGCACGATCTGGAGCGGCTCTCGGCGCGGGTCTCGACCCGGCGGGCCGCGCCGCGCGAGGTGGCGGCCCTGGCCCGCACGCTGGACCTGCTGCCCGAGGCGACCGAGCTGCTGGGCGCGCAGGGCGGGCTGCTGGGCGGCGTGCGTGATCGCCTGTCGGCCCTGCCGGACGTCGTGACCCGCATCCGCGCCGCGCTGGTGGACGAGCCGCCCATCCGCGTGGGCGAGGGCGGCCTGATCCGCGACGGTTTCCACGCCGAGCTGGACGAACTGCGCGCCGCCGCGATCGGGCACCGCG
The DNA here is from genome assembly GCF_001507665.1 of Deinococcus actinosclerus. Classification (NCBI taxonomy): domain Bacteria; kingdom Thermotogati; phylum Deinococcota; class Deinococci; order Deinococcales; family Deinococcaceae; genus Deinococcus; species Deinococcus actinosclerus. The sequence goes on along the minus strand of NZ_CP013910.1, from coordinate 752,456 downwards.
CGTGGCTGGCGGAACTGGAGGTCACCGAGCGGCAGCGCACCGGGATTGGCAGCCTGAAGGTCGGGTACAACAGCGTGTTCGGGTACTACCTGGAGGTCACGGGCGCGCACCTGGGCAAGGTGCCCGCCGATTACCGGCAGGTGGCGACCCTGAAGGACCGCGCGCGCTTCACCCGCCCGGACCTGCGCGAACGCGAGCGCGAGATCGCCCGGCTGGAGGCCGCCGCGAGCCGCCTGGAGCAGGAGGTCTTCACGGAACTGCGCGACAGCCTCGCCGCGCACGCCGAGGCGCTGGCCGACGCTGCCGGGGCGCTGAGTGAACTGGACGTCCTGGCCGCGCTGGCCGACGTGGCCGCCGAGCACGGCTGGATCCGCCCCGTCACCAGTGGCGGCCCCCTGCGGCTGGTGCAGGCGCGGCACCCGGTCGTGGAACGCAGCCTGGGCGGACGCTTCGTGCCGAACGACGTGCACCTCGACGCCGCGCGGCGCGCGGTGCTGCTGACCGGGCCGAACATGGCGGGCAAGAGCACGTACCTGCGCACCGCCGCCCTGTGCGCCCTGCTGCACCAGATCGGCTCGTTCGTGCCCGCCGACCACGCCGAACTCCCGGTGTACGACGCCGTGCACACCCGCATCGGCGCGAGTGACGACCTCGCGGGCGGGCGCTCCACGTTCATGGTCGAGATGAGCGAACTCGCCGCGATCCTCCACGGCGCCACGCACGCCAGCCTCGTGATCCTCGACGAGATCGGGCGCGGCACGAGCACCCTCGACGGCCTCGCCATCGCGCAGGCCGCGCTGGAACACCTGCACGCCGCCGGGGCGCACACGCTGTTCGCCACGCACTACTTCGAACTTACCCGCCTGGAAAGCGACCTGCCCGGCCTCGTGAACCTCCACGTCGCCGCAGAAGAGGACGCCGCCGGGAGCGGGGGCCTGACCTTCTACCATCAGGTCGTGCCCGGTGCGGCCCGCCAGAGTTACGGCGTGGAGGTCGCGCGCCTCGCCGGACTGCCCGGGGGCGTCACCACCCGCGCCGCGCGCCTGCTGACCGCGCTGGGCGCGCAGGGCGCCGACACGCGCCTCACGCGGGAACTCGCCACGCTGGACCTCGCGCGGCTGACGCCCATGCAGGCCCTCGACCTGCTGCACCGCTGGCAGCGCGAGGTGACCGGCGCGGAAGCCGTGCATGACGGTTGACTGCTCGGTGACGCTGGCGACCGCCGCGGGCTGGAGTGTCCTGGCCGAGTTCGAGACGGTCACCGTCCAGCGTCCGGACGGGGCACGCTGGGAGATCGGCTGGATGTACGGCAATCCCGAGGCCGCCCTCATCACCTGGGAGAACACGTATGCCGTCGTGGTCGGCTGTGGGATGATCGTGGCGGATCTGCGCCGGTTCGGTGAACCCGTCGGACGGCCCAGCCCCTCACCTGCGGGCCGATCCGCCCGAGACGTGGTGGTTCGAGGCCGTCTATCAGCAGGACGGTGGGCGTGTCCGGCTGGTGGCCGACGTGTATTCCGAGCAGGCGGGCGTGTATGACCTCGACCTGAGCACTCAGCGGTTCACCAGGCTCTTCGCACACTCCCCTGAGACCTGACGACCGTCCTCCTGCCGGGCGCACAATGACTGCATGACGACAACCGGTCTGGGTGGGGCGGCGCTGGGGGCGTTCCGGGGGCGGTTCGGGGAGGCGCTGAGCACGGCGGACGCCGCGCTGGACGCGCACGGGCGGGACGAGAGCGGGCTGGAGGCGGCGCGGCCCGGCGCGGTGCTGTTCGCGCGGACCGAGGCAGACGTGGTGGAGGCGCTGGCGCTGGCGCGGGAGTTCCGGGTGCCGGTGGTGCCGTTCGCGGCGGGCAGCAGCCTGGAAGGGCAGCTGATCCCGCCGCCGGGCGCGCTGAGCCTGGACCTGAGCGGCATGACGCGCGTGCTGGAGGTGCGTCCGGGGGCGTTTCAGGCGACGGTGGAGCCGGGTGTGACGTACCCGCAGCTGAACCGCGCCGCGCGCACGCACGGCCTGTTCTTCCCGGTGGATCCGGGGGCGGAGGCGACGCTGGGCGGCATGGCGTCCACGAACGCGAGCGGCACGGCGGCCGTGCGCTACGGGACGACGCGGGAGAACGTGCTGGCGCTGCGGGTGGCGCTGATGGACGGGCGGGTGCTGTCGCTGGGCAGCCGGGCGCGCAAGAGCAGCGCCGGGTACGACCTGCGGCACCTGTTCCTGGGTGCGGAGGGCACGCTGGGCGTGATCACGGAGCTGACGGTACGGTTGTGGCCGCTGCCGGCCGCGCGGCTGGCGCTGCGCTGCGCGTTCCCGGACGTGAGCTCGGCGGCGCGGGCGGCGACGGCGGTGATGGGCGCGTCGGCGCAGCCGGAGCGGCTGGAACTCATGGACGCGCGGGGGTTGCGGGCCGTGAACCGCCACCTGGGGTTGCAGGAGCCGGAGGTGCCGACCCTGTGGATCGAACTGGCGGGCGCCTCGGCGGGCGCGCTGGAGGACGTCCGGGCGCTGTGCGAGGAACTGTGCCGCGACGCGGGGGCGCTGGACGTGCGGGTGGCCCGGCAGCCGGAGGAACTGGAGGCGCTGTGGCGGGCGCGGCATCACGCGTTCTACGCACTGAAGGCGCTGTATCCGGGCGAGGCGTTCCTCAGCACGGACCTGTGCGTGCCGCTGGACGCCCTGCCGGACATCCTGACCTTCACGGAAGACGGCCTGCGGGCGGAGGGGCTGGACGCGAGCGTGCTGGGGCACGTGGGGGACGGGAACTTTCACGTGCTGTTCCACGCGCCGCCCGGTTCGGCCGACTGGGCGCGGATCGACGCGCTGTACGCGCGGCTGGTCGAGCGGACGCTGGCGCTGGGCGGCACGTGCAGCGGCGAGCATGGCGTGGGGCTGCACAAGCGGCGGTTCCTGCGCGCCCAGCACGGGGGCGCCGTGGAGCTGATGCGCGAGGTGAAGACCCTGCTGGACCCGCTGAACCTGCTGAATCCCGGGAAGGTGCTGCCCGACCCGGCCTGATCGCGACCTGAGGCAGAAAGTACCGGCGCGTGACCCGCTACCCTGACCGGGTGACCTCGCCTGATATCCATGTTCTTCCGGCTCATGTGGCGCGTCTGATCGCGGCGGGTGAGGTGGTGTCGCGTCCGCTGGACGTGGTGCGGGAACTCGTGGACAACGCGCTGGACGCCGGGGCGACCCGCGTGGACGTGGAGGTGGACGGCGGGGGCCTGCGGCTGGTGCGGGTGCGGGACAACGGCGCGGGCATCCCGGCGGGTTCGGTGGGATTGGCGCCGCTGCGGCACGCGACGAGCAAGCTGTCCCCGCAGGCGAGTTCGGTGGACGGCGTGACGACGCTCGGCTTCCGGGGCGAGGCGCTGTGGGCGGCGGCGCAGGCCGGTGAGCTGCACGTGGTGTCGCGCCCGGCGGCGCAGGTGGGCGCGTGCGAGGTGCTCGCGCAGGGTGAGGGCGTGCAGGTGGCCCGCGCGTCCGCCCCGGCGGGAACGACCGTGACGGTGCGCAACCTCTTCGCGCGGCTGCCGGGGCGGCTGCGGACGCAGGCGCCGGCGGCCTCCGAGGTGCGGGAGGTGACGGCGCTGCTGGGCCGCTACGTGCTGCACCACCCGGGTCTGCACTGGCGCCTGACGGTGGACGGCGAGGTGCGCCTGACGCACGCGCCCAGCGATCACCGGGGCGCGGTGGCGAGCGTGTACGGCCCGCTGAGCGCGAACCGCGTGCTGGCCGTCTCGGGCGAGGGCGTGCGCGGGGTGGTGTCGCGCCCGGAGCTGACGCGCGCGCGGCGCGACCGCATGCATATCAGCGTGAACGGGCGGCCGGTGCTGGCCCCGCCGGAACTGGAACGCGCGGTGATCGAGGGCTACGGGGAGCTGCTCCCGGCGGGCGTGGCGCCGCTGTGCGTGCTGGACGTGACGGTCGCGCCGGAGGATCACAATCCGAACGTGCACCCGGCGAAGCAGGTGGTGGCGCTGGCGGACCTGCCGGGCGTGGCGGCGCGGGTGCGGGCGGCGGTGGCGGCGACGCTCTCAGCACACCCGCTGGCGCGGGCGCTGCCGGAGTTGCGCCCGGCGGCGCAGCCCGCCCCGGCACCGGGGCACGCGGCGTTCCCGGCGCTGACGCTGCTGGGCGTGTACCAGGAGCTGTACCTGCTCGCGCAGGGCGAGGGGGACCTGTGGGTGGTGGACGCGCACGCCGCGCACGAGCGGGCACTGTTCGAGCACCTGACCCGCACGCTGGGCGGGGCACCCCCGGCGGAGCTGCCCGAGCCGGAGCTGCTGCACCTGACCCCCGAGCAGCTCGCGCGCCTGCACGAGCGCGGCCCGGAATTGCAGGGCTGGGGCCTGACGCTGGAGGACTTCGGCGCGGGGCTGGCGCGGCTGCGCACCCTGCCCGCCGCGCTGGCCCCGCTGAACGTGCCCCGGCTGCACGAGCAGATCGTCGAGTGCGCGCTGGGTGACGGCCCGGACCCGCGCCGGGACATGCTGGCGCGGCTGGCGTGTGCGCCCGCGCTGAAGGCCGGGATGCTGGACCTGGGGCGGGGTCAGGCGGTGCTGGACGCCCTGGCCGGCTGCGAGCACCCGTGGGCGTGCCCGCACGGACGGCCCACGGTGCTGCGCCTGGGCGAGCGGGATCTGGCGCACGCGTTCGGGCGGCGGGGCGCGCGGGACGTGCCGCGCGGGCGGGACGCCGCGCCGACCGGCGGGCCGGGCGTCAGCGGCTCCTGAACGCGCTGCGCTGACCGCTGAACAGCGCGGGGAAGGTCGCGCGGGCGTCGCGGGTCAGGACCGGCTGCACCCAGTACGGCAGGTTCACGGTGGCGTTGCGGATCTCGAAGCGGCCGTCGCGGCTCTCGGTGGTCACGCCGGTCCAGCCGGGCCGCAGCGTCAGGTTGTAGTAGGTGTTCAGGCCCGCGCAGCGTCCCCGCAGGGTGACGGTGCGGTCGCTGTACACCCACTGCCCGCGCTGCGTGGGCGTGTCAGGGTGGTCGGCCTGCACCAGGGTCGCGACACTGTTCGACGCGGCGCTGAACAGCAGCAGCGTCTCGGCAGTGTACGTGCGGGCCCCGGCGGGCTGCACGGTCACGCCGTCACAGACATCCAGCGGCTGCACGGGGGGCCTGAACCCGGCCGGCACGACCACGTTGAACCGCTCGCCCTTCAGGGGCCCCATGCCGAGCAGCCAGCCGCCCCCCAGGTTGGTGAGCAGCACGGTCAGCGGCCCGCTGCCGAGCGGAGCCGCCTGGGCGGGGTTGCGCAGCTGCCCGCCCAGACTGAACGAGGCGGCGGGGGCCAGGGTGACAGTAGCGAGCAGGAAGGTCATCAGGACGCGCTTCACGCGCCGCAGGCTGCCGCCCGCACGTCAATGACATGTCGGCCCGCGTGAAGTTCATCACGCCCGCTGCACCCCACCTGCCGGGGGTCAGGCGTGGGCAGCGTTCAGGCCTGGAACGGGCCATCCGCCACTGTTCCTGATGGCCGATGAGCGGGTGCCCACTCAGAAGTGCGTGCGGAAGACGCCTCCACGCGGCGCAGCGCGGCGCTCGCGGGGGGGCGCGGCCTGGTGGCGGGTCACGTCCAGGTACACCAGTCGCAGCAGTTCCCAGCGTTTCAGGCCGGGCTTGTGCCGCTGCTTGCCGAGCACGTGGCGTTCCAGCGCGGCGCGGTTGCCGTTCAGGACCGCCAGGACGCGCGCTTCCCAATACACGTCCTGCGCGCTGTCGCGGCGGCCAGGACCACGCGGAATCCGCTCGTAGCGTTCACCGCCGCCCAGCACGCGGCGCAGCAGGACGGCGGCGGCCGCCAGGCCAGCGACCAGCAGCGTTGTCAGGATCATGTCCGCACTGTACCGGGCGCGGGCCAGTCCCATGACGAAGTTTGTCACGTCGTGAGCTGCAGGTCAGACAGGTACGTGAAGCCTGTGGCCCGGCGGAGCACCCAGAGGCCGTGAGAACACTCCTCACGGCCTCTGGGTGTGGTCTACGGGGTGGTCAGCGGTACCGGGCGATGTCGCGGTTGTGTTCCGCGAAGGTGTGGTTCACGTAGATCTTCCCGTCCAAGCCGTGCAGGAAGTACACGGCGTCCCGGCCGTCCGGGAGGGTGCGCCTGGGTTGCAGCACGGCCAGCAGCGCGGCCTGACCGGGATTGTTGATCGGCCCGGCGGGCAGCCCGGCGCGGGTGTAGGTGGAGTACGGGGTGTCCTTCGTGAAGTCCCCGGCGCTGCGGTCGAGTTCCGGAAGGTTCTTGCCCAGCCCGTACGCGACGGTGGGGTCGCTGCCCAGGGTCATGCCGTCGCGCAGGCGGTTCAGGAACACCCCGGCGATGACGGGCATCTCGGCGTCGTTGGCGGCCTCGGCCTGCACCATGCTCGCCAGAATCACCCAGTCGCGCACGCTCAGGCCCAGCTTCCTGGCGCTCTCGACCCGTTCGGGCGTGAATTCCCGGTTCATGCGGTCCAGCAGGGTCTGCACGACCTGCCCCGGGGTGGCCTGGGGCCGCAGGTCGTACGTGGCCGGAAACAGGAAGCCTTCCAGGTTGGCCTGCTTCCCGCTGGCGTACGGACTGAGGGCCGCGTCGTTCAGGACCTTCAGGATGGCCGCCCCGTCGAAGCCCGCCTTCTGAAAGATGGCGGGCAGGTCGCGCACGCGCCGGCCCTCGGGGATCGTCACGCTGACGGTGGGAATGCGCGCGGGCCCGGCGAGCTTCGCGGCGACCTGCTCGGCGGTCATCTGGCCGTTCAGGTCGTACAGCCCCTCCTTGAGGCTGCCGGCCGTGCCACTGCGGCGCATCAGGAAGCGCAGCACGTCGCCGTTCTTCACGATGCCCCGCGCCTGCAACGTGGCCGCGACGCCCGCCAGGGTATCCCCGGGCTTGACCGTCAGGGTGTAGGCGGCGCCGCCCGCCGGGCCCAGCAGGCTGCGCACGTACCACAGCGCCCCGCCGACCACGCCGAACAGCAGCAGCGTGAACACCGCCAGGACGCGCAGGCAGCCGGCCCCACCGCGTCTCACGCGGGCCTCCCGCCGTGCGCGGCGATCCGGGCGTGCAGCTCCTCGTCGGCGGGTGGGCGCGCCCCGAAGCGCGACACGACCCAGCCGCCCACCTGCACGGCCAGCTGCGCGGCGCGCGCGGCGTCCCCGTGCGTGAGCCACTCGGCCAGGAACGCGCCGCCGAAGGCGTCTCCGGCGCCGGTGGCGTCCACGGCGCGGTCGGTGGTGGCGGGCACCTGCACGCGCGCCTGCCCGGGTCCCTCGATCAGGACGCCGTCCTCGTCGAGCTTCATGACGATCAGGGCGTCCGGGAAACGGGTGCGGAACCAGTCCATCGCCTCCTGGCGGTCGCCGCGGCCACTCATGGCGCGGGCCTCGTCGTCGTTGGGAAACAGCACGTCCATGGGCAGGCGGTCCAGGATGCGCAGGAACACCTCGCGGCCCAGGCTCTGGATCATCTGGAAACTGCCCGGATCCAGGCTGAGGGTCGCGCCGCCCGCGCGGGCCAGCTGCGCGGCGTGCAGGGCGGCGGCGCGCGGCGGGTCGCGGAAGAGGCTCCAGGCGGTGAGGTGCAGGTGCCCGGCGCCGCGCAGCACCTCGCCGGGCAGCTCGTGCGGCAGGAGTTCCCAGTCGGCGCCCTGGCCGGTCAGCATGGCCCGCTGGCCCCGCCGGTCGATCAGGCCGAGGATCACGCCGGTGGGGTGCTCGGCGCTCTCGATCACGTCGGCGGTGACGCCCTCGGCGCGCAGTTCCGCCGCCGCGAGCTCGCCGAAGCGGTCGTGGCCGATCTTGCCCACGAAGTGAGCGGCGCGCGCGGGTCCGGCGCGGCGGGCCCAGACGGCGAGGTTCGCGGCGCTGCCGCCGCCCGACAGTTCAATCCGCCCGGTGCTGTCCCCACCGGGCAGCAGGAGCGTGTCCGGTTTGGCCAGCACGTCCCAGGTCAGGTCTCCCAGTGAAACCAGTGGTCGTTCAGTCATGTCCGCCCGGCAGCATACCGTCCGGCGGGCGAACGGCGCAGCGGACCCCGGCCGGGGCCCGCGAATGACCCTTGAGGGTTCCCTCGTCCAGTCGCTAGCATGCGTGGTGTGTTCTCCGCACACGTCCGCAGGCTGCCCAGTGGCGCCGCGCTGCTGCTGGCCGCGCTTCCCGCGGGCCCTGTTCGTGCTGCCCCGCCTCCCCCTTCCGCGACGGCCGCCCTGCCGGGCGCGGGCCCTGTCTGTGACCGCCGTACGGGGCGGCCGGTCGCCCGGCGGTAACGTGACGGACGCCGAGCGCGCGCCCCTGTGGGACCTGACGCAGCAGAGCCGCGCGCACCTGCTGACGGCGCTGCTGCCCATGCTGCTGTCGGGCGTCCTGATCGTGGCGGCCTTCCTGCCCGTTCACCGCACCCTGGCGTCCGACGACGCCGCGTGGAACAGCCGGCAGTACCGGCAGCTGCTGACGCTGCTCACGCAGTACGCGCTGCTGGAAGCCGCGCCCGGCACGCCGCCCGCCGCCCTGGTCGAGCGGCGCGACCAGGTGCTCTCGCAGGTGAGCGCCGCGCCCGACCAGTTGCAGGCGCAGTACCCGCACCTCACGGACCGCGAGCAGGAGGCGGGCGTGGCGCTGCGCGACATTGCCGCGCTGCTCGCGCAGCGCTCGCCGGCCGCGACCCGACGCGCGCTGGAGATCGCGGCCACGCTGGATACCCTGAACGTGCAGTATCAGGAGACCCTGCGCCGCGACCTGCAACGCCACCTGCGGGTCATGGAGAGCACCATGCTCCTGGCGGGGCTGCTGAGCGGCCTGCTGGGCAGCACCCTGATCCTCGCGGCGCTCAACCGCGCCGGTCAGGAGCGGTACACGCGCGAGCAGAGCGAATCCCAGCAGCGCGAGGCGCTCGGCATGGCCGCGCACGAGCTGCGCCGCCCCATGCAGGCGCTGCTGCTGGCCACCGAGGCGCTGCGGCACACCGACAACGCCCGCGCCCGGGAGAAGCTGCTGCGCAGCATTGAGCAGCACGCCGAGCAGCTGGCCACCCGCAGTGAACTCGAGCGCCTGGACGCCATGTATGTCCGCATGATCAGCGCGCCCACGCCCACGGACCTGACCGCGCTGGTCGCCCGGCACGAGAGCCTGCGCGTGCGGGTGCGCCGCCCGCCGACGCCGCTGCTGTGGATGGCCGATCCCACGCAGGTGCAGCAGATCATCGAGAACCTGGTGGAAAACGCCATCAAGTACAGCAGCGGCCCGATCACGATCACGCTCGATCCGCCCACGGACTCGTGGGGGCCCACCATCCGCGTGACCGATCACGGGCCCGGCCTGCATCCCAGCCTGCACGAGGCCGTGTTCCAGATCGGCATGCGGCTGAACACGCACGTGCCGGGGCGGGGCCTGGGGCTGCCGCTGGCGCGGCGGCTGGCCACCGTGAACCGCGCGGAGATCACGCTGCACGACACGCCGGGCGGGGGCCTGGATGTCCGCGTGACCTTCCACCTGCCCGACTGACGCGCACGCCGGGGGAGGGCGGGCTGTCATGCTGGGGCATGACGGTTCGAGGACGGTTGTGGGGGGCGGGGCTGCTGGCACTGGCCGGCGTGGCAGGGGCCGAGGGAGCGGCGGGCGAAGCGGCGCACGCGGGGCCGCCGGCGTTTCTGGTGCAGCTGACGCTGCTGCTGATCGTGTCGGCGCTGGCGGCGTACGGGTCGTTCCGGCTGCGGCTGCTGCCGATCATCGGCTTCCTGCTGGCCGGGGTGCTGGTGGGGCCGGGCGCGCTGGGCCTGATCCGCGACCCCGAGCTGATCTCGGCGGCGTCCGAGGTGGGGGTGATGCTGCTGCTGTTCACCATCGGGATCGAGTTCAGCCTGGAGCGCCTGTCGCGGATCGCGCGGCTGATCTTCCTGGGCGGGGGGTTGCAGGTGGGCCTGACGGTTCTGGCGGCGGCCGGCGCGCTGCTGGCCTTCGGGGTGGGTGCGGCGGACGCGGTGTTCACGGGGTGCCTGCTGGCCCTGTCGAGCACCGCGATCGTGATGAAGCTGCTGGGCGAGCGGGGTGAGACGAACGCCCGGACGGGGCAGGTCAGTCTGGGCATCCTGATCTTCCAGGATCTGGCGGTGGTGCTGATGGTGCTGCTGATTCCCATGCTGGCCGGGCAGGGCGGCGGCGCGGCGGGCGTGCTGCTGGCCCTGGCGAAGGCGGGCGGGATCATCGCGCTGGTGCTCGTCGCGGCGCGGCGGGTGGTGCCGCCCCTGATGGAGGTCGTGGCGCGGACGTGCAGCACGGAGATCTTCCTGCTGGCGGTCGTGGCGCTGTGCTTCGGCACGGCCAGCCTCACGGCGCTGGCGGGCGTGAGCCTGGCGCTGGGGGCGTTCCTGGCGGGCCTGCTCGTCAGCGAGAGCCGCTACGGCGCGCAGGCGATGGGCGAGATCCTGCCCCTCCAGATCCTGTTCAGCGCGGCGTTCTTCCTGTCGGTGGGCCTGCAGCTGAACCTGGGGTTCGTGGCGGGCAACCTGGGACTGGTGCTGGGCGCCGCCGCGCTCATCGCGCTGCTGAAGGTGCTCGTCACGTCGCTCAGCGTGCGGCTGCTGGGCGAGAGCTGGCGCACGGCGCTGCCGGTGGCGCTGCTGACCGGGCAGGTCGGGGAGTTCTCGTTCGTGCTCGCCACGACGGGCGCCGCGCTCGGCCTGAGTTTCGCCGGGCTGGGCGAGCGGGGCACCGGGGTCTTTATCGCGGCGACCGTGCTGCTCATGGCCTTCACGCCCGCCCTGGCGGCGCTGGGTGGGCCGCTGCTGGCCCGGCTGCCCTCCCCCACCCCGGCCGGGGCACGCGCGGCGGGCACGGACGCGACCGGCGAGGACCGGCGCGGGGACGGCGCCCACGGCCTGCCGGTCGCGGACCGGGTGGTGTTCCTGGGGTACGGCGCGCACGCCCGCCTGTCCGCCCGCGCCCTGAGCCGCGCGGGGCAGCCGTACTCGGTCGTCACGCGCAGCCCCGACGGCGCGAGTGAACTCCAGGGCCGCGGGGCGCCGGTGCTGATCGCGGACTACACCCGCGCCGGGCTGCTGCGTGAACTGGACATCGAGTCGGCCCGCGCCGTGGTCATCGCGGATGACGATCCCGAGATGACCGAGCGCAGCCTGAGCGTCCTGCGCACGGTCGCGCCGCAGGTGCGGGTGATCACGCGCGCCACCTCGCCCGAGGGTTTCGCGGGCTTGCAGGCGCTGGGCGCGCAGCACGTCCTGAGTGCCCACAAGGAGGTCGCGGCCGGCATCCTCGACCTGCTGACCCCGCCGGAGGTCACGCGGGCCGAACTGTCCCGTCACCTCGCGGAGCACCCGCCCGTGACCCTGAGCGCCACGCAGCGCGCCCAGTGCGAGCACGCCGCGCACAACGCCGGGCCGGTCACGCCGGAATCGGACGTGTGCCTGGAGTGCGTGGCCGCCGGGGACACCTGGGTGCACCTGCGGGTGTGCATGACCTGCGGGCACGTCGGCTGCTGCGATTCGAGCAAGAACCGCCACGCGACCCGCCACGCGCAGGGGCAGGGACACCCGGTCATCCGCAGCGCGGAACCCGGCGAGGACTGGGCGTACTGCTACGAGCACCGCTGGACGAAGTGACGCGGGAGCACCCTGCGCCAATCGGCGGACGCCCCTGCCCGCGTGGCCCCGTAGACTGCCGCGCATGACTGCTCCCAGCGCCGTCCCGACCGAGATCGTCACGCCCCGCCTGCGCCTGCGCCGGCCCGACCCGGCGGACGCGGAGGCGCTGGTGGCCGCCGTGAACGCCTCGCTGCCGCAGCTGCGCGAATGGATGACGTGGGCGCAGGCGCCCATGGTCCTGGAGGCCTCCCGCGAGAACCTGACGGGCGCCGCCGAACGCTTCGATTCGCGGGAGAACCTGCGCTACCACGTGTGGAACGCTGACGGCACCGAGCTGGTGGGCAGCAGCGGCTATCACGCCCTGGACTGGCGCGTCCCGAAGGGCGAGATCGGGTACTGGATCGCCACGGCGCACGCGGGGCAGGGCTACGCGCGCGAGGTCACGCAGGCCCTGACCGACCTGGCCCTGACGGACCGCGCGGCGGGCGGCCTGGGCCTGCGGCGCCTGGAGATCCGCTGTGATCCCGCCAACGGGCGCAGCGCCCGCATTCCCCCGGCGCTGGGCTACGCGCTGGACGCCCGGCTGGTGAACGACGACGTGACTGCGGACGGCTCGGTGGTGCGGGACACGCTGATCTTCAGCCGCGTGCGCTGACGCGGACCGGGGCGGTGTTCGCAGCCGCGTTCAGGGCGTCACGCGCGTGCCGGCCTCGCCGCGCGCGGCGGCGGAGAGGGCCCCGGCGTGCATGCCGCTGGCGATCACCGCGAAGGGTGCGCCCCGGTCCAGGGCGTCGAGCGCGGCGCGCACCTTGGGAATCATGCCGCCGGCGATCCAGCCGTCCGCGATGCCCGCCTCGACCTCGGCGCGGGTGAGGTGCGCGGCGCGGCTCTCCGGGTCAGGGTAATTGCGGTACACGCCGTCCACGTCGGTCAGGAACACGATGCCCTCGTTCAGGGCGCCCGCGACTGCGCCGGCGGCGGTATCGGCGTTCACGTTCAGGGCGTCCCCGTCCGGGCCGACGGCCACGCAGCCCACGACGGGCGTGAGGCCCGCGCCGATCAGGGCGCGCAGCACGTCGGCGTTCACGCCGGTCACGCGGCCCACGCGGCCCAGACCGGGGTCGAACACCTCGGCGCGCAGCAGCTCCGAGTCGCGGCCCATCAGGCCCACCGCGTGGCCCACGTCCTGGCTGAGCTGCTTGTTCAGCTGACACAGCGCCATCTCCACGACGTCCATCGCCTCGGGGGTCGTGACGCGCAGCCCGGCACGGAACTCACTGGGGAGGCCGCGCGCGGCGAGTTCCCGCTCGATGACGGGCCCGCCACCGTGCACGACCACGACGGTCTGCTCGGCGCGCAGCGCGGCGATCTCGGCGGCGACCGCGCGCCGCAGGTCCAGGCTCTTCATGGCATTCCCGCCGTACTTGACGATCACCCCCGGAGTGTAGCGCCGGGGGTGACTGCGGGGTGGGTTCAGGGCGTGCGGATCAGCTCCAGGTCCAGACGGTGGGTTCGTACTCGTACGAGCCGGGCGCGAGGCGGCGCAGGTGCCCGATGGCCGGGAACGGGAAGTGGTAGCCGGTCACCCACAGTTTGCCGTCGGTGATGCGCGCGAAGATCTCCTGGCGGGTGCGGGCGGCCTGCGCGCCGTCGGTGTCGAAGCCCACGTACGCGCCCTCGTGCTTCAGGGAGAGCAGGAAGTGCCCGCCGGCGTCCCCGAGGATCAGGGCGCTCTGGCCGCCGCTCTGCGCGAGGACGCTGTGGTGGTTGGCGGTGTGGCCGGGCGTGGCGACGGTCAGGACGCCGGGGACGATCTCCTCGCCGCTCTTGAGGAGCTTGAACTTGTCCTTCAGGCCGATCAGGTTGGTCTTGACGGCGTCGTTGGGGGTGGCCTGCGTGACCCAGAAGTTGAATTCGGCCTCGTTGATCAGGTGCTGGGCGTTGGCGAAGGTGGGTTTGCCGTTCGTGGTCAGGCCGCCGATGTGGTCGCCGTGCCCGTGCGTGATGAACACGACGCTGATCGTGTCGGGTTCGATCCCGGCGCGGCGCAGGTTGGCGACGAGCTGCCCGCCGGTGCCGCCGCGGCCGGTGTCGATCAGGATGCGTTTGCCGCCGATCTCCAGCACGACCGGGTTGAAGTGGTTCACGGTGTTCGTGGCGGGCACGGAGTACTCGGCGAGGGTCGCGGCGAACTCGGCCTGCCGGTCGGGGTTGGCGCCCCAGGTGGGCAGCAGCGCGGCCAGCGGGGCGGTGCCGTCGCTGACGGTGGTCAGGGTCATGTCGCCGATCTTCTGGCGGTAGAAGCCGCTGCCGTTCATCGCCATGGCGCCGGAGGCGGCAGCGGGCGTGGCGGGGGTCGCAGGCGCGGTCTGCGCGCGGGCCAGGGGCGCGGCGGCCACGGCGGCGCCGGCGGCCGTCAGGAAGCGCAGCGTGTCGCGGCGGGCGGGACGGGGGGTGCGGTCGTCTTGGGGCATGCGTGAACCTCCGGGGGTGAACTGTGAAAACGCGTTCACGTTAAACGACCCGCAGGCTGGCCAGATGTCAGCCAGCCTGCCATTCCCGCTCCTTTCCTTGAGGGATCCTTCATGGCCCCCCGTCCCCGGAGCGGCGGCCCGGTCCCCTCACGCGCCCGTCAGTGGTCGCGCAGCCAGTCGATCAGGTGCTCGCCGGACAGGGGCGGCGTGATCGCGTACCCCTGCGCGGCGTCGCAGCCCAGCTCGCGCAGCACGCCCAGCTGATCGGCCGTCTCCACCCCCACCGCCACCACCTTGAGCCCCAGGTTGTGCGCCAGGTCGATGGTGCCCTGCACCAGCGTCAGGGTCTTCTCGTCGTCCGGCAGGCGGGCGGTCAGCGTGGGGTGCAGTTTCACGGCGCTCAGCGGGAAGCGGGTCAGGGCCGCCAGGCTGCTGGCGCCGTCCCCGAAATCGTCCACGCTCAGGCGCGCGCCCAGCGAGCGCAGCTGTTCGAGCAGCCCCAGGGTCTCCTGGCTGTGGTCGAGCAGGCTGCCGGCACTCACCTCGATGTCGGGCGCCCCCTCGGCGGACAGCAGCGGCAGCAGACGGCGCAGGCCCGCCGAGCGGCGCAGTTCCTCCAGGCCCAGGTTCACGCTGACCGACCAGTTGGCGTGGCGCTCGGGCAGCGACGCCCGCACCGCCTGGCGGCCCAGGACTGCCTCCTGCACCACCCACTCGCTGACATGGGTGATCAGTTCACTGCGGCTGGCCAGTTCCAGGAAGTGCGCCGGGGCCAGCAGACCCAGCGTGGGATGGTTCCAGCGCAGCAGCGCCTCGGCACTCTGCGCCCGGCCGCGCTTCAGGGACAGGGCGGGCTGGTACAGCAGCGTGAACTGATCCCGGTCCAGCGCGCCGCGCAGCGCCTCTTCCAGCTCGAAGGCGCGGGCCACCTCGTCGCGCAGCACCGGGCGGTAGACACTGCGCTGCGCGCGGCCCTGACGCTTGGCGTGCTGCATGGCGACCTCGGCGCTGGCCAGCACGCCGTCTCCCGGCGCGTCGGCCTGCCGGTCGGCGACGCCCAGGGCGGCCGTGAGCTGCACGTCGCGCTGCCCGACCCGCAGCGGACTGTCCAGCACCGCCTCGGCCCGGTTGAGGGCCTCGGCCACGCCCAGCCCCGGCATGAACACCACGAAGGAATCGTCGGCCAGGCGGGCCGACAGGCCGCGCGTCTCGCTGCTCAGGTCGTTCAGGCGCGCGGCCAGCTGAATGAGCACGCGGTCGCAGGCGGTGCGCCCCAGCGCGGCGTTCAGTTCGGAAAACCCGTCGATATCCAGGCACACGGCGGCGCCCGGCGCGTCCTGCCGGGTCAGGGCCTCACGCATGCCGGTGCGGTTGAGGAGCCCGGTCAGGGCGTCGTGGCGGGCGTCGTGGCGGATCTTGGCCTGGGCGCGGCGCAGCGCGGTCAGGTCGCGCAGGGTCAGCAGGACGCTGCCGCGCGCGCCCCCGGCCTCGCCGCCCACGCCCGTGGCGCGCAGTTCCATCTGGCGGACCGTGCCGTCCGGCAGGGCCAGCAGCACCTCGCGCCGCAGCGGCAGCGGCACGTCCTTCCAGTCCGGCAGGCTGATCGGTTCGCCCTCCGGCGTGAAGATCTTGACGCCCATCTCGCTGATCACGCGGGTGACCGCCAGCCCCACCAGCCGCGCGGCCTCCACGCCCAGCAGCGTCGCGGCGCGTTCACTGACGAGCTGCGCGCGCCCGGCGTGGTCCACCAGGATGGTGGCGTCCTCGGACAGCGCCAGCACCTGACTCATGACGCCCAGGGGCGCGCGGCCCTCGCGGGCGCTGGCCTCACCCTCGGCGACCAGCAGGCCGGGTTCGGAGGTGCGCCGCACCCGCAGATTCAGGCTGCCGCCCCCGGCCAGCTGCACGTCCGCGCGGGCCGCCCCGCCGGTCGCCGCGAGCTGCACCAGATCCCGCACCGGCTCGGAGGGAACGTTCGCGAAGCAGGACCACGACCACAGGGGCGCGCCGGTCACGACGGGCGCCCCGGCCGGCAGCAGCGCCAGGAAGCCCTGACTGGCCTGCAACACGGCCCCCGAGTCGGCGAGCAGCGCGGCGGGCGCATCGGTGTCCAGCAGCGCCGAGACGCGCGCGGCGCGTTCGTATTCGCCCGTGACGTCCTGCAGCGTGAGCATGACCCCGGCTGCGGCCGCCCCGAAGTAGGGCCGGGCCTCGCCCCGGATCCACAGGCGCTGGGCGCCCTGCGTGACCTGCTCGTCGGGCAGGCGCACCGAGCGGCCCGCGCCCGCCTGCGTCAGGGCCTGCACGAGCGCCGGGCGGTCATGGAAGACCTCGTGGACAGGGCGGCCGTGCACGTCCGGCTCGGTCAGCCCGAACAGTTCCAGGAAGGGCCGGCTGACCTTGCGTACGGTCAGCTCGTCGGTCAGCCAGGCGGTGGCGACCGGCAGCTGCGTGATCAGCACCTCGGTGTCGCGGTGTGCGCCCTCGGTGCGCGCCGCGGCCAGCAGCAGCGTGAGCACCTGCACCGCCGCGTCCGGGGGCGGGGGGCCCTCCTGCCACAGCAGGCCCAGCAGCGACCCGTCGCGGGTCAGCCAGGTCATCTCCCCGCGTTCGAACCACTCGTCGGGCGGCACGAGGTCCGTACCGGCCCGTTCGGGCGGCGTGTCGGCGCGCACGCGGAACACCTCGTCCCCCAGCGAGGCCAGCAGGGTCGCGCGGGGCGTATGGACGCGCATCAGGTCACTCAGGGCGGCCTGAACGGCGGTGAAGGCTGCGGAAGTCACAATGGGTTACCTCGAACCAGCGGGGGGCGGGGGGCGGCGGGAGGCGGGCGGCACATACGCCGGAATCCTGACACCCGGACTCTTACGGCCATCATTCACCATTCGTGAACTCTGCGGGATTCATCATGATCACCCCCCCGGACGCCCCCGGCACCACGCGGGATTTATCCTGAACGGTATGACCTTCAAGCTTGCCACCCTGATTGCCCAGGCCCGCGGCGGCCGCGTGATCCGCACGCCGTTCCTGGACGGCGACGACATCGACCGGCGCCTCCTGAACGACCCGGAGGTGCGCCACCGCATCGCCGGCGGCTTCCCGGACGCGCGGCGCGTGGTGCTGACCCTGCACCCCGCGCACATCCCCGAGGTGGACAGCGGCGTGACCGTGTACCGCGTGACCCCGCAGGAGGGCGGCCCCGCGTGGGACGCGCAGGACTTCGCGGTGCAGCTCAGGCGGCTGGGCCTGGACGAGGCGGGCCTGGGTGACCTGCGCGAGGAGCGCGGCGGTTTCCTGATCGCCGCGACCGGCAAGGCCGCGCAGCAGATCGCCGACCTGACCAGCCTGGGCGGGCGCGACGTGGATGTCGAACCGGTCGGCGAGAGCGCCGGGAAGGGCAGCAAGGTGCGTGAGGTCGTGGTGCCCAGCATGCGCGTGGACGTCGTGGGCGCCAAGGGCTTCGGCGTGAGCCGCGCGTACTTCCAGCAGGGCATCGACGGCGGCAAGGTCCGCCTGAACGGCCAGCCCGCCCGGGCCAGCAGCGAGATCCGCGAGGGCGACAGTCTCGCCGCCGACGGCCTGGGCCGCATCGACTTCAAGCGCGTGGTGAACGAGACGCGGCGCGGCAACTACAAGGTCGAACTCGACGTCCACCGATGAGACGGATTCCGTTTGTTCCGTCCTCACTTCAGAACAGAACCGCAGTGAGTCCGCCACGCCCGGCACCGGTTCTGTTCCTTCTCGCGTCCGCTCGGGTCGAAGGGCAGACTTCGATCCTTCAACTGGAATGGGCATGATTGACCTGCTGTCCCGCAACCCCAGCCTCGACCCGGACGCCCTGACGGCCGAACTGGCCCCCACGCCCCGCTACCAGGGCGTGCGCTTCGCCACGTACCACCCGAACGTGGCGTACCCCAGCCAGGAGGAGGCGCGCGTGGCCACGCAGACGTTCCTGAAGGGCGCGCAGGTGCGGCCCGGTGGCTTCCGCCTGTTCCGCCGCGCCAAGCCCGAGGGGCGCGGCCTGTACCTCGACGGGGGCTTCGGGGTGGGCAAGACGCACCTGCTGGCCAGCGCGTGGCACGAGGCGCCGGGCCGCGCGGCGCTGATGAGCTTCCAGGACCTGATGTACATCATCGGGGCGCTGGGCATGACCCGCGCCGTGGACGCCTTCCGCGGGCACGACCTGCTGCTGATCGACGAGTTCGAACTGGACGATCCGGGCAACACCCACATGGCGAACACGTTCCTGGGGCAGCTGATGCCCGGCGGGACGAGCGTGATCGCCACGAGCAACACCGAGCCCGGCGCGCTGGGCCAGGGCCGCTTCAACGCCAGCGACTTCCAGCGGCAGATCCAGGCGATCGCCAGCCGCTTCGAGACGCACCGCATCGACGGCCCGGACTACCGCCAGCGCGGCGTGCGCCCCGAGGACGTCCTGACCCCGGCCGAGTTCACCGCCTGGGAGGCCCGGCAGAACCACCCCACGCTGGCCCGCCTGAACCACCGCGACCTCAGCCGCCACCTGCTGCAGGTGCACCCCAGCCGTTTCACGCGCCTGCTGCAGGGAGTCAGTGCCGTCGCCGTGACCGACCTGACGCCCATGCCCGACCAGAACGTGGCGCTGCGCTTCGTGCATTTCATCGACAAGCTGTACGACCTGGGGCTGCACGCCGCGTTCACCGGCACCAACCTGGGCGGGCTGTTCAGTGACACGTACCGGCACGGGGCGTACGCGAAGAAGTACAGCCGCTGCCTGTCGCGCCTCTCCGAACTGCTGAAAGAAGCCCGGCAGGAGCTGTAGGGGGCGGTCAGCCGGGCGCCTGCCGACCTCGCCCGGCTGTTCCCGCCGCGGTCACGCGCGCACCTAACGCCCGTTTGGGTAGCATGCGCGCATGACGAAAGCGGGCGTGGAGTTACAGGAACTGATCGCGGCGATGGAGCAGCGCCGCACGCGGGTCGAACAGGGCGGCGGCGCGGAGCGCCTGAAGAAACAGAAGGCCGGTGGGAAACTCACGGCCCGCGAGCGGATCGACGCGCTGCTGGACCCCGGCAGCTTCCTGGAGATGGGCACCTTCGTCGAGCACCGCGGCGGCCGCCTGATGCAGGGCGTGGACGCCCCCGGCGAGGGCGTCGTGACCGGGCGCGGCACCATCGACGGGCGGCAGGTGTTCGTGTTCAGCCAGGACTTCACGGTGCTGGGCGGTTCTTTAGGCAAGATGAACGCCGCGAAGATCACCAAGATCATGGACATGGCCGCCAGGACCGGCTGCCCGGTGATCGGCCTGAACGACAGCGCCGGGGCGCGCATCCAGGAAGGCGTGGACTCCCTGAGCGGCTACGGCGAGATCTTCTACCGGAACGCGATCTACTCGGGCGCGGTGCCGCAGATCAGCGCGATCCTGGGGCCCTGCGCGGGCGGCGCGGTGTACTCCCCGGCGCTGACGGACTTCATCCTGATGAGCGAGGGCAGCAGCTACATGTTCATCACGGGGCCCGAGGTCATCAAGTCCGTCACGCGCGAGGACGTCACCTTCGACCAGCTGGGCGGCGCGGACGTCCACACCCGCAAGAGTGGCGTCGCCCACCTCGCGTACGACGGCGACGAGGCCGTCCTGGCGGGCATCCGGGACCTGCTGGGGTACCTGCCGCAGAACGCGCACGAGAAGGCCCCCGCGCACCCCAGCCAGGACCCCGCCACCCGCACGAACGAGCGGCTGCTGGACATCGTCGTGCCGGACCAGCGCAAACCGTACGCGATGCACGACGTGATCCACGAACTCGTGGACGACGGCACCTTCCTGGAAATCCAGCCGAACTGGGCGAAGAACATCGTCGTGGGCTTCGCGCGCCTGAACGGCGAGTCGGTGGGCATCGTGGCGAACAATCCGCGCGTCATGGCGGGCACGCTGAACATTGATGCGTCGGACAAGGCCGCGCGGTTCATCCGCACCTGCGACTGCTACAACATCCCCATCCTGACGCTGGTGGACGTCACGGGCTTCCTGCCGGGCGTGGCGCAGGAACACGCCGGGATCATCCGGCACGGCGCGAAGATGCTCTACGCCTACGCCGAGGCGACCGTCCCCAAGGTCACCCTGATCACCCGCAAGAGCTACGGCGGGGCGTACCTCGCCATGAACAGCCGCGACATGGGCGCCGACGTCGTGTACGCCTGGCCGACCGCCGCCGTGGCCGTCATGGGCGCCGAGGGCGCGGCGAACATCGTGTACCGCCGCGACATTCAAAGCAGCGACAACCCCGACGCGACCCGCGCGCAGAAGATCGCCGAGTACAAGGACGCCTTCGACAACCCCTACGTCGCCGCCGCCAAGGGCTACATCGACGACGTGATCCCCATGGAGGACACGAGGCGCGTCCTGATCCAGACCTTCGAGATGCTCCGCGACAAGGAAGAAGCGCGGCCCTACAAGAAACACGGCAACATTCCGCTGTAAGCGGGCAGTGGAGAGCAGGAAGTGGGCAGTGGGTCGGAGGCCTGCATCCCATCCACTCCCTACTTCCTACTTTCCGTTACCGTCCCAGCGGCCCCGCGCGCCTAGACTGCCCTCATGACTGACAAGCCGTTCGTGAAACCGTCGGATGCGGAGCTGCGGGAGCGGCTGACGCCCATGCAGTACAGCGTGACCCAGCACGAGGGCACCGAGCGGGCCTTCACCGGGGAGTACTGGGATCACACGGAAGAGGGCATCTACGTGGACGTGGTGAGCGGCGAGCCGCTGTTCTCCAGCCTGGACAAGTACGACGCGGGGTGCGGGTGGCCCAGCTTCACGCGCCCGATTCCCAGCGTGACGCTGACGGAGAATACCGATTACAAGATCGGGTACGCGCGCACCGAGGTCCGGTCGGCCGTGGCGGATTCGCACCTGGGGCACGTGTTCCCGGACGGCCCGCGTGAGCACGGGGGGCTGCGCTACTGCATCAACTCGGCCGCCATGCGCTTCGTGCCTGTCTCGGAGCTGGAGGCGCAGGGGTACGGCGAGTACCGGCAGCTGTTCTCGTAACGCCCGATACAGGGGCGGGGGAGGCCGGTTGCAGCCTCCCCCGCCCCTGTCCTGCAGTCAGCGGGCGCCGAAGTCCTGCACCCAGTAGTGCTTGTAGGTGCTGGCGCCGCTGTAGGCGTAGCCGACGCCGAGTTCCCTGAAGGCGGGGTTCATGAGGTTCCTGCAGTGGCCCTCGCTCTTGAGCCAGCCGTCCACGACCGCCTGGGGGGTGGTCTGCCCGGCGGCGATGTTCTCGCCGAGGGTACGGTACGCGGTGTAGCCGGCGTTCACGATGCGCTGCGCGAAGGTGCGACCGTCCAGGCTGGTGTGGCTGAAGTAGTTCTGGGTCGCCATGTCGGCCGCGTGGCCCTGCGCGGCCTGCCCGAGCTGCGCGTTCCAGGTCAGCGGGGCGGCGGCGGCGTAGCTGGTCGCCCCGCAGCTACGCGGGACGGCGCGCGCGGCGTTCGTGAGGTCGAGGACCTGCTGCGCGAAGCTGCCCGGCGCCGTGGGGCTGGGTGCCGGAGCGGGCGCCGGCGCGGTGACGGCGGCGACGGTCACCGGGAAGTCGAGGTAGGCGCCGGGGTTCGTGGCGAGCGCGGCGCGCACGGTGGCGCTCCCGGCGGCGACGGCGGTGACCAGCCCTGTCTGGGTGACGGTGGCCACGGCGGCATTGCTGGTCGTCCACTTCAGCTGGCCGGGCTGGGCGGGCTGGCCGTTCACGGTGACGTTCAGCTGCTGGGTCTGCCCGGCGCTCAGCGCGACGGGGGTGGCGACGGCCTGCGCGGCGAGCCCGGTGCCCTGGGCCGGTTCGGCGGGGCCGGACGTGCCGGCGCCGGGTGTGCCTGCGCTGGGGGAGGTGGTGCTGCCGCAGGCGGCGAGGGTGAGGGCGAGCAGCGCGGCGGCGCCGCCTCGCAGAAGTGCGGTGGGCATGCGGTCATTAGAACTGGTTCAAGACTGCATAAACGTGAGAGGAGATAGCTCATTTCTCACCGGAGCTGACCCGCCATCTAGATCAAGAAAAATCGTCTCTTTGACGGGAATATCACAACGTGCCCTTCTCACTCTTTTCAAATGCGCGGCGTCCCATTAAGTGAATAAGGTCACAGTTCCAGCACGGAGTAATGAACAAGTTCACGTTCACCCCCAGTCACCGTCTCATGAACGGACGACACCTGAAGTGGCCTGCCCAGCCCAGCGGCCGCCGCCAGCAGCGCCCCCTCGACCTCCTCGTCCGGCGCGCCCCACAGGTGCGCGGCCCCGCCCCCCGCCGCCCCGCCCCCCGCAACACGCGCCTGCCACAGCAGGGCGCCCACCACCTCGCCGTCACGGTACGCGCTGAGCGGCACGAACGCGCGCTCGCCCTCCAGCCGGGCCGCGAGCTGCCGCGCCAGCCCCGCCCCCCAGCCCGGCGTGCCGTGCGCGCGCGTCAGGGCCTCCGCCCAGGGGCCCAGGTGCAGGCGTGAGACCTGCTCGACCACCACGCCCTCCCCCACCCCGGCCCCCTCCCTGGCCGTCCCGGCGCGGGTCACCCGCACGCGGGCCACCTCCCGCCCCGGCAGCGCCGTCAGCGGCCCGGCGGTCGCCACGAGCGGCGGCACCCCCTGCCCCTCGTGCCAGTCGAGCACCGCCGACACGTCCACCCCACCCAGGTCCGCCGGAAGGAACGTCGCGTTCAGCGCCAGCACGTTCACCCCCGTCGTGAGCAGCGTCACCGCGCCGCCCTGCTCGCGCTGCACGGTGGACAGCGGCGCGTGGAACTCCAGCAGGTCGGCCAGGACGGGGGGCAACATCCGCCCAGCGTACCGCCTGCCCGGCGCGGCACAATGACCGCACATGCTCAGCGCCACCACCGACCGCTTCTTCGGCTACTACCCCGGCACCGTCGCCCTGATCACCGCCGCGCACGCCGGGCAGCGCAACGTCATGGCCGCCGGGTGGCACACCGCCCTGAGCGCCGACCCGCCCCTGTACGGCGTGGCGGTCGGGCCTGAACGCGCCACGCACGCCCTGATCCGCGCGGGCGGCACCTTCGGCGTGAACTTCCTGCCGCTTACGCACGCGGACGCCGTGCAGGGCGCGGGCCTGCACAGCCTGCACGGCGGCGTGGACAAGCACGCCCTGCTGAACCTCGACACCCTGCCGGGGCAGCCGCTCGCGCTGCGCGGCGCGTACCTGCACTACACCTGCCGCGTCAGCGCCGTCACGCCCACCGGCGACCACGACCTGTTCGTGGGCGAGGTCATCGGGGTGCACTTCGACCCGGACGCCTACGACGACGCGGGCCTGCTCGTCGCGCCGCCCGCCATCTACCTGGGCCGCAGCACGTACACCACCACCGCCGCCGAACGGGCGGAACGTGGCCGCTGAGACCAGCCCGCTGGCGCTGTGGAACGCGCGGGGCGAGGTGTGGCGCACCCCGGCAGGTGACCTGCCGACCCTGAGCGTGCCGGACGCGGCGGCCCTGCCGGACGCGCTGCGCGCGACACTCCCGCCCGGCGCGTGGCTGTTGCACGACGGCGGGCTGGGCTTCGGACAGCGCGGCCCGTTGCACGTGCGTCTGACCGGCGGGCGGGAGGTCACATGGTCCGGCGGCTGGAGCCGGCACCACCCGGACGCCCTGCCGGGTGCGCGGCCCTGGCAGCGGCCCGACTGGCCGGAGGTGGCCCGCGACCGGGTGGACGCTCGGCTGGGTGCGCTGGGCCTCACCCGAGCACAGCCGGTGGAACCCTTTTTCAGTCACGACCTGATGGGTATCCACCGCGTGCCGCTGGGGGACGGACGCCGGGCGTGGCTGAAGGTCAACGCGGACGAGCGCGAGGCAGCCCTGACCGCGCACCTTGCCGCGCGGCACCCGGATCTGCTGCCGCCGGTCCTGCACGCCGATCCGGCGAGCATGACGCTGCTGACCCTGGACGGCGGCGCGCTGCTCGACAGGGTGCCCGACCCGGCGGCGTGGACCGGCGCGCTGGAGCGGCTGGCGACCTTCCAGCTCACGGCGGACGCCCCGGCCCTGGCCGACCTGGGCGCACCCACCCTGACGGTGCCGGACATGGCGGCGCGGGTGGACGCCCTGCTGGCCGACCCCTCCCCCCTGCGCGCCTGGGGCCTGACCCCCGACGAGGTGGGGGCGCTGCGCGGCCTCCGCCCCGCCGTGGCGGCCGCGTTCCGTGACCTGCACGCGCACGGTCTGCCCGCCGGGCCCGTCCACGGGGACGCGCACCCCCGCAACGCCCTGCACGGCCCGGAGCGGGGCAGCGTGTGGTTCGACTGGAGCGAGGCGGCCCTGGCGCACCCGTTCATGGACGCCGGGTGGTTCCTGAGTTTCACTCTGCACCCCGCCCGCGCCGCGCTGCCCGTACGGGCGGGCACGCCGGACCTGCCGGAGCGGCTGGCCGGAGCCTACCTGCGCGCCCTGGGGGCCGGAGACGCGGCGGGGCTGCTGTGGCGGTCGCTGCCGCTGGCGCACCTGCACCGCGCTGTCCTGTTCGACGCGGCCTACCGCGACTGGACGGGCACCGTGCCGGGCATCCGCCCGAACTTCACGCCGTTCTCGCTGAGGCAGGCGTTACGGGAGGCTGTCCGGCTGTAGGGCAGTTCTCCGAATGGAGGCATTAGAACCACAGACTTCTGATGCCTCCATTCTCCGTGCTGCTCAGCAACATTCACTCGCTCCGCGCGGCCATGAAGAACAACTCTTTATGGCAGATGCTGTAAACCGTAGATCTCCAGAAACCGCCGGGTGCGGGCGTCCAGGGTGGGCAGCGGGGCGACCTCGCCGCACACCCAGTCCGGCTGGTAACTGCGGCACACGCCAGGCCGGGTAGCGTAGATGGCGCACAGGTGCCCGCAGCCCTGGTCGGGCCCCAGGTGGGTGCAGGGCACCCCGAGGGGTTTGTGCAGCGCGTGGATGTCCGGCGCGGCGCAGCAGGCCCCGCAGGCCGTGCAGTCGGTCGTGACGGGGCTGCGCGGCGCGTACCCGGGGGGATGCGTGAAGCGGGCCTGCGCCTCAGGGGTTAAGCGGAGCGGCCCGCGCGCGGTCATGGCAGGTCGGCCAGCGCGGCGAGCAGCGCGTCGTTCTCGGCGGGGGTGCCGATGGCGACGCGCAGGCAGCCGGTCAGACCGGGGAGGCTGTCCTGGCGGCGCACGACGATGCCGCGCCCCAGCAGGTGGGTGTACGTGGCGGCCGCGTCGGGGATGCGCAGCAGGAAGAAGTTCGCCTGGCTGGGCAGCGCCTGGCAGGTGGGGTGGCCCGAGAGGGCCGCGAGGACGCGGTCCCGTTCGCGGATGCCTTCCTGCACGCGCTCCTGCACGTACTGGGGCTGTTCCAGGGCGACTTCCAGCGCCGCCTGAGCGAGGGTGCTGACGTTGAAGGCGGGCACGAGTTTCTGGAGCTGCCCGGCGAGTTCCGGCGTGGCGAGCGCGTACCCGAGGCGCAGGCCCGCGAGGCCCCAGGCTTTGCTGAAGGTGCGCAGGCTCAGGCGGTTGCCGCCCGCGAGCACGAGGTCCTTGTGGTCGGTGCGGCTGTACTGGTGGTACGCCTCGTCGAGGACGACGACCCAGTCCCCGGCGGCGTCCACGAGGTCACGGATGGCGGCGCCGGCGTCCACGTGGCCGGTGGGGGCGTGCGGCTGGGTGATGTACAGCACGCCCGGCTGGTGGCGCTTCAGCTCGGCCTTCAGGGCGTCCACGGGCAGGCTGAAGTCCGCGTTCAGGGGCACCTGCACGAGCTTCGCGCCGAGCAGCTGGGCTTCGAGGGTGTACACGCTGAAGGTCGGGCTGACCGTCAGGACGGTCTGGGAGATCCCGGCGAGTTCGGTCAGCAGCTTGATCAGGACGTTGCTGCCGGGCGTGACGACCACGCCGCGCTCGTCCCAGCCCTCGTAGGCGGCGATGCGGCGGCGCAGTTCGTCGGCGTGCAGGTCGGGGTAGCGGTTCCAGGGACGGGCGGCCATGCGGCGCAGCGCCTCTGCCTTCAGTTCTTCCGGGAAGTCGTAGGGGTTCTCGTTCTGGTCGAGTTTGGTGGGCACGTCCAGCGGCGTGAACGGGTAGGCGGGGACGCCGCGCACGGCGGCGCGCACCCCGGCGGGCGCGGCGGCAAGAGGCTCGGTGGTCATACCGTCCGTTCTACCACCCGCGCGTGAAGGGCCGTCCAGTGATGGGAAACCCGCCGGGGGGCCGGACCCTGTCCAGCACGCACCCGGATGGGCCTAACGGTCGTTTGGGTCGGGCGTGCTAGGCTGTGCCTAATAGGCCGAGCCGGCCCCTCCCCCACCATGACTGACACTGCCAAACCCCGCCGCGAGCAGATTCTGGACTCGGCCAGCCGCCTCTTTTCCGAGCGTGGGTACCACGCGACGAGCATGCGTGACCTGGCGGGCGAGCTGGGCATGCAGGGCGGCAGCCTGTACGCGCACATCGCCTCCAAGGAGGAGCTGCTGATCGAGATCGTGAATCAGGCGTCCCGGCAGTTCGACGAGGCGCTGTTCACGCTGCGCGGCGAGCCGATGCGCGCCGACGAGAAGCTGCGCGAGGCGATGTTCCGGCACATCCGGGTGGTGGCGGACAACATGGACAGTGCCACCGTGTTCTTCCACGAGTGGAAACACCTGTCCCCCGAGGCGTACGGGCGCGTGACGAGCTGGCGCGACACCATTGACGGCTTCTACCGCGAGCTGGTCACGCAGGGCGTGCAGGAGGGCACCTTCCGCGCGGACCTGGACGTGAAGATGACCGCGTACCTGATCCTGTCGGCGGTGAACTGGGCGTACACGTGGTACCGCCCCGGCGGGTCGATGAGCCCGCGTGAGGTGGCCGATCAGTTCGCGGAGATGCTGCTCTCGGGGCTGCGCGCATGAGCAACCCGACGGTGACGGTGCCGATCCGCGAGGCGCTGCGGTACGCGCAGGGCCGCGCCGAGCGGCTGGCGCGCACGCAGCAGCTGGAGATCGGCGAGGACCTGTTCGTGCGGATCGCGCCGGGCGGGCGCAAGTTCCTGCTGTTCTGCCTGGACGGCGAACCGGACCGCAGCGCGGCCGAGGGGGTCGCGGCGGCGCTGGGCCTGCGCAACCCGGCGTACGGCTGGCACCAGGGCGCGACCTTGCGGTCCCTGACGGTGATCGAGGAGGGGGCGGCGGACGTGCCCGAGGCCGCCGGGGCCGACGACGGCGATTCCTGATCTGCCCGTCAGACTGGCCTCATATCCGGTTCACGCTGCACATCTAGGGTGACGGCATGAAGAAAACTGCCCTGCTCCTGCTGCCCCTGGCGATGGCCTCCTGCAACTATCTCGGCATTCCCGACGGGGACGTGTCCGGCAACATCCTCGGCACCCAGCCCAGCGGCACCATCCGCATGGCGCTGCGCGGCACCACCCTCAACGGTGGGCAGGCTCCGGCGCTGGATCAGGGCAACCTGGGCACCTTCAACCCGCAGAAGCGCGTGTACTCGATCAGCCTGCCCGCCACCCCGGTGGACGGCGGCTACGAACTGTTCGCGTACGTGGACAGCAACGGCAACAACACCTTCGACAGCACCGAGAAGCGCACCAGTGACAGCCAGACCTTCGCGTACTCGAAAGACGGCACCGGCAGCAAGAGCGGTGAGAACCTGCTGAACCTGAAGGCCGGATGGACCCAGTACAAGGGAGCGACGGTCGTCAAGAGCGGCACGCCCTTCACCGGCGTCGATCTGAACTGGTAACCGAAGCCAGCAGGAGGGGCCGGAGGCTGCACACCTCCGGCCCCTTCCCCGTTTACATCAGTTCTTGGCGCTGCCCTCAAAGGCGGCCTTGAACTTCTGGAGGTCCTCGGCGATCTGCTGGCTGGGTTCCTCGCCGAACAGCTTGGCGACGGCGGCGCCCAGCGGCCCGGCGGGCGGCCGGTAGGAGAGCGCGACGTGCACGCGGGTGCCGCCGTTGGGCAGCGACTCGAACTGCACGCTCCCGGCGTTGTCCACGGTCGCGCCGGGCAGGGAGTGCCAGCCGATGCGCTGGCCGGGCTTGTCGTTCACGATCTCGGCTTCCCACTCGACGTGGGTGCCCAGCGGGGCCTTGGCGACCCAGCGGCTGCGTTTCTCGTCGAGCGTGGTGACGCTCTCGAGGTGGCTCATGATCTGGGGGAGGTTTTCCAGCTTGCGCCAGTAGTCGTACACGGCCTGCGCGGGGCGGTCGATCACGACGCTGTGCTCCACGAAGATGGGCTTGGCGGCCACGGCGTTGCCGCTCAGGCCGGCGGCGGCCATCACCGGGTCGTTGCCGGTGGCGGCGCGGTAGGCGAGGTACCCGCCGACAGCGGCCATCCCGAGGCCGAGCACGCCGCGCTTGCGCAGGCCCAGCAGCAGCAGGGCGCCTCCGGCGGCGCCGCTGATCATGCGGTTCTGATCCATTCCTGTGGTGCTGTTCGTCATGGTGGTTCCCTCCGTGGGGGCAGTGTATGGAGTGAGTGCTGGGGCGGACGTGAAGCCACGCCCAACGAAGATTAAGGCCCGCTCCGTGGCGGAGGGGGGGCAATTGACCTTACGTGGCGTCAGCCGGACCGGTTCCCGCCCTCGTGCGCGTGCTGGTCGGTGATCGCGTCGGTGGCCTCGCGGTCGTCACGCTGGGTGGGGCCGCCCTGCACGTCGGGGGTGAGGTTGGTGTTGGCCCCGTGGGTGGCGTGGTCGCTGCCGCTGTGCTCCTGGGCGGTCTCCGGGGTGCTGGGAGGGTTCGGGTCGGTCATGCTTCATCCTTCGCCGCGCCGCGCCGGGGCGGGTGTGCCGGGCCTGAGGGGGTGTTCATGCGGGTCGGGCGGGGACGGTCCCGGGCGGGGGAATCTGGACGGCCCGCCCCTCCGGCGCGGCGCGGGCTCTATGCTGGCGGGCGTATGCGCGCTCCTGCCCCGCCCAGCCGCCTGGATCCGTTGTCGCTGGGGGCCATTCTGGTCACGATCGTGTTCTGGGCGTCGGCGTTCGCGGGGATCCGCGCTGGCCTGGAGGCGTTCTCGCCGGGGCACGTGACGCTGTACCGCTTCCTGGTGGCGAGCGCGGCGCTGGGCCTGTACGCGCTGCTGGCACGGATTCCGGTGCCGCCCCTGCGTGACCTGGGCCGGATCGCGCTGCTGAGCTTCTCGGGGATCACGCTGTACCACGTGTGCCTGAACTACGGCGAGGTGAGCGTCCCGGCGGGCACGGCCAGCCTGATCATCGCGGCCGGCCCGGTGATCACGGCGCTGCTCGCCACGCGCTTCGCCGGCGAGCGGCTGAACGCGCTGGGCTGGCTGGGCACGCTGATCAGCCTGAGTGGCGTGGCGCTGATCGTGCTGGGAAGTGGCCAGGGCCTGAGCTTCACGAAGGGGGCGCTGCTGATCCTGGCGGCGGCGCTGTTCACCAGCTTGTACTTCGTGTTCCAGAAGCCGCTGCTGGCGCGGATGAATCCGCTGCATTTCACGGTGTGGTCGCTGATCACCGGGACGGTACCCATGCTGGTGTTCCTGCCAGGTTTCGGGGCGGAACTGCGCGCGGCGCCGCTGGGCGCGCATCTGGCGATGGTGTACATCGGGCTGTTCCCGGCGGCGCTGGCGTACCTGACCTGGACGTTCGCGCTCTCGCGGGTGGGGGCGGGCATGACGACCTCGTTCCTGTACGTGTCGCCGGTGTTCGCGGTACTCATCGCGTGGGCGTGGCTGAACGAGGTGCCCACCCTGCTGACGCTGCTGGGGGGCGTGGTGGCGGTGGCGGGCGTGGTGCTTGTGAACACGCGCGGGCGGCCCGCCCCGGCCCCCATCCCGGACGCGGCGCATAAGGTGAAGGCGTGAGCATGCCGGGCGCGGACGCCCCGCTGGCCGTGCAGGACGTCACAGTGCGCCTGGGCGGCGAGGTGATCCTCAGCGGCGTGACGCTGGACGTGCGCCGGGGGGAGTTCCTGGCGCTGATCGGCCCGTCGGGCGGCGGCAAGAGCACGCTGCTGCGGGTGCTGGCCGGCCTGCTGCGCCCCGAGTCTGGCGCGGTGCGGATCGGGACGCCGCCCGCGCTGGTCTTTCAGGATTACCGGCTGCTGCCGTGGCGCACGGCGCTGCGGAACGTGCAGCTGCCGGCCGATCTGGGCGCGGGCGGCGGCCTGAGCGCACCGGAGGCGCTGAAGCTGGTGGGCATGGAGGCGTACGGGCCGTACTTCCCGGCGCAGCTGTCCGGCGGGATGCGGGCGCGGGTGGCGCTGGCGCGCGCGCTGGCGCAGAGCGGGGACGTGCTGCTGCTCGACGAGCCGTTCGCGGCGCTCGACGCGCTGGTCCGCGAGCGCTTCAACGCGGAACTGCGGCACCTGCACGAGAAGACCGGCCGGACGACGGTGCTCGTGACGCACTCGATCCGCGAGGCGGTGTGGCTGGCCGACCGGGTGGCGGTGCTGCGCGGCGGGCAGATCGTGGAGGTGCTCGACACGCGCGGCGAGGGCCGCGTGAGCGCCTACACCGACGGGCTGGAGGCCCACCTGCGGGCGGTGCTGGGCACCGGGGACTCCACGCGGCTGCGGGTGGACACCCGCGCCGGGCGCAGCGTGACGTGGCTGCTGCCCGCGCTGGCGGTGCTGCTGGCGGGCGTGGCGTGGCAGGTGGGGGCCTCGGCGCTGAACCAGCCGTTCCTGCTGCCCACCCCGGGCGCGGTGTGGCAGGAGGGGATCCGCACGGCCCCGGCGCTGCTC
The DNA here is from genome assembly GCF_001507665.1 of Deinococcus actinosclerus. Classification (NCBI taxonomy): domain Bacteria; kingdom Thermotogati; phylum Deinococcota; class Deinococci; order Deinococcales; family Deinococcaceae; genus Deinococcus; species Deinococcus actinosclerus. Next base: position 721,727 of record NZ_CP013910.1, on the reverse strand, counting down.
GCGGCGTTCGGCGTGACGGTGAAGACGGCGCTGGTGGGCACGCTGCTGGGTGCGCTCTCCGGGGTGCTGATCGGGTACCCGCTGGCGCGCTGGCGGGCGCTGGAGCGCTTCCTGAGTCCGTTCATCGTGGCGTCGCAGAGCACGCCCATCGTGGTGCTCGCGCCGCTGCTCGTGTCGTGGCTGGGCTTCGGGTTCCTCCCGGCGGTGATCGTGTCGGCGCTGAGCGCCCTGTACCCCATGCTGGTCGCCACGCTGGTCGGCGTGCGGGAACTGGAGGCCACCTTCCACGAGCTGTTCAGCACCCTGCGCGCCTCGCGCTGGCAGCGCCTGACCCGCCTGGAGTTCCCGGGCGCGCTGCCGGTGCTGCTGGGGGGCCTGCGGCTGGCGGCCAGTCTGGCCCTCATCGGGGCAGTCGTGTGGGAATTCGTGGACCCGAACCAGAAGGGTCTGGGGCTGGCGGTGCAGGTCGCCGGGACATACCAGAACAAGGCCGGGCAGTTCGCGGCCATCGCGCTGCTCATCGGGTACGGGGTGCTCGTGTACGCGGTGATCACGGGCCTGGAACGCCGCGTGATGCGGCGCCGGGGTCGGTAGGCGTTCACCCGGACGGCCCGGCGGGCGCGGCGGTACGCTGGCGCGCATGGAGAGACCGCTGGTGTGTGTGGGGGCGCTCGTGTGGGGCAAAGGCGGACGGGTGCTGCTCGTGCGCACCACGAAGTGGCGCGGGCTGTGGGGCGTGCCGGGCGGCAAGGTCGAGTGGGGCGAGACGCTGCTCGACGCCGTGCAGCGCGAATTTCAGGAGGAGGTCGGCCTGCGCCTGGAGGACGTGCAGTACGCGCAGACGCAGGAGTCGGTCCTCAGCGGGGAGTTCCACAAGCCCGCGCACATGCTGCTGGTGGATTTCCTGGCGACGACCGCGGATCACGACGTGAAGCCGAACGAGGAGATCGAGGAGTGGGCCTGGGTGCACCTGCACGAGGCGCTGGAGTACCCGCTGAACACGGCGACGCGCTCACTGGTGACCCTGGCGCTGCGGCAGGGCGAGGCGTGACCGGCGGGCAGGGCACAGCGGCGCAGGGCGAGGCGGCACAGGCGGCGCTACAGGGCGCGGCGGGCCAGGACAGAGCGGGCCAGGACGGGGGGAGACGGGGCACGGCGCTGGTGACGGGCGCGGCGCGCGGGATCGGGCGCGGACTGGCGGTCGCGCTGGCCGCCGAGGGCTTCGACGTGGCCGTCCACTACCGCTCCAGCGAGGCCGACGCCCGCGAGACCGCCCGGCAGTGCGGGGCGCTGGGTGTGCGGGCGGCGACCCTGAGGGCCGACCTGGGCAGCCCGGCGGGGGCGCGGGCGCTGGTGCGCGCGGCGCACGCGGCGTTCCCGGAGTCCGGGCTGGCGGTGCTGGTGAACAACGTGGGGAACTACGTGAACCGCCCGCTGCTGGACGTGACGGACGAGCAGTGGGCCGACATGCTGGGCAGCAACCTGACGGCCACGTTCGCCACCTGCCAGGAGGCGGCGCCGCTGCTGCGCGCGCGCGGCTGGGGCCGGATCGTGAACCTGGGGTTCGCGGGCGCGTCGGCGGACGTGGCGCGGCCCGGGATCGTCCCGTACGTGATCGCCAAGGCGGGCGTGGCGCAGCTGTCACGGTCGCTGGCGGTGACGCTGGCGGGCAGCGGCGTGAGCGTGAACGTGGTCAGTCCCGGCGTGATCGAGACGAGTGTCAGCCAGCCCGTGCGGGAGATCCCGGCGGGGCGGGTGGGCACGGTGGCGGAACTGGTTGGGGCGGCGCTGTTCTTCGTGCGGGCCAGCGATTACGTGACCGGGCAGGACCTGGAAGTTGCGGGCGGCTGGCACCTCTGACCCGACTGCCGCGCTGACCCGCCCGCAGCTCGGGAGCGGGGCGCCCGCCGCCGGAACCGAGCGGACGTGCCCCGACCTCTGGGCCGTGGGGCAGGGGACTCGCGGGCTGCCGCTCTGCCGACGAGTCTGCGGGAAGCCCTGCGTTCCCCAGGGCTCGCTGCCCCGGCCGGACTGACGTTTCTCATCTCCCGGAGGTCGTTTGCCCCTTGCACCTACCCTGGGCAATGAGCCGGGCCACAGGATTTCATCACCCTTCGCAATGTCCTTACGTATGTAAGGTCCGAAAGGGCCTGAGCCCTCAATTGACAGACAAATGCCCAAACAGTCAGATGAGAAGCATGAGCCTTAAGAGATTTGAGAATCTGTCAGATAAACGTGTCCCGATATACGAGACAGCGATTTTGCTCGCCCTGCTGTCAGGTTTCTGTGATTTTTGTACTGCCCGGAACCACAATTCCGGCACGAAGCGCCACGTTCATCAACATGGGACGTTCAGCTGCGTATCATCTGCGAAGTTCCCAATTTCGCTTGACAGCGCCATACACGCCGTGTTCGCACGGCAGCCATTCTCATCTGTCAGGTTGCGGAACTGTCCCAGGAGGTCGTCTCAATGAACGCACGCACCACTACCCTCGGTACCCTCGCGCTGACCCTGCTCCTCGCCGCCTGCGGCAGCCAGCAGACCGCCCCCACCACCGACGTCATCTCCCGCGGCCAGACGAGCGCGCCCCTCCTGGGCACCAGCAACCCCGAAGCGATCCCCGGCCAGTACATCGTGGTCTTCAGCGACGGCGCCGCCGGTGGCCTGAGCAGCCAGAGCGCCAGCGGCCTGATCAGCACCCTGGGCCTCGACCCGCAGGGCGTGCAGATCCAGCAGGTGTACGGCGCGGCCCTGAACGGCTTCGCGGCCAAACTCAGCACCCAGAACCTCGCCAAGCTGCAGGCCGACAAGCGCGTCAAGTACATCGAGCAGGACGCCAAGATGCACGCCACCGCCACGCAGACCGGCGCCACCTGGGGCATCGACCGCATCGACCAGCGCAACCTCCCCCTGGACGGCAGCTACACCTACAACAGCACCGCCAGCGGCGTGAAGGCGTACATCATCGACACCGGCATCAACACCGCCCACACCGCCTTCGGGGGCCGCGCCATCTGGGGCACGAACACCACCGGCGACGGCCAGAACATCGACTGCCAGGGTCACGGCACCCACGTGGCCGGGACGGTGGGCAGCTCCACCTACGGCGTCGCCAAGGGCGTGACCCTGATCGCCGTGAAGGTCCTGGGCTGTGACGGCACCGGCACGAACTCCGGCGTGATCGCCGGCGTGAACTGGGCCGTGAGCAACAAGGGCAGCGGCGCGGCCGTCGCCAACATGAGCCTGGGCGGCGGCGCCAGCCAGGCCGTCGACGACGCCGTGAACAACGCCGCCGCGCAGAACCTCGTGATGGCGGTCGCCGCCGGCAACGAGAACCAGAACGCCTGCAACGTCTCCCCCGCCCGCGCCGCCAGCGCCATCACCGTCGGCGCCACCACCAAGACCGACAGCCGCGACACCACCTACAGCAACTTCGGCAGCTGCCTGGACATCTTCGCGCCCGGCACCGGCATCACCAGCACCTGGATCGGCAGCACCACCGCCACGAACACCATCAGCGGCACCTCCATGGCCACCCCGCACGTCGCGGGCGCCGCCGCGCTGCTGATCGCCGCCGGGAACACCACCACCAGCGCCGTGACGAGCGCCATGCTGAACAGCGCCACCAACGGCAAGGTCACGAACGCGGGCACGGGCAGCCCCACCCGCCTGCTGTACACCGGCACCGGCACGACCACGCCCCCCAGCACCGGCACGACGACCACGTACACGGGCAGCGTCAGCCAGGGGACGAGCAGCTACAAGCCCGGCACGAGCGGCTTCAGCTACGCGGGCGGCACCCTCAAGGCCACCCTCAGCGGCCCCTCCGGCACCGACTTTGACCTCTACCTCCAGAAGTACAACGGCAGCACCTGGGCCGACGTCGCCGCCAGCGAGAGCGGCACCAGCAGCGAGAGCGTCAACTACGCCGCTGCCAGCGGCACCTACCGCTGGGAAGTTTACGCCTACAGCGGCACCGGCTCCTACACCCTCACCGAGACCAAGTAACCCCCCGGCCCCGGTGGACCAGCTGTGCCCACGCGCCTGACCCGCCGGTCCGTCCTCTCCCCCCATTCCCCTTCCGGAGGTTCCGTCATGTTCAAACCCCTGCACGCCGCCCTGACCGCCCTGGGTATCCTGGCCCTGAGCGCCTGCTCCACCCAGACCGCCCCGCAGGCCACGCTGCCCGAGGAGACCCTCACGGTCACCGGCACCGAGAAGGCCTTCCCCGACACGATCGGCAGCCAGATCGTGTACGGCACGGTCACGAGCGTCACCAACCGTCCCTATCAGGTGAGCGTCACGCCCAGCACCGAACTGTCGGGCGGCTGGTGCGGCGGCACCCTGATCAGCGCCAACTGGGTGCTGACCGCCGCGCACTGCGTGGTCGGCTACAGCGCCAGCCAGATGCGCGTCCGCGCCGGGATCAACGACCTGACCACCACCAGCGGCCAGCTGCGCACCCCGTCGCAGATCATCGTCCACCCGAACTACTCCAGTAACGGCGACGCGTACGACATCGCCCTGATCAAGGTGGGCACCGCGTTCACGCTGGGCAGCACCGTGGCGACCGCCGCGCTGCCGAACAACACCACCGAGAGCGTGCTGGACGTGAACGGTAAGTACGCCACCGTCAGCGGCTGGGGCAAGACCGAGACCGGCGCGTACAGCAACCGCGCGCTGCGCGAGGTAACAATCCCGATCACCCCCACCGGCAGCGACTGCGGCAGCCGCCCCGGCAACACCATCTGCGGTAAGTACGACGCCGGGAAGGACTCCTGCAACGGCGACAGCGGCGGCCCGCTCGCCGCGCGCTACAACAACCGCTTCTACGTGCTGGGCGTCGTGTCCTACGGCCCGGTGGAATGCCGCGGCTACGGCGTGTACACCCGCGTGAACGGCTACATCAACTGGATCGCCACGAACACCGGCGTCACCGCGCAGTAAGTCCAGTTGCCGTCCAGGCACCGGCCCCCGCACGCGCGGGGCCGGTGCGCTGCTGTGTGCGGCGGGCGGCGCACAATACCGGCATGCCCCTGCCCGCCCATCAGGCTCCCCTCGCCGATCACGCCGCAGCCGCCGCCCACCTGTCCCGCGACCCCGTCCTGGCCGGGGTGATCGCCCGGGTGGGTGACCTGCCGGTCCTGACGCCCACCGCCGATCCGTTCGGGACGCTGATCCGGAACGTGACGGGGCAGCAGCTGAGCGTGAAGGCCGCCGCGAGCATCCACGCCCGCGTGACGGCCACCCTGGGCGAGGTCACGGCCGACACGCTGCTGGCCGCCAGTGGCGACACGCTGCGCGGCGCGGGCCTGTCGTGGGCGAAGGTGCGGACCGTGCAGGCCATCGCGCAGGCCGCGAAGACCGGCGCGGTGGACTTCGCGCACCTGAGCGAGCAGGACGACGAGACCGTGATCGCCGAACTGCTGCCCCTGCCCGGCATCGGCCGCTGGACCGCCGAGATGTTCCTGATTTTCGCCCTGGCCCGCGCGGACGTGTTCAGCCTCGGGGACCTCGCGCTGCGCCAGGGCCTCGCGCGACTGCACCCGGACGCGCCCGCCGCCGACGTGCTGCCCCGCTGGGCGCCGTACCGCACCCTGGCCGCCCGTTACGTGTGGGCGGACAACGCCCGCGTGAAGGCCGGCGGGGAACCGGCGTGACCGGCTGATGGCTGATGGCTGATGGTCAACAGCGTGTCCGTCAAGCCGACCCACTCCCCACAACCCACTCCCTACTGCCCCTTCTGCCACTCCTCGAACGGAATGCGGTCAATGACGAACGTGTCGCGGGTGCGGGCGTACGTGCCGCGTCCGCCCATGCGGCCGATCAGGTCCAGCGCGCCGGTGTCCACGTGGTACCGGTCGGCGTCCTGCACGGCGTCCGCGCGCAGGGTCAGGCCCAGCACCTCGCCCAGGATGATGCGGGTGCGGCCGATCAGCACGGTCTGCACCTCGCGGCATTCCAGCGCGGCGGGCGCGGCGGCCACGCGCGGCACGGCGACCTTCACGCCCGGCGCGAGGGAAATGCCCAGCGCGTCCGGCTCCCCCTGCCCGTGCGGGAAGTCGGTGGCGGTGGCGTTCATGGTGACGGCCAGCGCCTCGCTGACGAGGTTCACGGTGAACTCGCCGCCCGCGGCGATATTCAGGGCGGTGTCCTTCGGGGTGCCGTCGGTGCGGTCGCCGGGCGCGAAGGCCACGACGGGCGGGTCGCTGCCCATCAGGCCGAAGAAGGAGTACGGCGCGAGGTTCACGTGCCCGCCCTCGCCCAGCGTGCTCACCCACGCGATCGGGCGGGGCGTGACGGTCGCCGTGAGCAGCTTGTACCGCGCCGCGCCGGGCAGCGCCGTCAGGTCGAAGTGCGTCACCGGGAGGGCGTCCGGTGCAGAAGCGGGAGACGTCATGCGCGCAGCGTAGCGGTAGCATGGCCAGCATGACTGAGCCTCAGCCCACCTCGTACCGGGAGGCGTACGCCCGGCTGAGCCGCATCGCCGCCGAACTCGAATCCGGCGAGGCCGACCTCGACCGCGTCCTGCCGCTGCTGGAGGACGCCCGCGCCGCCTACGCCCAGTGCCGCGAACGGATCGAGGCGGTGCGCGCTGTGCTGGCTGGAGACTGGGCTGACGGCAGCGACGCAGACGAAACCGACACGGACAACACGGACGACGCGGAGTAAGTGGGGAGTGGGTCGGAGGTCAGCCCCGATCCACTCCCCACTGCCTACTTCCCACTCCCCGTTTCCAGCGCCGCGACCGCCTGCGCGACCGGGGTGTCCCCGGCGACCACCTCAAAGGTCTGCCCCACGCTGCTCGGGTCGTTCAGGCAGGCGAGCACCACGGCCGCCACGTCGTCGCGGGCGATCATGCCGCGCGGGGCGGGCATCCCGGCGCTGACCATGCCGGTGCCCGGGGCGTCGGTCAGGCCGCCGGGCCGCACGACCGTCCAGTCCAGCCCACTGGCCTGCACGTGCGCGTCCGAGACGGCCTTGACGCGCAGCACGGCGGCCAGGAAGGGCGGCATCTGCTCGGGGCGGTCCACGCCCATGGAACTGACCACCACCAGCCGCGCGGGCCCGCCCGAGGCGCGGCGGCGGACGAGTTCGTCCGTCACGGCGATCAGGGCGTCCCCGTCGATGGCCTGGAAGTGGCCGCTGGCGCCCGCCCCGGCGGCCCACACGACCGCGTCGGCGCCGTCCAGCACGGCCGTCCATTCGCCGGTCAGGTCACCGTGCACCGGCTGCGCACCGTGCAGCGCGAGCATGTCGGCCTGTTCGGGCGTGCGGACCAGTGCGCGCACCTGATGTCCGGCGGCGGCGGCCTGCGCGGCCACGCGGCGGCCCACGCCGCCGGCCGCTCCGATCACTGCGAGATTCATGAGGCGCAGCTTCGCCCGGCGCAGGCCGGAACACTGCGCCATGCCCCACGGTTGCCCCTGCGCCAGAATGCGCAGGCGCCGGGGCGGGGCGCGGGCGTATCCTGCGACCAATGAGTGACGCCGCGCTGCCCGAGAAGCCCGCTGCCCCGTCAGCCGCCAAGGCCCCTGCGGCCGAGCCGCCCGCGCCGCCCGTCATTCCCTGGGTGTACCGGCTGGTCGTGGACACCACCTACCTGCCCGTGATCTTCAGCGGTATGCATCTGGAGGTGCACGGCCGCGAGCACGTGCCGCCGCCCGGCACGCCGCTGGTCGTCGCGGCCAATCACGTGAGCGCCCTGGACCCGTTTCTGGTGGCCCGCGCGCTGCCGCCGGGCCGGTTCCTGCAGTTCATGGCGAAGAAGGAACTGTTCATCCCGGTCATCGGGGACATCATCCGCGCCGGGGGGTCCTTCCCGGTGGACCGCAGCGGGAACGACCTGGGTGCCGTGCGCACGTCGCTGCGCATCCTGAAGGCGAACGGGACGGTGGGGATCTTCCCGCAGGGCACGCGCGGCGGGCATGAAATGCAGGGCGGCGTCGCCCTGATCGCCGCGAAGGGCCGCGCGCCCATCCTGCCCGCCGGGGTCAGCCGCGACGGCAAGCGCTGGATCATCCGCTTCGGGGCGCCCATCCCGCCACGCGGCGGGATCAAGGCCATCACCGGGGAACTCGGCGAGGTGCTGTCCACGCTGGCCGTCCCCGTCGGGCAGCGGCTGTAGCGACCGGCGCTATACTCGCGGGTGACGGCTGCGGGGGGAAGTCCGGTGAGAGTCCGGCCCTGTCGCGCAACGGTAATCCTGGCTACGGCTGGGGAAGGCCGAGCACCTCCGCCGTTCGCGCCGCCCGGAGTGGGCGGGCGTGGCTTGACCCCTCGCGGACTGGGGGCACGCCGTGAGCGCCCCCGCGTGGGGCCTGCCACGGACACTGTGTTTCCCGCCGCCGCCCCCAGCCGGGCGGCGCGTTTCGTTGCCGGAGGGAAGGAGTTCCCCATGACGTTCCCCGTGAAAGGCATCCTGACCCTGATCACCCTGAGCGGCGCCCTGAGTGGCGCGGCCGCCGCGACCTCCTACCCGCTGACGATCACCGACGACCTGGGCCGTAAGGTGACCCTGAAGGCCGAGCCGAAGCGGATCGTCAGCGTGCTGCCCAGCACCAGCGAGACCGTGTGCGCGCTGGGCCTGTGCGACCGGCTGGTGGGGGTGGACGACTACAGTGACTACCCGCAGCAGGTGACGAAACTGCCCAAGGTGGGCGGCCTGTACAACCCGAACATCGAGGCGATGGTGGCCCTGAAACCCGACGTGGTGCTCGTCAGCCAGTACGGGAAGCTGGCCGAGCCGCTGACGCAGGCGGGCGTCACCGTGATCGCCGTGAACCCCGAGACGTACGACGAGGTGTTCAGCAAGACGCTGCTGCTCGGCAAGATCCTGAACCGCGAGGCGCAGGCCAAGGCCCTGGTCGGAAAGATCAAGGGGGACATCGCCCGCGTGGAGATCCTCACGAAGAACGCCGTGCGTCAGCCCACCGCGTACTTCGAGATCGACCCCACGCCTTACTCGATCGGGCCGAACTCGTTCATGGGCGTGCTGCTCACCAAGGCGGGCGCGCGGAACATCATCCCCGCCAGCATGGGCGACTTCCCGAAGGTGGACCCGGAATTCATCGTGAAGGCCAACCCGCAGCTGATCCTGGGCGTGGACGCGAAGACGGCGGGCGCACGCCCCGGCTGGAGCGGCATCAGCGCGCTGAAAGCCGGGAAGGTCCGGGACATCCCGGCTGAACTGAACAGCATGCTGGGCCGCCCGGGGCCGCGTCTGGGGCAGGCGCTGATGGGCCTGGCGAAACTGATTCACCCGGAACTGTTCAAGTAAATGCAGGCCGCCGCGCCGCGCCGGGGGCTGGGGGTGGGCCTGGGCACGCTGCTGCTCGCGGCGCTGCTGCTGGCCGCTGTCGTCCTGGGCACCGGGCTGGGCAGCGTCACCATTCCGCCCGGCGAGGTGCTGGGCGCGCTGTGGCGCGGCGCGACCCGGCAGGCGCTGGAGGGCAACGACGTGATCGTGTGGCAGATCCGCCTGCCGCGCGTGGTCATGGGCGCGCTGGTGGGCGCGAGCCTCAGCGTGTGCGGGGGCGCCTTCCAGGGCGTGTTCCGTAACCCTCTGGCGGACCCGTACCTGCTGGGCGTCGCCAGCGGCAGCGCACTGGGCGCCACGGTCGCCATCGTGGCCGGGTGGCCCCGCGCGCTGATCCCGGTGTCGGCGCTGCTGACCGCGCTGGTCGCCGTGGCGTGCACGCTGTCCCTGGCACGTGAGGGACGGCGTTTTCCCCCCACGCGGCTGATCCTGGCAGGCGTGGTGGTGGGCAGCGTCCTGAGCGCCGCGACCACCGCGCTGATCCTGCGCGGCGAGGACCGCGCGCGGCAGGTGCTGGCGTACACGCTGGGCGACCTGGGCTTCAGCGGCTGGCGGGACGTGCTGACCGTGCTGCCGTACGCCGCGCTGGGCTGCGGGGCGCTGCTGCTGCTGGCGCGCGCGCTGGACACCCTGCAACTGGGCGAACTGACCGCCCGCAGCCTGGGCGTCCCCGTCGAGCGGCTGCGGCTGATCGCGGTGCTGGCCGCGAGCCTCGCCACGGCAGGCGCGGTGGCGTACGTGGGTGTGATCGGCTTCGTGGGCCTGATCGTGCCGCACATGATCCGCCTCGCGTTCGGGCCCGGGCACCGCACGCTGCTGCCCCTCTCGGCGCTGCTGGGCGGGGCGCTGCTGGTTGGCGCGGACCTGCTGGCCCGCACCACGCCGCTGTCGCAGGTGGGCATCGTGACGACCCTGCTGGGCGGCCCGTTCTTCCTGTGGCTGCTGCGCAAGGAACGCCATGACTGACCTGCTGCACCACACGGCGCCACGCCAGCCGGAGGCGACCCCCCGGGACGCCCTGGTCGCGCGGGACGTGCACGTGCAGGCCGGGTCATTCCCAGCGGTGCGGGGCGTGAGTGCGGCGTTCCGGCCCGGCGTGTTCAGCGCTGTGATCGGCCCGAACGGCGCCGGGAAGAGCACGCTGCTGCGCGCGCTGCTGGGCCTGAACCCGGTCACGGGGGGCGAGGTGACCCTGGCCGGGCGGCCCCTGAATGCCTGGAGCCGCGCGCAGCGGTCGCGGCAGTTGGCGTACCTCGCGCAGAGCGAGGGCCTGCCGGACGGCGCGCGCGTGCGGGACGTGGTGGCGCTGGGGCGCGGCGCGGGCGACTGGCGCTTTGGGCTGCTGCCCCGCACCCCCTGGACCCCCGCCGACGAGGCTGCCGTGGACGCCGCGCTGGACCGCACCGACACCCGCCGTTTCGAGGACCGCCGCGTGTCGGAACTCAGCGGCGGGGAGCGGCAGCGGGCGGCGCTGGCCCGCGCGCTGGCGGCCGAACCGCGCTTCCTGCTCCTGGACGAACCCACCAACCACCTCGACCTCGCGTACGCGCTGGACGTCGTGCGGTACCTGCGCTGCGAGGTCGCGGGCGGCCTGGGCGTCGTGGCGGTGCTGCACGACCTGAACCTCGCCGCGCGCGCCGATCACCTCGTGCTGCTCTGCGGGGGGCGGGTGCAGGCCAGCGGCACCCCGCACGAGGTGCTGACGCCCGAGCACCTGCACGCCGCGTACGGGCTGCACGTCAACGTGGTGCAGCACGCAGACCGCCTGCTGGTCATCCCGCAGGATTGAGCAGCGTCACCCAAGGAGAGGCATGCCCCCGAAGTTCTTCCCCACCCACGGCCACCTGCTCGTCTGCCAGGGCCCCAACTGTCAGGCGCGCGGCTCGGCTCTGCTGCACAAGGCACTCTGGAATCACCTGGAACGCCAGTCGCTGGCGTACTACAAACGCGGCGGGACGCTGCGCCTCACCGAGAGCGGCTGCCTGGGCGCGTGCAGCTACGGCCCGGCCCTGTGCGTGTACCGCCCGGATCCCGGCGGGGCAGGCCTGGAGGAAGCGTGGTACGCCGCCGTGGACTTCCCGCTCGCCGCGCGGGTCGCGCAGGCCATCCACGACCGCACGCCCCTGCCCGCCGAGCACCGCTACGGACCGGACGAACAGGCCACGCGGTCGTAAGCATCATGTGTGAGCAGAATTCTGAACTTCTCCTGCTCGACTTCGTGCAGGTCGTTCTGGCACGCCCACGGATGTATACGATCCACGGTTCGTTCGACGAAGTTGTGGCGTTCATTCGTGGTTACCACGCCGGGCATGGTCATTCCGAAACACGCTGGTTCGACTTTCTCGATTCGGAGCGACGTGCTGACGAACATATAGAACACTTCTTCCTAAGTGTGCGCCAGCGATGCCCCGATGACGCAGCCGCCGTTCGGGAACTACACACTCTCTACACCGAGTTTCTTCAGCGCACTATGGGCTGACACCACGCCATCAGTCGGGAGCGGGTCGTATGGGAGTGAGCTTCTGCGTCCGTGAACAGGATCGGAGGTCAGGGGGTGGGCAGGTCGCCTGCGGTGCGGGGTTCGCGCAGGGGTTCGTCGTTGTGTTCCCGCCGGAAGGCCGCCGACTGTTCGTAGACGTGGCGGCGGGCGCGCATGGCGCTGCCGAGCGGGCGGTGCGCGGCGTGGGCATGCCAGGGGCTGAAGCTCAGGCGGTCGTCGGCGAACACCAGTTTGTCGGGCCGCGCGGGGTCCTGCGGGGGGACGTGCAACCGGGCGACGGTCACGAAGGGGCTGAGGGTCTCGTCCCAGCGGACCGAGCCGTCCTCGATGGGCATGCGGGTCTCGTCGGTGCACAGCTGCGCGCGCAGGTCCCAGGTGCCGCCCGACGCGCGGATGACCTGGGCGACGGCGTCTCGCAGGGCGTCGGCGCGGCCCGGCCCCAGGACGCGCACCGCCTGCCCGGTCAGGGCGCGCAGGTGCTCGGCGGTGGGGACCAGCGCCACCTTCGCCACGTACTCGCCCCAGCGGATGGGCAGCTGCGAGTAGTACGTCTCGCCCAGCGGGTGCGTGTAGGGGTGCCCGCCGAGCTGTTTCAGGGCACCGGCCAGCGGGCTGCCCTCGGGCGCCACGCGCGCCGCGACCTGCGCGCCCAGCGCGGCGGCGACCTTGAGTTCCTCCGGGGCGTTCAGGGTCAGGCGGATGGGCAGCTGGTTGTTCAGGAACCCGCCCGCGTCCTTCGCGGCGAACACGGGCCCGTTGTTGAGCAGGAAGTCCTGCGTGACCTCGCCCGCGTGCCCGTCCAGCATGGGGGCGGGCGGGCCGATCACCTTCAGGGCCAGCGCGCGCGGCGTGGACACGCTGTCCGGCAGGATGTCCCCGGGCGGGGTGGAGAGCCGCGCGGCCGCCGGGTAGCGCCCGGGCGCGGCGAACAGCCCCTGCGCGAGGTGAGGCGGCAGGTCCGGGACCTCCAGTTCCCCGATCAGCAGGCCGTGACCCTTGCTGTGCACGGGGCGCACCGCGTGGTGGTAGCGGGTGTGGAAGGCCTCGCTGTAGCCCTGCATGACGCGGGCCAGCTGCGCGAAGGTGCGCGCCTCGTCAGGCTGCGGGCGTTCCAGGTCGTCGCGGTACCGCACGAAGTCGGGGCTCATAAGGACTCCGACTGAATGGTTTGCCAAAACCGTTCAGTTCGAGCGGATGCGAGTTGGAGCGGAACGGATTCCGGGCGTGGAGTGGGCACCCCGGTGTCCTTCCGGGTTGAGGGCGAAACAGACGGAATCCGTATCATGCCGCGAGCGTACCTGCCGGGGCTGCCCGGGCGCCTTGAGCCAACATGAAGAGGGGGGGCTGACCCGGCGGCCAGTCCCCCTCTCCCTGCGCGTGCTTCCTGCGTGTGCGGTCAGCCGCGCACGACGTCCAGGATCTTGTCGCCGTACTTGCCCAGGCGGGCCTGCCCCATGCCCTTGACCTCGCGCAGGTCGTCCAGGGTGTACGGGACGCGCCGGGCGATCTCGGCCAGGGTGGCGTTGCTGGCGATGATGAAGCGGCTGATCTCCTGGCGTTTGGCCTCGGCGTTGCGCCACTCGCGCAGGCGGGCGTACACGGCCATCTGCTCGTCGGTGAGGTTCGCCGCCGGGTCCTCCTTCCCGCCGGGCAGGTCGGGCGGCAGGATGACCGGGGCGGGCTCGGGCGTAGGTTCCGGTTCCGGCTGGGCGTCGGCGGGCTGCGCCGTGACCGGCTCGGTCTGTTCCCCGTCGGGCTGGTCGTGTTTCTCGACGGCCTGATGGCGCACGTCCGGCACCTGCGGGAGGTTCGGGGCGTCGGGCCCGCTGCTGACCGGGGTGGGCAGCGGCGCGGCCGTCTGCGCGGGTGAGTCGCTGAACACGATCTCGGGCTCCCAGGTCTCCTCCGGCTCCGGCTGGGGCGCAGGGGCGGGGTTGGGTGTGCTCACGGGGGCCGCAGCGGGAGGCTCGAAGGTGAAGCGTTCGGGCATGTCCGGCTGGGACGGAGTGCTGGGCGCGTCGGGCTGCTCGCCGCGCGCACCGGTCACGGGCGGGCGGAAGTCGCGGCGCTCGAAGCGGTCGCGGCCCCCCCGCTCGCGGCGGTCGTCGCGCCGGTCATCCCGGCGGCCCCCGCGTTCCCGGCGCTCGAAGCGGTCGCGGCTCTCGCGGCGCTCCCGGAACTCGCCCCGCTGATCCGGGCGGGCCTCTGCCCGACCATCCGGGCGGCCCTCCGGGCGCTGCTCGCGGCGGTCCTCCTCCTGCGGCGCGGCCGCCTCCGGGGTCGTCGGCGCGGCGGGTTCATCCTCTGCGGCGCTCTCGCCGCGCAGCAGGGCCAGCGCCACTCGGGCGTCCTCCAGGCCGGGCGTGATCAGGACGCCGCCCGGTACGCTGCGCGCGGCGGCCAGCACGCCGCCCAGCGGCGCCTCGCTGTCGGCCGCCTCGTCCGGCGCCAGGAGCAGCGCGGTCGGCCCGGCGGGCTGCGCCGCGCCGCCCAGCCGCTCGGCCAGTTGCGTGGTCGTGCGGGCCACGCGCGCCAGCCGCAGCGGCAGCGTCGCCACGTCCCGCAGCGCCAGCGCCACGCTCAGGTCGCTGGGCGCGGCCGCCACCGGGGCGGGCGCGGACCCCGCGCCGAACAGGGCGCTCAGGGGCGCGTCGCCGTGCCCGGTCAGGGTCACGCTGTCGCGGTACACGACCAGCCGCGCGCCCTGCGCGAGCCAGGTGCCGCCGGGGGCCAGCGTGGCGTCCACGATCACGGGCACCCCGGCGCGGCGCGCGCGCTCCAGTTCGGCCGGGGTGGGTTCCAGCAGCCACACGGCGCGCGCGCCGCGCCAGTCGGCGTCCACACTCGCGGCGGCCAGCCCGGCGGCGGCCAGGGCCTCGCGGCTGACGCGCACGCGGGCGTCCACGCGCAGCGTGCCCGCGCCCAGGTGCTCGGCCAGCTGGCGGGCCAGGGCCGTCTCGTCGCGCAGCAGCAGGCCCCACGCGGCGCCTTCCAGGTCGGCGAGCGCCCCGGCGAGGCGGGCGTGCGGATCGCCCCGCCCGGCGTGCAGGCGCACGAGCCGGGCGTCAGGGCGCACAGAAGTCACGGGATCAGTCATGCCCTCCATTCTGACGCACCGCGCGCCGCGCGCGCCGCCACACGTCCGGGGGGCCTCCCTTCACGTTCGCGGCCCGCCCGGTCACCTGCGACTCCCGGGCACGCAAACGCCCAGAGCCTTACAAACCCCGCGCGCCAAACGCGCCATGCTGGGCCGCAACGGAGGTTCACATGGCGCGTGTCACGCGGTACAGCAAGTTCGAGGGGGAACTCGATCAGCTCGAGAGCAGCGAGCTGATGCAGATGATTCAGGAGGCGCTGCTGGGCCAGGGCATGAACGACCCGTACGACCCGGACCCGGACGCGCGCCCCAGCATGGACGACCTGTTCGACGCCATCTTGCAGGCGCTCGCCGAGCGGAACATGATTCCGGAAGAGCAGCTGATGGAGGCCATGCAGGCCGACGACATCCGCGAGACCGGGCTGGGCCAGCAGATCCAGCGCCTGATGGACAGGCTCCAGCAGGACGGCTTCATCCGCAAGGAGTTCGAGGAGGATGGGGCGGGCGGCGCGGGGGATCCCGGCGACGCGAAGTTCCAGCTGACGGACAAGAGCATCGATTTCCTGGGGTACAAGAGCCTGCGCGACCTGATGGGCGGACTGGGGCGCAGCAGCGCCGGATCGCACGACACCCGTGAGTACGCCTCGGGCGTCGAGATGACCGGTGAACTCAAGGGCTACGAGTTCGGGGACACCATGAACCTCGACACGACCGCCACTCTCGGGAACGTGATCAGCAAGGGCTTCGACAACCTCGAGGAGTCGGACCTGGTCATCCGGCAGGCGGAGTACAACTCGTCGGCGGCGACGGTGGTGCTGCTCGACTGCTCGCATTCCATGATCCTGTACGGCGAGGACCGCTTCACGCCCGCCAAGCAGGTCGCGCTGGCCCTGGCGCACCTGATCCGCACGCAGTACCCCGGGGACACCGTGAAGTTCGTGCTGTTCCACGACAGCGCCGAGGAGGTCCCGGTCGGGAAGCTCGCGCAGGCGCAGATCGGGCCGTACCACACGAACACCGCGGGCGGCCTGCGGCTGGCGCAGCAGCTGCTGAAGCGCGAGAACAAGGATATGAAGCAGATCGTGATGATCACCGACGGGAAACCCTCGGCGCTGACGCTGCCGGACGGACGCATCTACAAGAACGCGTACGGTCTGGACCCCTACGTGTTGGGCGCGACGCTGCGCGAGGTCGCGAACTGCCGCCGCAGCGGGATTCAGGTGAACACGTTCATGCTGGCCCGCGACCCGGATCTGGTGGGCTTCGTGCGCCGCGTCAGCGAGATGACGCGCGGCAAGGCGTACTTCACGACGCCGCACAACATCGGGCAGTACGTGCTGATGGACTTCATGACGAACAAGACGAAGATGATCAACTGATCCGGACTCCGGTTGAAAGGTGTGCAACATCTTTCAACCCGAGCGGATGCGAGGCGGAGCAAAGCGGATTCCGGGCGTGGAGTGGGCAACCCGGTGTTCTTCCGGGTGGAGGGCGAAACAGACGGAATCCGTAGACGCGGTGCGGCATTCAGGGGGCGGGCGGCGTGAGGCGGCCTGCCCCTGCCCTTTTATGCTGCCCGTATGAACGTGGATCTGGGGACGGTGCGGGAGCAGCTGGCGCGGACGCCGGGCGTGCTGGACGCGTTGCTGCGGGGCCTGCCGAAGGCGTGGGCGGGGCTGGACGAGGGGCCGGGGACGTGGTCGCCGCGTGGGGTGGTGGCGCACCTGACGCACGCGGACCGCACGAACTGGCTGCCGCGCGCGCGGGTGCTGCTCGCGGCGGGCGAGACGGAGGTGTTCCCCCCGTTTGACCGGGCCGGGCATCAGGCGGCGGAGGCGGCGCAGTCCCTGGATGAGCTGCTGGACGACTTCGCGGCGATGCGGGCAGAGAGCCTGCGGGCACTGGACGCCCTGAACCTGACCCCGGCGGCACTGGCGCGGCGCGGCACGCACCCGGAGTTCGGCCCGGTGACGCTGGGGCAGCTGCTCGCGACCTGGGCGGCGCACGATCTGGATCACGTCCTGCAGATCACGCGCACGCTGGGCGGCGGGTACCGCGAGGCGGTGGGGCCGTGGCAGGCGTACCTGCGGATCATGCGGCCCACCTAGGCCCGCTCACGCAGGCCAGCGTCAGCGGATGCGTTCGCTGAGGCCGGGGGTGGGCTGGCCGCGCAGCAGGTCGGCCAGGACCTGCGCGCCGCGCACGACGCCCAGCGCGGGGCGGCTGAACAGCGCGTTGGCGTCCACCGCCCACACCTCTCCCAGGGGCAGGTCCGGCAGGTCGCGGGCGAAGGTGACGTTGTCGCGCAGGCCGTACCCACAGCACAGGACGACGCTCACGTCGGGCCGCAGGGGCTCGATCTGTTCCCAGGTGGCGCGGCCCGAGTCGGTGCCGGGGGTGCCCAGGACGTTCACGCCGCCCGCCCGCACCACCTGCTCGGGCACCCAGTGCCCACCGTAGAAGGGCGGGTCGGTCCACTCCAGCGTCAGGACGCGCGGGGCGTGCGGGGCGGGCCGGATGGCGTCCCAGTCGGCCTGGGCCTGCCGGACGAGTCGCTCGCCGGTCCCGGGGACGCCGGCGGCGTCGGCCAGGGTGCGCAGGTCGTCCAGGATGCCCTGCACGCTGCGGCCCTCCAGGCTGAGGACGTTCGCGGCGGGCAGGCAGCCGGGCAGGTAGCGCACGGCGTCCTGCAGGGTGCCGGGGGTGACGGCGCAGACCTCGCACACGCCCTGCGTGACGACCAGATCCGGGTTCAGCCGGTCCAGCAGTGCGCCGTCCACCTGGTACAGGGCGCGGCCCTCGCGGACCGCCTCGCTGACGGCGCGGTCGATCTCGGCCTGCGGGGCGCCGCTGTCCACGATGGAGCGGGTCAGGACCGGCAGGTGCCGGGCGCGCGGGTGATCGCAGGAGTGACTGACGCCCACCACGCGCTCCGCCAGGCCCAGGTCGAACAGCAGGTCGGTGGCGCTGGGCAGCAGGCTCACGATGCGTTGGGGGGCAGTCATGACGTCCAGGGTACCGCGCGGGTGGGGGCTTGCCCGGCGGATCTGTGCCGGGCGGCCCGCCCTGAGCCCGGCTTCGGCCGGCGCCCCGGCACTGGGCGCGGAGGGGCTTGCCGCGGGCGGCAGCGTCCACCCCCAGGTCGAGGCGGTCGCTGGTGCTCACGTCGGCGCTGCGAGGTGCGTGGGGCACGGCCCCGAGGGACCCTGGCGGCGGGCTGGCGGCTCGGGCGTGAGGGCGCTGCACGCACTTCATGCCCCCCTCATGGGCTCCGGGGATGGGAGGAGCGCCGATTCCGTCCCGCACGGGAACACCCGCTGATCCTGTCTGACGGTCCTGGCAGACGCGCCTCCCGTGGATGGTGGCGGGCAGCCTTGGCCGCCGCTTCACGCAGCGGCCCCGGCCGGGCGGAGCGGGGCACACTGCGGGCATGCGACTTCCGAAACGACTGCTTCTGACGGCGGCGGTGGGGGCGGTGGCGGCCCGCCGCGTCCTGCGCGCGCCCTACGACCTGACGGGCCGCGCGGCCCTGGTGACCGGCGGCTCGCGGGGCCTGGGCCTGGCGCTGGCCCATGAGCTGCTGACCCGCGGCGCGAGCGTCACGCTGATGGCCCGCACGGCCGCCGACCTGGAGCGCGCCCGCGAGCGCCTGAACGCGGGCGGGCGGGTGCAGGTGGTGGTGGGGGACGTGACCCGGGCGGCCGATCTGGAGCGCGCCGTGCAGGAGACGGTGCGGGCACACGGGCGGCTGGACGTGCTCGTGAACAACGCGGGGCTGATCCAGGTGGGGCCGCTGGCGGACATGACCGAGGCCGACTTCCGCGACATCCTGGAGGTAAACGCCCTGGCCCCGCTGCGCCTGACGCTCGCGGCGCGCCCGCACCTGCGCGGGGGCGGGCGGGTGCTGATCGTGTCGTCGGTGGGGGGGCGGGTGGCGGTGCCGCACCTGGCGCCGTACTCGGTGAGCAAGTTCGCGTCGGCGGGGCTGGGTCAGGCGCTGCGTTCGGAACTGGCGCGCGAGGGCATCACGGTGACGACGGTGCTGCCGGGCCTGATGCGTACCGGTAGTCCCATGAACGCCAGCGTGAAGGGCCGCCACGCGCAGGAGTACGCGTGGTTTGCCACGGCGGACAGCCTGCCGGTGGTGTCGCTGGACGCGCGGGAGGCGGCGCGGCGGATCGTGAACGCCCTGGTGCGCGGGGACGCGGAGACGATGGTGGGCGGCCCGGCATGGCTGCTGCGCGTTGGGCAGGCACTGGCGCCGCAGCTCACGGCGGACCTGATGGCCCTGACGAACCGTCTGCTGCCCGCCCCGGCGGGCACGGACGTCACGCGGGCGGGCCGGGACGTGGAGGGCCACCTCACTCAGGGAAATCCCATCAAGCGCGCGGCGGAAGCGGAGTTCAACCAGCGCGGGGCGCACGGGCAGCCCCGCAGCAGCGACCTGAACTGAGCCTTGAGGGGACGGTCACACGGTGCGCCTGGGCGCAATGTGCCGGGCCGCCCCGGGGTGGACTGACACGGATTCCGTTTGTTTCGTTGACCACCCGGAGCGGCGCCGGGTCGTCAATTCCACGTCCGGAACCCGTTTTTCTCCTCCTCGCATCCGCTCGGATTGAATGGCCTGTAAAGCCATTCAACCGGAGTCCGCACGACCCCTCACCTCCCGCGTGCCCTGCGTTCGTCTCCCTTTCCTGCCGCGACCGTGTCCTGCCGCGCCCGCGCGCCACTTCCGGAGGTTCCCCATGAGCGAAGACCGATCCACTCCCCCACCCGAAGGGAGCACCACGCCCACCGAACCTCAGACCGACGCGGCCGGGCAGCTCCCGGCGCTGGAACGGTCCGTGATGGGCAGCGTGGGCGTGGCCCTGATGGGCGCGGGCCTGCGCAGCGCCCGGCCCATCCAGAAACTGGTGCTGGGCAGCGTGGGCGCC
This sequence comes from Deinococcus actinosclerus, assembly GCF_001507665.1. Lineage (NCBI taxonomy): Bacteria > Thermotogati > Deinococcota > Deinococci > Deinococcales > Deinococcaceae > Deinococcus > Deinococcus actinosclerus. Next base: position 701,876 of record NZ_CP013910.1, on the reverse strand, counting down.
GGGCTGGCCGCGATGGCCGCCACGGGCCGCAACCCCCTGGCGACGGCCTTGAAGATCCGGCAGACGCCGCAGGGCGAGGTCCTCGTCAGTGACGCCGTGACGATCGGCAAGCCGGCGGACGACCTGTACCGCGTGTGGCGCGATCTGGCGGGCCTGCCCCGGCTGATGACGCACCTGAAGGCCGTGGAGGCGCTGGGCGGGCGCCGCTCGCGCTGGACGGTCGAGGCGCCCACCGGGACGGTCAGCTGGGAGGCGGACCTCACGGCGGACGAGCCGGGCCGCCGGATCGCCTGGGCGGCCCTGCCGGGCGCGGCGGTCGAGAACCACGGCGAGGTGCTGTTCCGCCCCGCGCCAGGTGACCGGGGCACCGAGGTCGTCGTGCGCCTCGCGTACCGCCCGCCGGGCGGGTCCGCTGGGGCGATCGCGGCGCGGCTGTTCGGTGAGGAACCCGCGCAGCAGCTGCGGGACGACCTGATGCGCTTCAAGCGTGAGCAGGAGCTGGGCTTCGCGCCCACCACCGAAGGTCAGAGCAGCGCCCGCGCCGGGGGGCAGGCGTGAAGGCCATCGTCTGGCAGGGCGCGAACCGCGTGGGCGTGGAGACGGTCCCGGACCCCACGCTGCTGCTGCCCACCGACGCGATCATCCGGGTGACCTCCACGGCGATCTGCGGCTCGGACCTGCACCTGCTCGACGGCGTGATTCCCAGCATGGAGAAGGGCGACATCCTGGGGCACGAGTTCATGGGCGAGGTCGTAGAGGTCGGCCGGGACGTGCGCCGCCTGAAGGTGGGCGACCGGGTGGTCGTGCCGTTCAACATCTCCTGCGGCGTGTGCGATCCGTGCCGCCGGGGCCTGTTCAGCGCCTGCGACAACTCCAACCCGAACCACCGCATGGCCGAGGCGCTCTACGGCGGCGTGAGCGGCGGCGGGCTGTTCGGGTACTCGCACATGTACGGCGGGTACGCGGGCGGGCAGGCGCAGTACGTGCGGGTGCCGTTCGCGGACGTGGGCCCGCACAGGATCGAGTCGGATCTGCGCGACGAGCAGGTGCTGTTCCTGACCGACATCTTCCCCACCGGGTATCAGGCCGCCGAGAACTGCGGCATCGTGCCGGGCCGGGACGTGGTGGCGGTGTTCGGGGCGGGCCCGGTCGGGCAGTTCGCGGCCCGCAGCGCCCAGATGCTCGGGGCCGCGCACGTGATCGTGATCGACCGGGTGCCCGAGCGGCTGGCCATGGCAGAAGCGGCCGGGTGTCAGGTCATCAACTACGAGCAGGAGGACGTGCTGGTCGCGCTGCGCGAGTCCACCGGCGGGCGCGGCCCGGACCACGTGATCGACGCGGTGGGCATGGAGGCCCACGGGCACGGCCCCGGCGCGCTGGTGGACACCGCCAAGCAGCGCCTGAAGCTCAGTTTCGACCGGATCACGGCGCTGCGCTGGGCGCTGCTGAGCTGCGCCAAGGGCGGCACGGTCAGCCTGCCCGGCGTGTACGGCGGCCTGATCGACAAGGTCCCGATGGGCGCGGCGTTCGCCAAGGGCCTGACCTTCAAGATGGGGCAGACGCACACGCACCGGCACATCGCGCCGCTGCTGTCGCGCATCGAGGCGGGCGAGATCGACCCGAGCTTCGTGATCACGCACCGCGCCTCGCTGGACGACGCGCCGGACCTGTACAGGACCTTCCGGGACAAGCAGGGCGGCTGCATCAAGGTCGTGCTCAACCCCTGGGGCTAGCACGCGAACGACACAGGGGCCGCCCGGCACGCACGTCCGGGCGGCCCCTGTCCCGTGACTCAGCGGCTGGCCCAGAGTTCCACGAGGCCGCGCAGGGTCAGGGTCTCGTCGTAGTGGTCGATCTCGCGGCAGATGCCCTCGATGGTGCGCGAGAAGCCGCCGGTGGCGATGGCGACCGCCGGGCCGGGCAGTTCGGCGCGGATGCGGCGCAGCAGGCCGTCCACCATCTCGGCGTACCCGAACACGAGGCCCGACTGGAGGGCGTGCGTGGTGTTCTTCCCGATGGCCGTGCCCGGCGCCTGGAGCGTGATGCGCGGCAGTTTCGCGGCGCGGCTGAACAGCGCGTCGGCGCTGACCTGCGCGCCGGTGGCGAGCACGCCGCCCAGGAAGCGGCGGCCCCGGCCGATCACGTCGAAGTTCGTACTCGTCCCGAAGTCCACGACGACGGCGTACTCGTGGTGCCCGAGGTACTTCTCGGCGCCGAACAGGTTGCACAGGCGGTCGGCGCCCACGGCGTCGGGCACGTCGAGTTCCACGCTGACGTCGGGGAGGTTCGTGGCGCGCACCTCGAAGGCCTCCACGGCGAAGTGGCGGCGCAGGGCCAGCGCGTAGTTCTCCCCCAGGGGCGGCGCGACACTGCTGAGGATCGCCGCGCGCGGCATGGGCGCCCCCGTGAGCTGCAGCAGCCCGTGCAGGCGCATGGCGAGGTCGTCCGGGAGGTGCTCGCGGTTCGTGCGGATGCGCCAGGTGTTCGTGAGGTTCAGCTGCTCGTCGGCCAGGCCGATCACGGTGCTGGTGTTGCCGATGTCCACGGCCAGGAGGGGGAAAGCAGGCACGCCCGGCATTCTAGGGCAGCCCTGTCCGGTCCTGTCCGGTGTGCGGCGGGCTCAGCGGAGGGTACGGGTCAGTTCGCGGGTCATGAGGTCCTCGGCGGTGGGGCCCCGGAGGCGCCCGAACAGCTGCATGTCCAGGAAGTACACGTGTCCGGCGCGGCTGGCCGGGAGGCGCTGCGCGAAGGGGTTGGCCTGCCAGTCGCGCCGGGCCTGCGCGGCGGTGTTCTTCGCAGAGGCGATCACGAAGATGGCCTCGGCGCGGGTGGCGCTCAGGCCCTCGCTGCTCAGTTTCAGGTAGCCTTCGCCCAGGCTGGGGTCCTGGCGGCCGGGCAGGTCGAGGGTCAGGCCGAGGTTCTGGAAGTACCCGCCGGTCCAGTCGGCCGGGCCGAGGACGGTGTACAGGTCGCGGGTGGCGCCCCCGGCGTTCCAGACGATCAGGGCGCGGCGGCCGCGCAGCCACGCGGGGAGGGTCTGGCGGGCGCGGTCGGCGGCGGCGGCCCGCTGGCGGATGACCTGCGCGGCGCGTTCGGTGCGGTTCACGGCGCGGGCGAGGACCGGCAGGGTCTTCTGCCAGTCGCCGCTGTGGGTGCCGCGAAAGAGCAGAGTGGGCGCGATGGCGTTCAGGGCGGGGTAGGTGTCCTGCGCGAAGTGCTCGCCGACGATCAGGTCGGGCCTCAGGCTGGCGATGACTTCCAGGTTGGGTTTGAAGCGGTCGCCGACGTACGTGGGCGCGCCGGTCACGCGGCTGCCCAGGTAGCGGATCTGGCGGATGGGCGACCCGTACTGGCGCAGGTTGAGCTGGGCGGCCTCGCCGTAGCCGACGGGCTGGATGCCCAGCGAGAGCAGCAGGTCCAGCGCGTGCGGGCCGAGCGCGACGACGCGGATGGCGGGCGCGGGAAGGGTGGTGGTGCCCGCCGCGTGGCGCAGGGTGAGGGGGGCGGCGCCGGCACTGGTCAGGAGGCCGGTCAGGAGCGTGGTGGCGAGCAGCAGGGTGGGGCGGCGCAGGATCACGGGCCCCACTCTGCTTGAATGATAATGAAATATCAATACCCTTATGACGATGTCGCCGGTCACCCTGCCGCCGGGCAGTGGTCCGCACCTCCGGCTGTTCCTGCACGGCGGACACGTCATCCGGGCAGAACTCTCATGCGGGCGGCGCTAGGCTGGCCGGGCCACACAACCCACCGCTCTCTTCTGACCTGTCCGGAGGCCGCTGTCATGGATCCTGCCCTGCTGTCCCACCCGCTGGTGCCCCCCACCCCCGCCCTGTCCGCCGCCGCGCCCGTGTCCCCCGAGGACGCCGCGCGGCTGCGCGCCCTCGACCCGCAGGCCTACTGGCTGGAGATCGCCCGGGAACTCAGCTGGGTCATGCCGCCCACCACCGCCCTGGACGGCACGCTGGGGAACTTCGAGTACTTCCCCGGCGCGACCGGGAACGTCAGCACGAACTGCCTCGACCGCCACCCACCCGAGCGCGTGGCGCTGCGCTACGAGCGCGAGGACGGCCTGCGCGAGACCTGGACGTTCGGCGCGCTGACCGACGCCACCGCCCGCTTCGCCGCCGCGCTCGAAGACCTGGGCGTCACGAAGGGCGACCGGGTGGCGATCTACCTGGGGAACGTCCCGGAGGCGTTCATCGCCATTCACGCCTGCTACCGCATCGGGGCGATCTACTCGGTGATCTTCGCGGGCTTCAGCGCCTCGGCCGTCCGTGACCGCCTGGAGGACGCGCAGCCGAAGGTCGTGGTGTGCACCGACGCCACCCTGCGGCGCGGGAAGGTCGTGCCCCTGCGCGACACCCTGCACGAGGCGCTGGACGGCCTGGACGCGCAGGTCATCGTGGCCCGCCGCGTGGAGCCCGGCGCGCCGCTGCGGCCCGGCGACCTGGACTTCCACGCGCTGCTCGACGCCACCACCCGCCGCGCCGACCCCGCCGCGCTCGACGCGAACGACCCGGGCTTCATCATCTACACCAGCGGCACCACCAGCAAACCCAAGGGCCTCGTGCACGCCGGGCTGGGCTTCCTGACCGGCGCGTACGCGAACGTGAAGTGGGCCCTGAACCTCCACCCCGGCGACGAGTACTGGTGCACGGCGGACGTGGGCTGGCTGACCTTCCCGATCTTCGCACTCGTGGGCGGACTGGCGCACGGCGCGACCCACGTCATCTACGAGGGCAGCATCGACACGCCCACCCCGGCCCGCCCGTACGAGATCATCGGCCGGTACGGCGTGACGAAGGTCTTCACCGCGCCCACCGCCCTGCGGATGCTCCGCCGCGCCGGGGACGACGCGCTGCGCGGCCAGAACCTGGAGAGCCTGCACCTGATCGGGCTGGTCGGCGAACCGCTCGACCCGGAGACGTGGCACTGGACGCACCGCACCCTCGGGCAGGAACGGGTCTTCGTGAACAACACCTACGGGCAGACCGAGACCGGCACCGCCTGGGCGGGCAGCATGGTGGGCCTGACCGCCACCCGCCCCGGCGCGTGCGGGCACCCGCTGCCCGGCTACCGCGCGCGCGTCGTGCGGGAGGGCGGCCAGGAGGCCGCCCCGGGCGAACTGGGCGCCCTGACCCTCACCGAGCCGTTCCCCTGCCTGGCGCGCACCGTGTGGGGCGACCACGACCGCTACGTGCAGACGTACCTCGCGGACTTCCCCGGCGCGTACGCCGCCAGCGACGCCGCCCTGCTCGACCACGACGGGCAGCTGTGGGTCACGGGGCGCCTGGACGACGTGATGAACGTCGCCGGGCACCGCATCGGCACCATGGAGATGGAGGCCGCGCTGATCACCCACCCCGCCGTCAGCGAGGCCGCCGTGGTCGCCATGCCCGACGACGTCAAGGGCGCCGTGCCGGTCGCGTTCGTGGTGCCGCGCGGGGACGCGCACGACAGCCCCGAACTGCAACGCGAACTCGCCGAGGCCGTCGTGCGCGGCGTGGGCGCCATCGCCCGCCCGGCGCGCGTGATCGTGACCCCCACCGTGCCCCGCACCCGCAGCGGCAAGATCATGCGCCGCGTCCTGCGCGACCTGCTCGTGACCGGCGACACGCGCGGGGACCTCACCAGCCTGGAAAATCCGGACGCCATCGATACGGTGCGCGAGCGGCTGCGGAGCGGCAGCGCGCAGTAAACAACTCAGGACAGAGGGAGCGCCCGTGCTGCCCGGCGCTCCCTCTGTCCCGTGAGCCTGTCCGGCGCTCAGCTGAACTTGCCGAGGTCCAGGGGAATCTGGTACGCGCAGTCCGTGTCGGCCTCGGTGCGCAGCAGCAGGGGCACGGTGTCACTGGCGCCGATCCCGGCCTTCAGCGGCTCGAAGTAGTACACGAGCGTGCCGCTCCAGGTGCCGCCGTCCTGCTTGAAGTCGTTCACGTACGTGCTCTTCACGGGCGCGATCAGTTTCCCGTCCGGGCCCTTCAGCCGCACGAGGTACGCGCCCCGGGCCTTCTCGCCCGGCAGGCCGCGCACGCCGATGTCCACGCGCAGCTGCCCGTCCGGGAGGCGGCGGCTGGCGGAGTCCTCGGCCAGCGCCGCCTTCACGCTGAGGTTCTGGAAGTTGTTGCGGGCGTCCTGCGCCTGGAAGTACAGCTGGTCCGCCTGCCCGCTCACGGTGAGCTGCGCCGGGCGGCTGCCCTTCGTGAAGTCGTCCGGCGCGGCCAGCCAGTCCGCGACGCAGGTCGCGCCGCCGTCGAAGGCAGCCACGGCGTCCTTCCCACCGGCGAACGCGCCGCCTTTGACGGTCAGGTCCACCGTCAGGTACGTGGCGACCGGGTCGCGGCGTCCGTACGCGCCGTCGATGACGTTCTTGGCGGTGGTGTCCTCCAGTTTCGGTACCCACGCGTACGCGGGCGCGGCCAGCAGCGAGCAGAGGGTCAGCAGGGTCAGGTGACGGATCATGGGGCTCCTTTGAGGCTCAGTCTTTGAGATAGACGACGCGGCACGCGCTGCCCGCCGAGCGGAACTGCGCGGCGGCCGCGCCTGAGAGGGTCACGTCGGTGTACACCTTCGAGTTCGGGGCGAAGCGGTTGGGCTGGATGCGCTCGGCCTTCACGCGGGTGACGTTCGGGAAGGCCGCCAGCTGCGACTCGGCGGTCACGTAGGTGTGCAGGTTGCCCGCCTGGACGAGTTCGCTGGACACCCCCTTGATCAGCGCCGCGTCGGGCCACAGCTGCTGCCCGCCCGCGTACACGATGCTGGTCATGTCCCGCTGGAACGCGCCCAGCCCGCGCACATCGATCACGACGGTGCAGGTCAGCGGGCGCGTCTCGCTGCCCGCCCCGGCCGCGCCGCCCCCACGGGTGAGCGGCGCGGCCGGGTCACTGCCCCCGCTGCCGCTCCCCGCGCCGGTCCCGCCGCGGCCGGCGGCCGGCGCACCGGCGTCGCCCGTGCCGCCACCCGCGCCGCCCCCGGCGCCGCTCCCGGGCCGGGTGGCGGCGGGCGCGTCCGCCTCGCCGGGGGCCGCAGACGTGCCCGCCCCGCGTGTGGGGGCCGTCCCGGCCGCCGGCGTGGGGCTGGCCGCCGGGTCGCGGCTGGGTGTGCCGGTCGCGGCGGCCGCGCTGCCCCCGGTCGTGGGCTCGGTGCGGGGGGCGGCCGAGGCCGCAGGGGGGTCCGTGCTGGCCGGACCGGCGGCCGAGCTGCGCGGCGCCGGCGTGGCGGCGGGGGTGGTGTCCCCCGCGGCGCCCGCGCCGCTGGCGGCTCCCGCAGCCGGCGCGGACGCCACGGCAGGGTCGGGCGCGCGGGTGGTCGGCGCCGAGGTGACCGGCGCCGCCGGAGCCGCCGCCACGGGTTCGCCGGGCGCCGCGCGGCTGCCGGAGGCCGCCGGACTGGCCGGAGCGGCCGCGGCGGTCCGGTCTCGGCTGGTGGCGGTCACCGGGCTGCTGTCGGCCGGCGTGTCGGCGCGGCTCACGGGCCGGGCGGGAATGCCGCGCACGTCCGCCGGGGCCTCGGCCGGGCTCGCGCTACGGGCCGGGGTGGCCTGGGCGACCTCGCCGCCCGTATCCGCGCGGGTCAGATCCTCGCGGCGGGGCAGGGCGCTGATCGGCTCGGGGGTGGCTGCGCCCTCCCCGGCGGTGCGGGGGGCCACCTCGGGGGTCGCCTGCTCCGGCGCCGCCGCCCGGGCCGGGGTCGGCTCGGGCGCGGCCTCTACCTCCCCGGTGGGGGCGGCGCGGGTCGCGGCGTCCAGCGCGGGCAGCTCGGACGGCGTCGGTGTGGCGGACGCCTCCCGGGGCGCGGCCGGGGCGGACTCGGCCGCTGCCGGGGCCGTGACCTGTGGTGCTGGCGCAGCGGAATCGGCCGACGTCGATGTCGAAGCCGACGGTGCAGCAGCCGCAGGGGCGGCCGAGCTGGACGGTGCCTGTGGCGCGCGGGTCGGCGCCGGAGTCGTGGCCTCGGTGGTCGGTGCGGTGGCTGGCCGGGTCGGCTGCGGCGCCGAGCGCGGTGACTCGGTGGGGCTGGCCTGCGGGGTCGCGCGCGACTCGGTCGGCGGCCGTGCCGGGGTGGCCGGGCGGGGACGCTCCGGCGTCGCGCGTGGCGCCGTGGTCGTCTGGGCGGGTGTGGTTGTCCGGGCGGGCGTGGTCGTCGGCGCCGGGGCGAGCGTCACGACCTCCAGCGGCGCGCGGGACAGGTCAGGCGGCGCGGCGGCCGGCAGGGTCTGGGGGCGCAGGGCCAGCAGGCCGGCGAGCAGCGCCACGTGCACCGCGACGGTCGCGGCGGCGGCGCGGCGGCCCTCGCGGGCCTCGGGGCGGGGGGGTGCAGAGCGCGGCAGCGTGGTCACGGGGCCGACCCTCCGGCCGCGCGGGCGGCGTCCGTCTGGGTGCCCAGGGCCAGCCGCGTGCCGCCCGCCTTCTTGATCTCGTCCATCACGCCGACGACCGTGCCGTAGCTGCCGCGCTCGTCGGCGCGCAGGCCCACCACGCCGCCCGACGCGGCTGCCAGGGGCCGCAGCTGCGCGCCCAGCGCGGTCAGGGTGGTGGCCTTCCCGTTCAGGAACACCTGCCCGGCGCGGCTGACGCTCACGATGGGCAGGTCCGGCGTTTCCTGCACGCTGCTGCTCGCGCGCGGCAGGTCCAGCGGCAGGGCGTTCTGCCGCGCGCCCAGCGTGCTCGTGAGGAAGAAGAAGATCAGCAGCAGCAGCACGATATCCACCATCGGCGCGAAGTCGAAGGTCACCGGGTCGTGATCGCCCCGGAAGCGGCGGCGGGCCGGGCGGGTCATACGGACTCCGGGTGAACGGGTGGCCTGACCCGTTCACCCCGAGCGGATGCGAGCGGGAGCAGCAGGGGTACCGGGAGTGGAGTTGGCAGAGCGGGGCCCTTCCGATCTGTCAACCCAACGGACGGGACCCCCTTCATTGCGCGCCGCCGAACGTCAGCGCGACCTCCGGCATGGGCGTGTCGGCCCGGGCAGGACTGGTGGCGGGCGCGGGGCGGGTCAGCCAGCTCGGCAGGTCCTCGCGCACCTGCTCGGCCTGCACCATGATCCGGTCGGCGCGGGCCCGCAGCGCGCCGCGCGCCACGTACGCGATCACCGCGACGATCAGGCCGGCGGCGGTGTTGATCAGCGCCTCGCTGATCCCGGTCGCCAGCTGCGCGGGCGTGGGGGCGGTGGTCTGGCTGAACACCAGGAACGAGCGCACCATGCCGATCACGGTGCCCAGCAGGCCCAGCAGCGGGGCGATCTGCGCGGCGGTACCCAGCGCGCCCAGTCCGGCGTACAGGCGGGCGTCCTCGCGCAGCAGCTCGGAATGCATGGCGCTCTCGGCGGCGGGGACGCCCCGGTCGGCGCGGGCCAGTCCGGCGCGCAGGACCTGCGCGGCCGGGCTGGGATGCGCGGCGCGGTCGACCTCGACCAGCGCCGCCTGCGGGCCGCTCTCGGCGGTCACGGCGCGGGCGCGTTCCACCAGCGTGCGGGCGTCGGCACCCAGGCGTGAGAGGGCCTGCGCGCGGGCCGCGCTCAGGTAGACCACGTAGACCGACAGGGCCAGCAGCACCCACAGCAGCGGGCCAGCCGCGCGAACCAGATCAAGGATGGTCATGACTTCCACGGGTAGCACGCGCGGGCGTGGCAAGCGTGAAAAAGGCGTGCAGCACACTCATGAGGACGGGGAACAGTGTCAGGAGGAAGTGGGTCGGTTGCTTCGGGCCGTCACGCGGGCGGGTATCGAGCTCCTGGGTTCTCCTCTCCTCACCCGCTGAACAGAGGCCCACTCCCCACTTCCTCCTGACACTGTTCCCCACCCAGAATCCGCAGTGAATCACTCGACTTTAGGGACCGGGGCGGGTAAAATACCCCGGTAAGTAGGAATCATTCCTAACAAAACACACCCTGATTCCCGAAGGAGCCCGCATGACCCACCAGCTCGAAATCCGCAACCTGCACGCCACCGTCGGCGACCAGCCCATCCTCAAAGGCATCAACCTGACCGTGCCCCGCGGCGAACTGCACGCCATCATGGGCCCCAACGGCAACGGCAAGAGCACCCTGGCCAAAGTCATCGTCGGCGACCCCGAATACACCGTCACCGAAGGCGAAATCCTCGTCGACGGCCAGAACATCCTCGAGATGGAACCCGACGAACGCGCCCGCCTCGGCGTCTTCCTGGCCTTCCAGTACCCCGTCGAGATCCCCGGCGTCACCATCGCCAACTTCCTGCGCCTCGCCATGCAGGCCCGCAAAGCCGAAGGCGAAGAAGTGAGCTTCACCGAGTTCTACGGCAAGCTCCAGAGCGCCCTGAAAACCCTCGAATGGGACGAGAGCATCGTCGAACGCTACCTGAACGCCGGCTTCAGCGGCGGCGAGAAGAAGCGCAACGAGATCCTCCAGATGCTCATGCTGGAACCCAACTACATCATCATGGACGAAACCGACAGCGGCCTCGACGTTGACGCCCTGAAGATCGTCTCCAAGGGCGTGAACAGCATGCGCGGCCCTGGCCTCGGCGGCCTGATCATCACCCACTACCAGCGCCTGCTCGACTACATCGTCCCCGACAAGGTCCACATCATCCTCGACGGCAAGGTCGTCCAGACCGGCGGCCCCGAACTCGCCAAGAAGATGGACACCGAAGGCTACGACTGGGTCAAGGAACTCGCCACCGCCTGAATTTGAAGCGCAAGCGTGTCGTTTCTCCAGTGGTTGAACTCGACTGAAGCCGGACTGGTCTTCTATTTCCCCCTTGGTTTGCTCCTATGTATTGCAGTCATCAGTGCGCTTATCGCACTTTGGAGAAAACGGCACTCTCTGCTCACTGTGCCTGCAATCTGCATTATTCTTGCCACCCTCCTTGTTGGATTCCTATTCTCTGGATACAAGACTTCGGTCAAAGGCCATTTCGACACCATTGGATTCATCTCAGAAAAGGTATTCGACAAGGAACCGGAGCGCTCCACCATCATCCTCTACCGGATGGCACTGATGATCAGAATGTTCTATTTCCAAGTTGATTTTCCAGAGGCGACAGAAGCTCAACTCATCAAAGGCAAAGAGTGGCAGGAATGCGGCGGGGGTTCCAATGGGGTTGAGTGCTTCGAGTACGGAAGCAAGCAAAGGCAGCTAAACGAGTCCGAAACGCCATGCACCATCAACGGGGATAAAGCCTACGAAGTTTCCCAGGGACAGATAGGTTTCACCGAGGAGCAATATCAAAAGAACGACTATTCCGACATCTTCATCGTCAGAAACCCTGAAAAAACCACATACTGCCTTTATTGGGCCAGATAAAAGGAGGTCATCATGACCATCAATCCTGAAGTGAACGAGATCAACGCCACGTACGAGTACGGGTGGAGCAGCCCGGAACGTTACGCGATCAAGGCTCCGAAGGGCCTGAGCCGCGACGTCGTGGAAATGATCAGCAAGGCCAAGGACGAACCCCAGTGGATGCTGGATTTCCGCCTGAAGGCCCTGGACATCTTCCTGAGCAAGCCCATGCCCGAGTGGGGCGCGGATTTGAGTGGCCTGAATCTCGACGAGATCTACTACTACATCAAGCCCGAGGGCTTCAACGCGCGCAGCTGGGACGACGTGCCCGCTGACGTGAAGGAGACCTTCGAGCGTCTGGGCATCCCCGAGGCGGAGCGTGCCGCGCTGGCCGGTGTGGGCGCGCAGTACGAATCCGAGATGGTGTACCACAACCTCAAGGAGGAGTGGGAGAAGCTCGGCGTGGTGTTCCTGAGCATCGAGGACGGCCTGAAGGAGTACCCAGAGCTGTTCCGTGAGCACTTCGCGACGATCGTGCCGCCCGAGGACAACAAGTTCGCGGCCGTGAACAGCGCCGTGTGGTCCGGCGGGAGCTTCGTGTACGTGCCCAAGGGCGTGAAGGTGGACATTCCCCTGCAGACGTACTTCCGCATCAACGCGGAGAGCAGCGGGCAGTTCGAGCGGACCCTGATCATCATCGACGAGGGCGCGCAGGCGCACTACATCGAGGGCTGCACCGCCCCCGCGTACTCCAGTGACTCCTTCCACTCCGGCGTGATCGAGATCGTCGTGAAGGAAGGCGCGCGCTTCCGCTACAGCACCATCCAGAACTGGAGCCACAACGTCTACAACCTCGTGACGCAGCGCGCCGCCGTGTACGGCAACGGCGTGATGGAATGGGTGGACGGGAACCTGGGCAGCAAGGTCACCATGAAGTACCCCGCCTGCTATCTGCTGGAGGAAGGCGCGCGCGGCGAGGTCCTGTCGATCGCGATGGCCGGCCGTGGCCAGCACCAGGACGCCGGGGCGAAGATCGTACACTTCGCGCCGCACACCAGCGGCACCATCGTGTCCAAGAGCATCAGCAAGGACTCCGGGCGCAGCTCCTACCGCGGCCTCGTGAAGATCTACGAGGGTGCCAAGGGCAGCAAGACCAACGTCGAATGCGACGCCCTGCTGCTGGACGAGGAAGCCCGCACCGACACCTACCCCTACATCGAGATCGAGGAAAAAGACGCCAGCGTCGGCCACGAAGCGACCGTCTCCAAGATCAACGACGACCAGATCCTGTACCTCCAGAGCCGCGGCCTGTCTGAAGACGAGGCGGCCGGGCTGATCGTGCGCGGCTTCATCGAACCCATCGCGAAGGAACTCCCCCTGGAGTACGCCGTGGAACTGAACCGCCTGATCGAACTGGAAATGGAAGGCTCGGTCGGCTGACCGTCCCCTGCCGCCCTCACGCTGCGGCGTGGGGGCGTCTCCCCTGCCCTGGAGGCCCCGCGTCATGAAACTCAATCACATCAATCTGGGCGTCACGGACGTGCCGCAGGCGGTCGAGATCTTCGAGCGGTTCTTCGGGCTGCGTCAGGCGGACGGCATGCCCCGCACGGACGCGATGACGTTCCTGCTGGACGACGCGGATTCGCTGATCTCGGTCTTCCGGGCCAAGGACGTGGTGTACCCGAAGGTGTTTCACATCGGGTTCCTTCAGGATTCGCCGGAGCAGGTGAGGGCCATTCACGCGCAGCTGACCCAGGGTGGCTTCACGGTGCCCGCACCGCGTGAGAACCACGGTCGGCTCACTTTTTATTTTGACGCGCCGTTCGGCGTGGTGATTGAAGTCGAATCGTTCCTCGGCTGAGGGACTCTTCTTCTTTCTTCTGGAGGTCGCATGACTCAATTCAATGATCAACTGGCGCAGGTGCAGGGGCCCGAGTGGCTGAGCGCGAAGCGCAGGGAAAGCCTGGAGCTGTTCACGACGCTGGAGGTGCCGCAGGAGTCGGTGGAGGCGTGGAAGTACACGCGCGTGGACGTCGATTTCGACGCGCTGCGCCCGCACGGCAAGCGTGACGTAGTCTCGGACGTCTCGGCGCTGCCCGCGAGCGTGCAGGAGCGCCTGAGCGGCACGGACGTGGGCGCGTTCCTCGTGCTGGACGGCCCGGACGTGGTGTACCGCACGGAACTCCCGGCGGAACTGGCCGCGAAGGGCGTGATCTTCACGGATCTGAAGACGGCGGTGGAGCAGCACGCGGACAAGGTGCAGCAGTACCTGTACAGCGTCGTGCCGGCCGAGGTGCCGGACGACACGACGATCGCCGCGCCCGGCACGACGCCCAGCAAGAGCCCGGACCCCAGCGAAGGGAAGTTCAGTGCGCTGGCGGCGGCCCTGTGGACGAACGGCGCGTTCGTGTACGTGCCGCGCGGCGTGGAGGTCGAGCTGCCCCTGGGGTCCTTCCGCGTGATGAGCGAGGCCGGGACGTACACCGCGACCCGCACGCTGGTCGTGGCCGAGGAGAACGCGCAGGTGACGTTCATCGACGAGCAGGACAGTGAGGCGCTGCCCGGCACGTACGCGATCGGCGCGGTGGAACTCGTGGTGAAGGACGGCGCGCGCGTCCGGTACGTCAGCATCCAGAACTGGGGCGAGGGCGTCACGCACATCCAGCGCCAGCGTGGGGACGTGGGCCGCGACGCGACCCTGAACTCCCTGGTCGTCACGATGGGCGGCACCCTGAGCCGCACCGAGATGCAGTCCTACCTGCGCGGGCAGGGCGCGGACAGCGAGATGCTGGCCCTGTACTTCGCGAACGCCGACCAGCACTTCGATCACTACACCCTGCAGCACCACGCCGCTGCGAACGCGCACAGCGACCTGCTGTACAAGGGCGTGAACAATGACCAGGCCGTCGGGGTGTTCAGCGGCATGATCAAGGTGGACCTGGGCGCGCAGAAGACCGACGCGTACCAGAAGCACCGCACCCTGATGCTGAGCAGCGAGGCCCGCAACTACAGCGTTCCGCAGCTGGAAATCAACGCGAACGACGTTCGCTGCAGCCACGGCAGCACCACCAGCCCCGTGGATCAGGAGGCGCTGTTCTTCCTGCGCTCGCGCGGCATCAGCAAGGAGACTGCCGAGAAGATGCTCGTCACCGCGTTCCTGGAGGACGTGCTGGGCCGCGTGCCCCTCTCAAGCGTCGTGAAGTACATCGAGGGCATCATCGCCAAGAAGGTCGGCGCGGCCTGACGCGCCCCCGGCGCCGCGCCTGAACCGGTCCGTCCCGCGTGGACGGGCCGGTTTACACTGCCGGGCATGACGATGCGGGTGGTGTTCCCGGCGGATTACTTTCAGGTGCGGCAGCCGGACGAGGCGTTCGCGGATCAGGCGGCCGCGTTCGCAGCGCGCGGGTGGGGCGTGTCCACCTTCGCGTTCGAGGGGGACCGGGTGTTCCGCCCGGCCCTGGTGCCCGGTGAGACGGTGCTGTACCGGGGCTGGATGCTGGACGGGGCGGGGTACCGGGCGTTCGTGGACGCGGTGGAGGCGGCGGGCGCGCGGGTGCTGACGTCGCCGGAGGCGTACCTGGCGGCGCATCACCTGCCGCGCTGGGCGCCGCTGCTGGCGGACGTGACGCCGGAGACGGTGTGCTTCACGGAGCTGGACGACCTGCCGGGGGCGCTGGCGGCGCTCGGCTGGGACGGGTTTTTCGTGAAGGACTTCGTGAAGTCCCTGAAGACCGGCGCGGGCAGCCGCATCACGCGGCCTGATCAGATCGCGGAGCTGCTGGAGCGCATGGCGCACTTCCGGGGGCAGATCGAAGGCGGGGTGTGCGTGCGCCGCGTGGAGGCGCTGGACCCGGCGTCGGAGGTGCGGTTCTTCGTGCGCGCGGGGCGGGCCTTCAGCGCGGACGACTCGCAGGTGCCGGAGCTGGTGCGGGAGGTGGCCGGGCGGATCGCCTCGCCGTTCTTCTCGGTGGACATCGCCCGGCGTGCCGATGGCGCGCAGCGCGTGGTGGAGGTCGGGGACGGGCAGGTGTCGGATCTGGTGGGCTGGACGCCCGCGCAGTTCATGGCGGTGTGGGCGAGCTGATCAGCCGAGCTCCAGTTCGCCTTCCTCCTCGCCCCACCAGTTCACGCGGCGGGCCCGGACGGTGATCATGGTCAGGCCGGGGGTGTCCAGGCCGTCCTTGAACCACTGGGTGAGGCTCTCCTGCCAGTGGGGCGCCATGGTGGGGCGGTGGGTGGTGAGGGTCGCGTCGCCCTGCACGGCGATGAACAGGAAGGGCCCCTGCGACTGGAAGCCCAGCTGGACGTTCTTGTTCTTCGCGATGTCCTGCGCGGCGCGGCTCTCCGACCACGTGAAGAAGTGGCTGGTGCCGTCGTAGTCGACCTCGCCGTTGTTGCTCATGGGGCGCGAGCCGAGGAGGCCATGCGCGGTGGTGGTCGTCAGGAGGCAGAGGTCGAGGCCGCGCATGAGCCGCGCGAGGTCGTTCAGGGTACCAGGCATGCCCCGAGCGTACGGGGGGCGCCGGGGGCGGGAGATGACGCGGGGTTCACCGGACGCTGGGGCGGCGTGCGGCGGGCCTTCACGTTCCGGCGGACCAGGGGTCGCCGCTGATCGGGTCGCGTTCCGCGCGCGTCCGGGCGGCCTGGGGGCCGGTGGTTTCGGGGCGGCAGGTGTCCCAGTCGCGGCCCTGCGCGTACGCGCCGATCACGAGCAGGTCGGGACTGCTGCCGTCGTTGCGGTGCCCGGTGCCCGCCGGGAGGGTCAGGGCGTCCCCGGCGGTCACGGTGACCTGCGGGCCGCCCCGGCCGCCCAGGGTCAGGTGCGCCTGCCCGCGCGCGATGACCAGCACCTCGTGCGCGGTGGAATGGTCGTGCGTGAAGGGGTAGATGCCGACCTGCCACGCGTTCGTCCAGCCGTTCGCGGCGAGGTGCACCCCGACCTGCGCGGGTGGAACGGTCCGTGCGGCACTGTACAGCCAGGCGGGCTGCGGGTTGTTCGGCACGCGGCTCCGGGCTGAGAGGTGGAGGCGGTCGTGGGGCATGCGGCGGCGTCCGCCGCGCCCCACCTCTCCCCTCTTCTGAATCCTTTCAGATAGCATGGAGCATGCGAACTCAGAAACTGGGCGGAAGTGAGCTGATGGTGCCGGTGGTCGCGGTGGGCTGCATGCGCATTGACGGCATGGAGCAGCAGGCCGCGTCGCGGCTGATTGGGACGGCACTGGAGCACGGCGCGAACTTCTTCGATCACGCCGACATCTACGGCGCGGGGCGCAGCGAGGAGGTCTTCGCGGACGCGGTGGGCATGACCTCCAGCGTCCGCGAGGGCCTGATCCTCCAGTCGAAGTGCGGCATCCGCCCCGACATCCAGACCTTCGATTTCTCGCGCGAGCACATCCTCGCGTCGGTGGACGGCATCCTGAAACGGCTGCGGACCGAGTACCTGGACGTGCTGCTGCTGCACCGCCCGGACGCGCTCGTGGAACCCGAGGAGGTCGCCGCCGCGTTCGACCAGCTGGAACAGGAGGGCAAGGTGCGGCACTTCGGCGTGTCGAACCAGCACCCGCGCCAGATCGAGCTGCTGAAGAAGTACGTGCGTCAGCCGCTGGTGGCGAACCAGCTCCAGCTGAGCATCACGAACGCCACCATGATCACGAGCGGCCTGAACGTGAACATGGAAAACGCCGAGGCCGTGAACCGCGACGGGGGCGTGCTGGACTACTGCCGCCTGCACGACATCACGATTCAGCCGTGGTCGCCCTTCCAGTTCGGGTTCTTCGAGGGCGTGTTCATCGGGCATGCGAAGTTCCCCGCGCTGAACGCGAAACTGGACGAACTGG
Organism: Deinococcus actinosclerus; assembly: GCF_001507665.1. Classification (NCBI taxonomy): domain Bacteria; kingdom Thermotogati; phylum Deinococcota; class Deinococci; order Deinococcales; family Deinococcaceae; genus Deinococcus; species Deinococcus actinosclerus. The sequence goes on along the minus strand of NZ_CP013910.1, from coordinate 684,774 downwards.
CCGCGAAGTACGGCGCGAGCAGCACGACGGTCGCCATGGCGTGGCTGCTGCGTCACCCGGCGCGGATGCAGCCGGTGACCGGCACGACCACCCCGGAGCGGCTGGCGGACTGCCTGCGCGCGGCGGACGTCACCCTGACGCGCGAGGAATGGTACGGCCTGCTGATCGCGGCCGGGAACACGCTGCCCTGAGCCTGGGGCCGCGCGGGCGGGCCAGAGCGGCAGCCCCGGCCCGCCCGTTTATGCTGCGGGCATGATGACCAAGGGGCGGCTGGAGGCCTTCAGTGACGGTGTGCTGGCGATCATCATCACGATCATGGTGCTGGAACTGAAGGTGCCAGGCGGGCACGAGTGGTCGGACGTGACGCGGCTGTGGCCCAAATTGCTCGCGTACGTGCTCAGTTTCGTGTACGTCGGCATCTACTGGAACAACCACCATCACCTGATGCACACGGTGCAGCGCGTGACGGGCGGGGTGCTGTGGGCCAACCTCCACCTGCTGTTCTGGCTCTCTCTCTTTCCGTTCGCGTCCGGCTGGGCCGGGGAGTCGCATTTCGCGCCGCAGGCGATGACGCTCAGCGGGGCGGTGGCGCTCATGGCGGCGCTGGCGTATACGGTGCTCGTGCGGACGATCATCCGGGTGGGCGAGGTGAATCACCTCCTCGCAGATGCGATCGGTTCGGACCTGAAGGGGAACGTGTCCCTCGTGGCGTACGTCATGGCGATTCTCGCGCCGCTGGCGGGCAGCGTGGGCGTGTGGCTGTCTGGCGCGGCACTGATCGGGGTGGCGCTGATGTGGCTGGTCCCGGATCGCCGCATCGAGCGCGTGCTTCAGGGGGGCGGCGGGCACGGCGCGTAGACTGCCCGTCATGAAACGCAGGGTGTGGGTGGCGGCGGCGCTCGTGGCAGGCGGGGCGCTGCTGAGTGGATGCGCGGACGTGCGGTACCTGTCGCAGGCGGCGGGCGGGCAGCTGGATCTGCTGCGCCGCGCGCGGCCCCTGGCAGACGTCCTCTCGGATCCGGGCACCCCGGCGGGCGTGCGGCGGCGCCTGCAACTGGCGTCGGACGTGCGGGCCTTCGCGGTCGCGCCGGAGGCGGCGGGTGGGCTGGGGCTGCCGGATCACGGGTCGTTCCTGAAGTACGTGGACGTGGGGCGGCCGTACGTGGTGTGGAACGTGTTTTCCGCGCCGGAGTTCAGCGTGACGCTGGACACGTCGTGCTTCCCGGTGGCGGGCTGCGTGGGGTACCGGGGGTATTTCAGCGAGGCGGCGGCGCAGGCGGACGCGCAGACGCGGCGCGCGGCGGGCCGGGACGTGAACGTGGGCGGCGTCAGCGCGTACTCCACGCTGGGGTACCTGAAGGACCCGCTGCTGTCCACCATGCTGAGCTACCCGGACGCGACGCTGATCCGCACGATCATCCACGAACTGTCCCACCCAAGCCTGTACGTGGCGGGCGACACGGTGTTCAACGAGTCGTACGCCACAGCGGTGGAGGAAGAGGGCATGCGCCGCTGGCTGGAGCGGCGCGGCACGCCGGAGTTGCGCGAACAGGACCGGCTGGCGCAGGAGCGGCAGTCGGGCTTCGAGGCGCTGCTGCTGAACACCCGCGCCCGGCTGGAGGCGCTGTACGCCGCGTCCGGCCTGACCGAAGCCGACCGGCGCGCGCGCAAGGTGGCGATCCTGGCAGACATGAACACCCGCTACGCGGCGCTGAAGGCCAGCTGGGGCGGGTACGCGGGCTACGACGCCTTCTTCGCGCGGGGCGTGAACAACGCGACGCTGGGTGCCGTGGCGGCCTACGCGACCATGGTCCCGGACTTCCAGGCACTCCTGGCACGGGTAGGCGGGCACCTGCCCACCTTCATCGAGGAGGCCCGCGCGTGCAGCCGCCGCCCGCAGGCCGAGCGCGCCGCCTGCCTGCGCGGTTCCTGACCGGCGGCCCTCACGGTCGGTCCCCAGATGCCGTCCTGCACGCCGCGCCGCGTGAGAGGGCGGTCTCATGCCCGGCCGGGCGCGGGTCTGCTACCGGCGGGTCACTACTTTCCCGCTGCGGGGGACCGGGCCGACCCGCGGGGTGAGGTCACCGTGACATCCCGCTGAATCCCATGAACGGCGCGTGCGACGCCGCTGAGGGGAGGTCTGGCGCGAGCTTGAGCGGCCACCCAGGAAAGCCGCAGCTTCACCCCGCAAGGTAGGAGACAGGAACAGCCCCGAGCGGTCGTTCACTTCTCCCCGCCCGGCCCACCGTGGCCGCGCGACCCTGAAAGAGGTGCTCCATGCGTCAAGAGAATGCCCCCCGTCCCGCCCTGCGCCGCCCCCTGCTGGGTCTGCTCACGCTGAGCCTGCTGGCCGCCCCGGCGGCGCTGGCCCAGACCGCCGACCCGGTCCTGCCGCCCGCCCCGGCGCCCGTCACCACGGAGCCCGCGCCTGCGGCCCCCGCACCGGCCGCGCCGACCGAGACGGCTCCGACCGACGCCGCTCCGGCAGAGACGGCCCCCACCGAGACCGCTCCCTCGGACGCGGCGCCGGCTGACGCGGCCCCGACGGACGCCGCGCCAGCCACTGCAGCACCGGCCACCACAGCCCCAACTGACGCCGCCCCGGCTGGTGACGCCCTGCCCAGCAGCCTGCCGGCCGCCGGCAGCGTGACCGTCCCGAAACTGGACGGCGAGGAGGTCCTGAAGACCGTTCCGACCGTGCTGGGCGAGGCCCTGATCTACAAGGGCGACGCCGAGGACGCCCTGGCCCGCACCGCGCAGGCCCTGGTCGCCGAGGGCTATCAGGCGGCTGAGGGTGCCGCCCCCACCGCCGACGCAGCCGGCGTGACCACGCTGACGCTGACCAAGGACGACCAGCAGTTCGAGCTGACGCAGAAGAGCAGTATGGGCCTGACCGTCGTGGCGCTGGCCCGCCTGCCGGACAGTGCTCCGGCCGCCCCGGCGGTGGGGGCCCCCGCGCCTGACAGTGCGCCTGCCACCGACGCGGCCCCGGCCCCCGACGCCGCTCCGGCAGAGGCGGCCCCCAGCGAAGCGGCACCCGCCGACGCCACCCCTGCACCCGCCCCGACGGACGCGGCGCCGGCCGACCCGGCCCCCAGCGAACCCGCGCCCAGCGAGCCGGCGCCCGGCACCCCGGCCCCGACCGAGCCGGTGACCCCGGCCCCTGTCACGCCGCCCAGCCAGCCCTGAACGCAGCACTCCTCCAGGTGCGAGGCCGCCCCCACCGGGGCGGTTTTTCCTGGCCTGTGCCCACGCGTCCTCTGTGCCCGGGACGCCCGCTCCTGGACGACGGCCCCCGGCCCGCCGTTCAGGAGCGGGCCGGGGGTCGTCCGGCGCTCAGTCGCTGGCGAGGGCCAGTTCGCGCTGCCGGGCCTGACGGGTCAGGTGCCAGCGGCTCAGGTCGGCGGCGGCGTCGCGGACGATGGCGTTCGCGTGCGGCAGCGCGGCGCGGCGGCTCTGCATGTTGCGGGCCACGATGCCGGTCAGGTCGTCGAGGTTGTGCAGGTGCGCGCCGGGCACCCCGGCGATGTCGGGGTTCAGGATGCGCGGCACGCTGATGTCGATGAGGAACATCGGGCGGCCCGGACGCTGGCGCAGCGCGGCGTCGACCCCCTCGGCGCCCAGGACGTAGTGGGGCGCGCCGCTGGAGGCGATCAGCACGTCGGCCTCGGGCAGGACTTCTTCAAGATAGTCGGCGGCGCAGGGCCGGCCGCCGAGTTTCTCGGCGAGCTGCCGGGCGCGTTCTACGGTGCGGTTCACGACGATGACGTCCTCGACCCCGGCGGCGCGCAGGTGCGTGAGGGTCAGTTCGGCCGTCTCGCCCGCGCCGATGATCAGGGCGGTGCGGCCCGCGAGGCTGCCCAGCGCCGAGTGCGCGAGTTCCACGGCGGCGCTGGAGACGCTGACGATCTTGTCGCTCATGCCGGTCTCGAAGCGCACGCGTTTCCCGGCGGCCAGGGCGCCCTGCGCGACCTTGTTCAGGGTGGTGCCGGTCAGGCCGCGTTCGCGGGCGTCCATCCAGGCGCGTTTGACCTGCCCCTGGATCTGCGTCTCGCCGATCACGAGGCTGTCGAGGCCCGCGGCCACGCGGTACAGGTGCGCGACGGCGGCCTCGCCGGTGTGGACGTACAGGTGGTCACCCAGCGTCTCGCCCCAGGCGCCCTCGAAGGCGGCGCGGGGGTCGCCGCTGACGGCCGCCATGTACACCTCGGTGCGGTTGCAGGTGGCGAGCAGCATGACCTCCTGCGCGTACCCGCACAGGTGAGAGAGCAGGGCGCCCTCGTGTCCGGCGCGCACGGCGGCGCGTTCACGCACCTCGACCGGGGCGGTCTGGTGGTTCAGGCCGACCACCACGAAGTCCAGCGCCTGCGGGACGTGCGCGCCCGTGCGGGTCAGCAGGGCGTGGGCGGTGGGGCAGGCGAGCGTCATGCGAGCCCCACGGCGCGGCGGATGTCGCGGCGCAGGGCGTCGAGACTGGCGGTCCGCTGGGCTTCGGGCTGGGTCAGGGCGGTCTCGCGGCGGGCGGCCCAGCCGTCCAGGGTGGGCTCGTCGGGCAGCAGCGCGGCGGCGCGTTCGGCGAGCGCCTGGGCCAGCAGGGGCAGTTCACGCCCGCTGGTGACCGCGACCTGCACGCCGGCCCGCTGCGCCTGCGCGGGGAAGCGCCAGTTGCCGCGCGTGGCGTCCCCGGCGTCGTTCACCAGGGACCCCTGCGCGCGCGCGTCTCGCACGACGGCACCGTTCGCATCGGCGGAGCCGGTGGCGGCGACGACCAGCGCCGCGCCGCTCAGGTCGCCGCGCCGGTAGTGGCGGGTCAGGGTGGTCACGGGGAGCGCCGCGAAGTCCGGGTGCTGCTCGGGGGCGACGACCTGCACCTGCGCCCCGGCGCCGAGCAGGGTGCGGGTACGGCGCAGGGCCACGGTTCCTCCGCCGATCACGACGACGCGCACGCCGCGAAGATCAAGGAAGGCTGGGAGGAAACTCACGTGGCGCAGCATAGCGCGCCGGGTGCGGGGCAGCCGTCCCCGACCGATCGGTAAGAAAGACGGCTGGGACGCCATTCCAGCGCAGAACCGTCACTGGCTGCGGGACGCCGGAACGCCCGTGGGCCGCTCCTCCCCCGCCCCCGCCCGCAGGGCGGCCTCGGCCGCGTCGGCCAGGGCGTCCAGCGTCGGCACGGCCGCCACCGTCACGCGCGTGAAGCCCGCCTCGCGCGCCGCGTCGGCGGTCTGCTCGCCCATCGCTGCCACGCGGAAGTCGGTACCCGCCAGCGCCGCGAGGTGCCGCGCGGCGCTCCCGGACGCCAGGGTCACCACCGCCGCGCCGCGCAGGCGGTCCATGCTCAGGTCGTCGGGCCGGGCGGGTTCGGTGCGGTACAGTTCCGCCCGCCCGTAGGGCAGGCCCCGCGCGGCCAGGGCGCGTTCCAGGTGGTCCTCGGCCAGCTGCGAGGTGAGGTGCAGCAGCGTCCCGCCGTCCGGCGTGGCGGGAATCTGCGCGCCCAGGTGCCGCGCGCCCGCCACGCTCGGCACGAAGTCCGCGCGCAGGCCACGCTCGGCCAGCGAGCGCGCCGTGCTGGGGCCCACCGCCGCCAGCCGCGTGCCCGCGAGGTGCCGGGCGTCCAGGCCCAGCGCGTGCAGGTGCTCGAACAGCGCCGCGACCGCCTGGTTGCTGGTCAGCAGCAGCCACGCCACCCCGCTCAGGTCGCGCAGGCGGGCGTGCAGCGCCTCCGGCTGCGAGGTCGGCGCGAAGCGGATCAGCGGGACCTCCAGCACGCTCGCGCCGCGCGCGCGCAGCCGCTCGGACAGGTCGCTGGCGCCCACGCGGGTGCGGGTCACGGCGACCGTCTGCCCGGCCAGCGGCCCGCGCGCCCCCTGCGCCGCCTCGAACCAGCGCAGCGGATCGTGCAGGCGCACCACCTCGCCCACCACCGTGACCGCCGGGGCCGACAGCCCCGCTGCCTGCACCCGCCCGGCGATGGTCGCCAGGGTGCCGGTCACGACGCGCTGCTGCGGGGTGGTGCCCCACTGGATGGTCGCGGCGGGCGTCTCGGGCGCGCGGCCCGATTCGATCAGATCGGCGGCGATGCCCGTCAGATTCCTCACGCCCATCAGCAGCACCAGCGTGTCCACGCCCGACAGCCGCCCGTAATGCGAGCTGCCCTCGCGCGTGTTGCCGGTGAGCACCGCGAACGACTGCGCCAGATCACGGTGCGTGACGGGAATCCCGGCGTAGGCCGGCACGGCCAGGGCGCTGCTCACGCCGGGCACCACCTCGAAGGGAATCCCGGCCTGCACGCACGCCTCGGCCTCCTCGCCGCCGCGGCCGAACACGAACACGTCCCCGCCCTTCAGCCGCACCACGCGCCGCCCCCCCTCTTCGCGCGCCTTTCGCACCAGCAGGCCATTGATCTGCTCCTGCCGGATGTACTCGGAAAAGCCCTTCTTGCCCACGTAGATCGTCTCGGCCTGCGGGGCAAAGCGCAGCAGGTCCGGGTTGGCGAGGTAGTCGAAGAGCACCACCTCGGCCTGTTCCAGCGCCTCGCGGCCCCGCAGGGTCAGCAGGCCCGCGTCGCCGGGACCCGCGCCGACCAGGGACACGAACGCACGGGAGGATGCAGGCACAGTCATGCGCCCCAGGGTAACGGCAGCCGGGACGCCAGATCGCTGACCCGTTTAATCCACTTCTCTGCGGCGCCCCCGGTCAGTCGGCGGCGCTGGCGTGCATGTCCGGCAGGTCGAGGTGGTGCGCGGACGTATCGTGCAGGCCCGCGAAGCGCAGGTGCCGCTGGCAGATGAACCACATCTCGTCCCGGTCGTTCGGGAGGATGAAGTACGCGTCCGAGGACTCGGAGGGGTTGTACACCCCCAGCACGCGGTAGGCGCGGCCCTCGCTGAAGCCGCTGGACAGGGGCCGGGGCATCGGGGCGCGCGGGCCGTCGAGTTCCACGATGCGGACGAACAGATGAGGGTGGAAGGCGATCATGATCCATCGTTCACCCGCCCCCACCCGGCAACGGGGCCATACGTCACAAGGTCAAGGGTGGCCTAAGGGAGTCCCCGCGCGCCCCCCGGAGTCGCTAGGCTGGCCCTCATGAACGACGCCATCCGGCAGCTCGCTCGGGCCGAGGCCGCCGCCCACGGGCGGGGCGGCATCCGCGCCACCTTCGGCCCGCTCGTCGCCGCGCACCACGGCCCCGGCCTGCCCCTGAACAGTGCGTGGCACGACGGGAGCGCGCCCATGACAGCCCAGGACCTGCTGGCCGTCGAGGCGTTCAGTGCCGCGCACGACATGCCCGCCATGCTGCACCTGCTGTCCCCCGCCGTGAACGGGGCCCTGCCGCTGCTGACCGCGCGCGGGTACACCCTGACTTCCGTGCTGCACGCCTATACCCACGATCTGCGCGACCTCCCACCGGCCCCAAGCGGGAACGTGCGCCGCAGCGACGACCCGGATGCCTGGGCGGCCCTCTCCGCGCAGGGGTTCGGCCCCGGCAGCGAGGCCGTCATGCGCGCCGTGGCGCACCTGCCCGGTACCCAGCTGTATCAGGCCCACGTAGGCGGCCAGCCCGCCGGCACGGCGGCCCTGAGTCTGACGGGAGGCGTCGCGGCCCTGTTCGGCACCTCTGCCCTGCCGGACCGGCGCGGGCTGGGGGCGCAGACCGCGCTGCTCGCCGCGCGGCTGCACGCCGCCCACGCGCAGGGCGCGGACATGGCCAGCGTGTTCGCCACGCCCGGCAGCGCCAGCGAGCGCAACATCCGCCGCGCCGGCTTCGAGCTGGGCGCCCTGCGGCTGACCTTCACGCGCGGCCACTCCCCACTGCGGGGCGGCTAGCCCATGCCCACGCACACGCGCAGCCGGGCCAGCGCCGCGCGGTCCACCGGGCCCAGTCCGTCCGGCAGGGCGTCGAGCGGCCAGAACGCCAGCTCGCTGCCCTCGGTCCCGTCCGGGCGGGGTACACCCTCCCAGCGGCGCACGACGTACGCGGCCGACACCTGATAGAACTCGTCGCCGTTGGGCAGGCGCACGAAGGTGCCCGCGCCGCTGACCACCGTGAACAGGAGGGGGTCCAGGACGCTCAGGCCGGTCTCCTCGTGCACCTCGCGGCGCAGGGTGTCCTCCAGGGATTCGCCGGGCTCGCACAGGCCGCCGGGCGTCCCCCAGCCGCCCGTGTCGCGGCGGCGTTGCAGCAGGACCTCGTCCCCGCGCAGCAGCAGCGCGCACGCGCCGGACAGGATCAGGGGCAGCGGGCCGGTGCGGGCGCGCAGGTCGCGGACGTATGTCACGCCGTCCACGCCAGTGCGGCGCGGCCCAGGCGGGTCAGCGGCAGGCGCGGGAGGTCGGCGCGCGGCCAGAAGCGCAGCTCGGCGAGTTCGTGGCCGTCGGGCTGCGGCGCGCCGTGCCAGCCGGTCACGCGGTACGCGGCGGTGTACGCGGAGAACCGGTCGCCGTTCGGGGCCTCGCTGAGCTGGGCGGGCCCGAGCAGATCGAGCAGATGCGCGTCGGTGACGGTCAGGCGGCTCTCCTCGTGGACCTCGCGGCGCAGGGTGGCGTCCGGTGATTCGCCCAGTTCGCTCAGGCCCGCGATCAGGCCCCAGCGGTCGGACCGGGCGCGCCGCGCGAGCAGGAGCTGGCCGTGAGGGTCGGTGATGAGGGCGGCGACGCCGATCAGGTTGACAGGGCGCGGCCCGATCAGCGCACGGAGATCACGGATATAGCCTTCTCGACTCATGTGAGCATCTTACACATCTTGCTCACTGCTCGTGGTCGGCATCGAGCAGCGCACCGCGTCCCGCACGGCCGCGCACACCGCCTCCTGCACCAGGGCGCCCAGCAGCAGCGGATCGGCTACCGGGCGGGCCTCCGTACTCAGCATGAACGCGCTGTCCCCGTCCCAGAAGGTGTGGCTGGGATGAATCACGCGCGCCAGCGCCGCCTGCGCCGCGTCCGCCAGCCGGCGGCAGTCGGCCTTGGTCAGCGCGTGCTCGGTGACCACCGCGACCAGCGTGGTGTTCTCGGCGTCGCCCGGCGTGAACGCCGCCGCGCCCGGCCCCACACCCGGCCCGGCCAGCACGCCGCCCCGCTCGTCCAGCACGTCCCCGATGGGATTCACGACCGCCAGCGCCCCCACCCGCACCCCGTGGCGCTCCAGTAGCACGCTGCCCAGGCCCCCTGGCACCGCGCCGCGGCCCAGGTACTTCCCGGCGGTCGCCCCGGTGCCCGCCCCCACCAGCCCGCGCGGCACCGGGGCGCCGCTGGCCGCGCGGGCCGCCAGCTCCCCCTCGGCGTCACCGGGGCGCACGTCCGCGCGGCCCACGCCCAGGTCGTAGATCACGGCGGCCGGCACGATCGGCACGCGCGCCCAGGGCGTCTCGTGCCCGACCCCGCGTTCCTCCAGCACCCGCACCACGCCCGCCGCGGCACTCAGGCCGAAGGCGCTCCCGCCGGTCAGGAGCAGCGCGTGCACCCGCTCGACCTTCTTCTCCGGGGCGAGCAGCACGCCCTCGCGGGTGCCGGGACTGGGCCCCAGGAACGACGCGGACGCCACGGCGCCCGCCGGGGGCAGCAGGATGGCCGTGCAGCCCGTGCGGGCCACCGGGTCGGTCCAGTGGCCCACATGCACGCCAGGAATGCCGGTCAGGGTGAGGTTCGGCTCGGTCATGCGGGCATTCCAGCATCCCGCGCCGCTGCCGCGCCACTCACCACACGCGCCGGCCCACGCGGCATCATCCGGGGCACACATGCACCGCGGCTCCCTCCTGCCTGCCCTCGTTCTTTCAGCGTCCCTGCTCGCGCCGGACGCGGAGGCCCTCACCATGACCTACCCCACGACGTCCACCACCATCCACGAGCAGCCCGGCGACTGGGCCGGCGGGGAGGGACGCGGCGCGGTGGCCGGGGCGGCGGGCCTGAACCTCGCGCCCGGCGCGACGAGCGGCACCTGGACATCCGCGCCGCTGCGCGTGCCCGCCTTCGACGAGCTGATTCCCTCGTGGAACGCCGTGACGCCCGCGCGCGGCAGCCTCAGCGTGGAGGTGCGCGCCCAGGGGGCCGGCGGCTGGACGCGCTGGTTCAGCTTCGGCACCTGGAGCGAGGCCGGCGACCGCGCCAGCCTGGACGGCCAGAAGGACAGCGCCGGGCAGGTCCTGACCGACACCCTGCGCCTGACCGCCAAGGCCAGCGCCTTCCAGTACCGCGTGACGCTGCGCGGCGCGGGCACCGGCGTGCGCCTCGTGGCGTTCAACACCTCGGATCGCGCGCGGCGCAGCGAGGCGCTGGGCACCCCCGGCCAGCGCGCCGCGTGGGGCAAGGAGGTCAAGGTGCCCCAGCGCTCGCAGATGCTCTACCCGAACGGCGGGGAGGTCTGGTGCAGCCCCACGAGCGTGTCCATGATCCTGGCGAAGTACGGCGTGAACGTCACGGTGCCCGACGCCGCGCGCGGCACCTTCGACCGGGTGTACGACGGCACCGGCAACTGGGCCTTCAACGCCGCCTACGCCGGCGCGCTGGGGATGCGCTCGGTCGTGCTGCGCCTGCCCAGCCTGGCCGCCGCCGAGACCTTCACCGCGCAGGGCACGCCGCTGGCCGTCAGCCTCGGCTGGAAGGCCGGGGAACTGCCGGGCGCCGCGATTCCCAGTTCCACCGGGCACCTGATGGTCCTGACCGGCTTCGACGCGCAGGGCAACCCGGTGCTGAACGACCCGGCCGCGCCCACCGACGCGGGCGTGCGCCGCACCTACCCGCGCGCCGCGTTCGAGCGGCTGTGGCTGGGCCACTCGGGCGGCCTGGCGTACCTGATCACGCCCCGCTGAGCGCCGCCCCCGCGCGGGCGGTTTGCACCGGGTGCAGCCCGCCCGCACGGCGCGCCCCTGATTGGGGGCAGACTGCCCGTTGTGTGGTGTTTTTCACGCCGGCAGTTTCTTACCGTGAAGCATGGACACTGCTCCGGAGGTGCGGCTCGACGGACGGGACCGGGGAGTGGCGCTGGTCATCACGCTGCTGTTCACCGGGATAGTCCTGATGATCATCGTGAGCACCAGCGCCACCCTGGTCAGCGGGGCCCGCAGCGGCGGCGCCGACGAGCGGCGCGCCTACCAGGCCCTGCTGGCCGCCGAGAGCGGCCTGAACACCGTCATGGTGCGGGTCAACCAGCGCCTGCTCACCACGCCGTACACCGGCAGCACCCAGGCCGACCTGCAGACCTGGCTGACCGGCCTGAACGCCACGCCGGAAGCGGCGCTGTTTCCCGCCACGCTGAGCTTCACCCCGCAGGGCGCCGACCGCTTCACGGTCGAGTCGCGCGGCAGTGCCGGCGGCGCCGTCAAGGTCGCCCTCCAGGACTTTCAGCTGACGCCGGTCTTCCTGCCCCGGGGCCTGCGGCTGCGCGCGGCCCTGACCTCCCTGCCCCGCATCAACGCCACGGGCAGCGCGCAGATCACCGGGCAGTCGGGACGCGGCGAGATCACCACGCTGACCGGCGCCGGCGTGACCGCCACCACGGGCAGCAGCCAGATCACGGTGAGCGTCGCGGACGCCAGCGGCCTGATCACCGGCGACTACGTGCAGATTCCCCCGGGCGCCACCGCGCCGCGCTTCCGCGTGACCGGGATCAGCGGCACGCAGCTCACCCTGACGGGTGTGCCCGGGCCGCTCACGGCCGCCCTGAACGCCCCGGCCGGCACGGGCGTCGAACTGATCCTGAACGCGGCCGCGCAGACCAGCCTGAGCGTGACCGATCCCATGACGCAGCGCGTGTCGAACGCGGCCGACTTCACGGTGGGCGAAACGGTGCTGATCGCCGGGTACGCGGCCAGGGTGACGGGCCTGAGCAGCGCGGGCGGCGCGACCGATCAGCTGACGCTGGACTGGCTGGCCGGGCAGCCCGCCAGCATCCCCGAGGGCACCGCCGTCGTCCGGGACGTGTCGGCCATGCGCAGCGGCAGCACGATCCAGGTCAAGGACAGCGCCAAGGCCCTGGGCAACTTTCAGATGGACGGGCAGAACGACTGCGCCGCGCAGTCCGGCGGGAGCGTCACCTGCGAGGGCAGCAGCGATCCGCTGCTCAGCACGGACAGCAGGGACCCCTTCTTCACGCGGCAGCTGCTGGGCCTGAGTGACGCCGAACTCGACGCGCTGGTCCCACTGACCCTGCCCGACAGCAGCGGCACGTTCCCGCCGATGGTGAGCGGCATCCGCCGGATCCGGGCGCAGGATTTCGACGCGGCGCTGAAGAACGGCGTCTCCAGCGGCGTGCTGATCGTGGACGGGGACATCAACTCCAACGTGAACGGCAACACCACCTTCAACGGGTTCATCTACTTCCGTGGCAACCAGGGCGGGAAGTTCAACGGCAATCTCACCGTGAACGGCGCCGTGGCCGTACGCGGCGGGCCCATCGAGGGCATCACGACCGACGACGTGACCACCGACCTCACCGGCAACCTCACGGTGAACTTCAACGCCGCGCAGCTGCGCCAGCAGCTGCTGACCGCGCGGGGCGGCGCGCAGCTGACGAGCACGCAGGGCACCTGGAGGCAGCGGTGAGGGCGCCCGCCGTGAGGGAAGCGGGCTTCACCCTGCTGGAACTGCTGATCGTGCTGGCGATCGTGGGCCTCCTGGCGGCGCTGGGCCTGGGCGGCTACCTGCGCTGGCGGGCCAGCAGCGCCGTCACCGAGGGCACCCAGGTGTTCACGCAGGCGGTCAACGCCGCGCGCACCGGCGCCAAACGGCTGAACACCTGCCAGGAGGTGCGCCTGACGGTCAGCAGCGCCAGTCCGTCCCTGACACTCCGGGCGTACCCGGACAGCACCTGCGCGGGCACGCCGACCACGCGCGTCCTGTCCCTGCCGGCCGGCGTGACCGCCAGTCTGGACAGCGGCGCGAACAGCCTGGCGTTCCGGGCACCCTACGGCTCCACCGACGCCTCACCGGCCCAGTTCCGGGTGTCCTGGTCGGCGGACCCCTCCATCACGCGGCTCGTGCGCGTCACGGGCATCTTCGGGAAGGTGATCGTGCAGTGAACCGCCCCCACCCCGCCCAGGCCGGCCTGACGCTGATCGAGGTGCTGATCGCGCTGGCGATCTTCACGGCGCTGTCCGTGGCCGTGCTGGGCCTGCTGCCCACGCTGTTCCAGGTCAACCGCAACAACCAGAACGACCAGGCCGTCACGGTGGCCGCCAAGGCCTTCATGGAATCGGTGCGCACGGCCTACAGCGCGCAGGCCACCTTCGACGCGGGCACCCTGCCCGCCACGCCCGACACCTCGCTGATGGGCGGCCTGACCTGCGCCGCCACGCAGGCCAACCCGGTCGCGGCCTGGGTGACGCCCGCCGGCGGGCCGATGCTGCGGCGGGTCACGCTGACCTGCGCGGGCACCGGGCAGCCCACCTACACCTTCACGCTGGACGTCGGGCGGCCCAGCTCATGAAGGGCGGGGCGCACGCCGGGGGGCTGACCCTGATCGAGATCCTGCTGGCCCTGGCGATCATGGGCGTGGTCCTGGCCCTGATCACCAGCTGGCAGACGAGCACGCTGGACCTCACGACCCGCACCAACGTCATCGGGCGCGGGCTGACCGAACTGAACGACCTGACCGGCTACGTGGGGGACCGGGTGCGCGCGGCGCTGCGGGTCCGGGTGGCGACCTCCGGCCTGAGCGTGAACACCGACAGCGGGAACGTCTGCTCGGCGGCGCAGCCGTGCCTGGCGGTGGTGCTGCCCGACGCCACGGCGGCCGGCACCGTCACGAAATACGTCCTGTTCGTGTACCGCATGGAACCGCGCCCGAAGGTCACGCTGGACAAGGCCCCGGACGCCTGGGCCGAGGGCAACGTGCAGGTGCTGCGCGAGTACCGCAGCGGCGACTCGGGCAGCACCCCGGTGAACTGCGTTCCCGCCGCCGGTGAGACCTTCGAGACGGCCAGCGGGGCGGGCTGCGCGGCCATGCGGGACCTCGCGGGGCTGAGTGCGGTCAGGGGCTTCCAGCCGTACCTCGTGTCGGATTACCTGACGCCGGCCGACAGCCTGCCGGGCGGCGCGGACCCCTTCGGCTGGGACGCCGCGACCCGCTCGGTGACCCTGAGCGTGCAGTTCCGGCAGCAGGCGCGTGGTCGCCTCACGACCCTGCCACCCACCCAGGCGTACGCCCTGAACGTCCGCGCGCGCAACGCCCCGTGAGGCGCGGCGCGCAGGTGTGGGCCACGGGCCGGGCCCCAGTCCGGGCTGCCCGGGCCGGACCGGCTGGGTGCGGGACCGGTCGCCGCGCTGATCCAAGCTGCTGACCGCCGTCACGGTCTCCCGCTGAGCCGCAGGGGGTCGGTGGCGGGCTGAGCGGCCTCCCGGCGCAGCCTCTATGCTCGGGGCATGGATTTCCCGACGACCTGCCCGCAGTGCGCGCATGTGAACCGCGCGGAGTTCGCGGACAGCAGCGTGCACGACCTGCGCTGCGCGCGCTGCGGGGCGCGGTACTGCGTGCTGGTACGCAAGCAGAAGTTCGAGGTGCTGTTCGACCTGGGCACCCGGGCGCTGATGGACGGCTACGCGCGGGAGGCGGTGGCGAGTTTCGCGGCGGCGCTGGAGCGCTTCTTCGAGTTTTACGTGCGGGCCTTCGCGCTGGAGCAGGCCGCCGGGCGAGAGCGGCCCTTTGAGGAGGCCCTGTCGGCACTGGAGGGCACGTGGCGGCACGTCTCCAGTCAGTCCGAGCGGCAGCTGGGGATGTTCGCGCTGGCGTACCTGCTGCGCGAGGGCCGCGAACCGGACTTCCTGACGCCCAAGGGGCTGGGCACCGACTTCCGCAACCGCGTGATCCACCGGGGCGCGCTGCCCACCCGCGCGGAGGTGGACGCCTACGCGGCGGGCGTGTTCACGCTGATCGACCGGCTGCTGACCGAACTGGGCGCGGGCGCGGCGCACGCGGAACTCGTGCAGGAGCAGGCGTTCGCGGCGCACGTGCGCGGCCTGCCGGACGGCGTGACGGTGGTGTTCGAGGAGCACCCGGGCATGTTCCGCGCGCGGCGCTTCGGGACGCTCTCGCCTATTCCCAAGCCCGCCAAGGCGCAGCTTCAGGCGGCGCAGTCGGCGTCGGGCGTGAACGACGCCCGCGCGTTCCAGCAGGCGCTGTTCGAGCAGGCCCTGGCGGAACGCGGCTCGCTGCTGCGCGGCTTCAAGAGTTCGCCCTGAGCTGCCGCTGAAGAGCCGGCCGGTGTGTCATCTGCGCGCGGGCGGCGCGGGGCGGGGCGGTATGCTGCCCAGGTGACCCTCTGGACCGTGCTGATTCCCGTCGCCGCCGGGCTGGTGCTGGCGGCCCTGTGGTGGGTGGGCAAGGCCATGCTGGAGGGCGCGCGCGAGGGACTGCAGGAGGCGAACGCGGAGCTGGCGCAGGAGCAGGCCGATCGGGATGCCCAGGCCGCCCGGGACGCCGACGCCCAGCGGCAGGCGGTCGAGGCGGCCGCGCTGGCCCTGAGTGACGCCGACCGCTTTGCCCTGAACCTGCGGGCACCGTTCACGTCCCTGTGGATCGACATCTTCGAGACGCGCGGGCACCGGCCCCTGACGTACTTCTATCAGGTCACGCCGCCCGGCGAGACCCCGGAGGCGCGGCAGGCGGCCCTGCGGGAACTGGCGGCGTCCCTGGAGTCCGGGTGGGGGATCACGGATCACGCCTCGGCCATGTCCAGCCTCGCGTGGCTGCTCGGTGGGGGCGGTCACCACGCGCCGTACCAGCAGGTGCGCCGCGCGCTGCACGCGCAGGACACCGCGGGCCTCGACCGCCGGCACGTGAAGGTCGTGCGCCAGTGGGAGCCGCAGGTCGGCGAGGTGGGCGGGCTGGCCTTCGACCTCGCCCGGGCGGCGGACATCGCCGCGCAGGGGGTGGCGCTGGGGTACCTGAGCGAACGCCAGGGCCGGCAGGTGCTGGGCCAGTGCCGGCAGGTCGCGCGGGAGGCGCCCTTCCGTGACTGGACGCACTACGGCCGGAGTTTCCAGGCGGGCGCGGCGTTCTGGAACGCCGACCCTGTGCGCAACCGGGGGTACGCCAGCGCGGTGGACTGGCTGCTGAGCAGTGACGACAGCCCGTGGCGGCGCGACCCGTGGCCGCCCCCCGCCGGGCCCCTCGACCCAGATCAGCCGGTGGCGCGCTCGGCCGCCGGATCGTCGCTGCTGAACTGAGCGGGGCGCCTGCCCCCCTGCGCCGGACTAGGCGCCTGGGCGCGGCTTCTCTACACTGCGTCATGGTTGGAACCGGAGGGGAAGGTAGGGATCGGCGGCGGCTGGTGCGGGTGGCGCGCGGCGAGGAGCGCGGCGATCTACTCGTGCGGGGCGCGCGGGTGGTGCAGCCCGCCACGCGCGAGGTGTTCGAGGCGGACGTGCTCGTCGCCGACGGGCGCGTGGCGGCGCTGGGAAGCGGCTTTCAGGCGGCGCGGGTCGTGGAGGCGCGCGGGGCCTTCCTGGCGCCGGGCTTCATGGACGGCCACGTGCACATCGAGTCGAGTCTGCTGACCCCGGCGGGCTTCGCGGGCGCGGTGCTGCCGCGCGGCACGACCGGGGTGGTGGCCGAGCCGCACGAACTGGTGAACGTGCTGGGCGCGGGCGGGCTGGAGTGGATGCTCGCGGCGGGACGCACCTCGGGGCTGCGGGTGTGGGCGTCGGCGCCATCGTGCGTGCCGGCCAGTGAGTTCGAGCGGGGCGGCGCGGTGATCGGGGCCGAGGAGACCGCGCGGATGCTGCGGGTGCCGGGCGTGCTGGGGCTGGCGGAGATGATGAACTACCCCGGTGTGCTGGGCGGCGACGCGGGCGTGTGGGACGTGCTGGAGGCCGGGCGGGCGTCGGGGTTGCGGCTGGACGGGCACGCGTCGGGCGTGCGGGGCCGCGACCTGATGGCGTACGCGGCAGCCGGGCTGCACTCGGATCACGAGGCCACGACGCCCGAAGAGGCCCGCGAGCGCCTGCGCGCCGGGCTGTGGCTGATGGTGCGCGAGGGCTCGGCGGCCCGCAACCTGGAGGCGCTGCTGCCGGTGCTGCGCGACCGCCCGCGCCGCGCGATGCTCGTCAGCGACGACGTGAGCGTGGACGAACTGCTCGAACTGGGGCACCTGGACCGCCTGCTGCGGACCTGCGTGGCGGGCGGGCTGCACCCGGCGGACGCGGTGGCCCTGGTGACCTGCAACCCGGCCGAGTACTGGGGGCTGCACGACGTGGGGCTGGTCGCGCCGGGCTACCACGCGGACTTCGCGCTGCTGCGCGACCTCCAGGGCTTCGAGGTGCTGGAGACCTTCGTGGGCGGCGTGGAGGCCCGGGCCGGGACGGTCACGCCGCCGCTGCCGGGTGGGGGCGTGGACCTGGGGCCGGGCTGGGCAGCGGCCACCTTCGAGGTGCCGGCGCACTGGCCGGTCATGCAGGTCAGCGCGGATCAGATCACGACCGGGGTGGGCGCGCCGGGCAGCGGGGACGCGCGGCTGGTGGTGGTCGACCGCTACGGGCGCGGCGAGTGGTCGGCGTGCATGACCTCCGGCACCGGTCTGCGCGGCGCGACGCTGGGCATCAGCGTGCTGCACGACGCGCACCACGCGGCGTTCCTGGGCGGCAGCGACGACGACGTGCGCGCCGCCGGCCGGGCGCTGGAGGCGCTGGGCGGCGGGATCGTGCTCGTCTCGGGCGGCGAGGTCCGCGCGCAGCTGCCCCTGCCCTTCGCGGGCCTGATGACCGACCTGCCCCCCGCGCAGGCGGCCGAGGCGCTGGGCCGCGTCACGGCCGCCTGCCGCGCGCACGGCTGCACGCTCCCGTACCCGGTCACCACCCTGGCCTTCCTGGGCCTGACCGTGATTCCGGCGCTGAAGCTCACGCCGCGCGGCCTGCTGGACGTGGGCACGTGGCGGCTGCTGCCGCGCGCAGAGACCACCGCCGCACCCGCCTGACGGGGGATAGGTGAACGGCCGGTCAGCCCATAGACTGACCTACTTTGCGTTTCCGCCTCTCCTCCGCCGTCCCCCACCGGCCCGCGCGCGCCGTCTCGCTGCGGCGCGCCGCGCGCCTGCCCCTGCAGACGCGGGTGTGGCTGCTGCTGGCGCTGCTGATCACCCAGGGCCTGACCCTGCTCGTGGCGCTGCTGGGCCAGCAGGAACTCAGCGAGCGGGCGCTGCGCGCCCAGACGCAGGGCTCGCTCGAACAGCTGGTGCGGGTCACGGCCGACAACGTGCGCGGCTACCTGAGGGCGGCGGCGCAGATCGTGCAGGTCAACCGCGCGAACGTGCAGTCGGGGCTGCTGAGCGCCGACGATCCCTCCGGGCTCCTCATGAATTTCCACGCGCTGCTCGACAGTGTGCCGCAGCTCAACGGCATGCTCGTCGGCCACGCCGACGGCCGGTTCACGTTCCTGCGCCGCGACGGCGCCGAGGACCGCGCCCGGTACGCCCGCGTGATCGAGGTGAGCCCCGCGCGGCAGGTCACGACCACCTTCTTCGACGAGCGGCGGCGCCCCACCGCCCAGAGCGCCGCGCCCAGCGACTACGACCCGCGCACCCGGCCCTGGTACCGCGCGGCCGCGCAGCAGCCCGGCACGACCATCTGGACGGCGCCCTACGTGTTCGCGTCGTCGCAGCAGCCCGGCCTCACGGTCGCGGCCGGGACCACCGGCGTGGGCGGACTGGTCGTCGTGGGCGCCGACGTGCAGCTGCGCCAGCTCTCCAGCCTGCTGCGCGGGCTCCAGATCAGCGCGCGGGGCCGCGCCTTCGTGACCGACGCCAGTGGGCACGCCATCGCCAGCAGCCGGGCGTGGCCGGTGCAGGTGGAGGGCCGCGTGCCGCTGCTGCGCGAGGTGGCCGACCCGGCGCTGCGCGCCCTGCTCGACCAGCGCAGCCGCCTGACCCCGCCGGCCGGCACGCACTGGTTCCAGGTGGGGGCCCAGGCCTACGGGGTGGTCCTGCGGCCCATCGAGGTGCAGCCGGGCGTCACCTGGACCGTCGGGGTGTACGCGCCCACGGCCGATTTCGCGGGTCCGCCGCAGCGCCAGCCACTGGGGTTCGTGCTGCTGGTCAGCCTGACCGGCAGCCTGCTGGCGTGGCTGCTCGTGCTGCGGGCCACGCGGCCCATCGAGGCGCTGCAGCGGCAGGCGACCACCGACCCGCTGACCGGCCTGCCCAACCGCGCCAGCTTCCTGGCCCAGCTGGAGGACTCGCAGCGCGCCGCCGCGCCGCTGGGCGTGGCGATCTTCGATCTGGACGGTTTCAAGGCCGTCAACGACACCTTCGGCCATCACGCCGGGGATGAGGTCCTGCACGCGGTGGGCGCGCGGATGCTCGCCGCGCTGCGCGCCGGGGACACCCTGGGCCGCCTGGGCGGCGACGAGTTCGCGCTGCTCGTGCAGGCCCCCTCGCGCGAGGAGATGCGCCTGCGGGTCGAGGGGGTGCTGCACGCCATCACCAGCCATCCGGTCACGGTGGACGGCGCGGCGCACGACCTGAATGCCACGGCGGGCCTCGCCTTCTGCGAGCCCGGGGAGCCCACCACGCCGGGGCAGCTGCTGGGCCGCGCCGACAGCGCCCTGATCCGCGGCAAACGGCGCGGCAAGGGCCGGGTGTGGATTGACGGCGAGGTCACCATGCCCACCCTGTTCCGCTGAGCCTCCGGGCGCGTGGCATGCTGGAGCGCATGACGCAACAGGACATGGTGACGGTGCAGGTGCAGGGCTACGGCGAGGTTCAGGCGCGCGCCGGGGAGCGGCTGGTGCTGGCCCTGGAGCGCGGCGGGGTGGACATCCTGCACCGCTGCGGCGGGGTGGCGCGCTGCACGACCTGCCGCGTGAGCTTCCAGGAGGGCGAGCCGGGCGCCATGACGGCCGCCGAGTTCGACAAGTTGCAGGAAAAGGGCCTGCTGGGCGAGGCCCGGCTGTCCTGCCAGATCGAGTGCGCGGGCGGCATGAGCCTCACGCCGCTCCAGACGGCGCGCAGCAGCGGGCTGGAACCCGGCAAGGCGCCGGCCGAGCAGATCGAGCCCGACCCGGTCTGGACGACCCGCCCCGGCGCCTCCACCGAGGGCTGAGCCGCGGTCGCCGGCGGGCCCCCGCCGACGGGCGGGAGGCCGGGTCAGCCCGGGCCCGCCAGGGCGCTGCGGCTGCCCCCATCCTCGGGCGCCGGCTCCTCCTGGGCGTCGTCGGGGCCGGCCAGGGGATCGGCGGTGGCCCGCGTGAAGCGGTCACTGCCGCAGGCGCAGCGGTCCAGCCGGCCCGCGCTGCGCTGACCGCCGTGGTCGTGCCGCAGGCGGCCGCACCCCAGGCACACCAGGGGGCCCTGGACGTCCTCACCAGGCTGCACGGGCCGGGGGGGCTCCAGGTCCCAGGGCGGCACGACGGGCAGGCCGGGCGGCGCGCCGTGCGGGTGCGTGAAGACCGTGAGGGTACCGTCCTGCTCGAAGTAGGCGCGCTGCACCTCACCCAGCTGCCGCACGCCCTGGGCGCGCAGCCGCTCGAAGAGATCCTCGCGGCTCAGGTTGGCGCGTTGCAGCGCCTCGCCGCTCATGACGCCGCCGCGCACGAGTTCCACCGGGACGCCCTCGATGAAGGTCTCGACGTGCTCGCTGCGGATGACCAGTTTCGTAAGCAGGTGTTGCAGCCCCACGACCAGCGCCAGCACCAGCATGGCGTGCAGCAGCGGCACCTCCGGGTAGAACATCGGGTCCCCGGCGGCGGAACCCAGGGCGATCACGATCGCCAGTTCCAGCGGGCTCAGCTGCGCCAGTCCACGCTTGCCGGTCAGGCGCAGCAGCAGCAGCAGCCACCCGAAGATCACGGTGGTGCGGAAGACGATCTCCAGCAGGAACAGCGGCGGCGTGTCACCCAGGAACAGGCGCGCCCAGTCGAAGGGCACCACGTCGCCGCTCATGGCTGCCCCGGCGGCACCTCGGCCGCCGTGAGGCCCAGCCCGGCCAGCAGGCGCGGGCGATCCCAGCCGGTCAGGAGCGAGAGGGCCGTCAGCGTCTCCTCGAAGGCCGGCGTGCCCGGCGTCCCGGCCCGCAGCTGCTGCCACAGGGCGTTGCGGCGCCGCAGGCGTTCGGTCTGCGTGGGAGTCATGCGGGCAGTGTAGGGGTCAGGCGGCGCCGCCCGCCACCGGGTTCCTTCATGCGGCGCGCCCGGCGCCCGCCGCTCCTCCCCGCTGAGGCTGCCGCGTGGCACCAGCGGGCGCCCCCGGGGTCGGTCCGGGAACGCCCGCTGATCGGGGGGGCAGCACTGGGGTGGCGATCAGTTCAGCTGCGAGGCCTGCCAGCGCCCCACGGCCGGCGCCACGTCGCTGCCCCGCAGCAGCGCCACGAGCTGCCCGTCGCGGTGCGGGCTGAGCAGCAGGGTCTGCCCGGCGTAGCTGAGCAGCAGGCTGCTCAGGTCGCCGCGGTTCAGGTGATGGCTGGCGGTGGCGGCCGCGGTCACCAGGAAGCGGGCGTACATGGCGAAGCTCTCGGGCAGATCCGGCCCGAACTGCGCCACGCGGTCCCCGTCGGCGCTGTACAGCACGGCGCCCTCGACGCCGCTCACGCCGCTCAGGCCCGCCAGCAGGCCATCCCTGGAGGAGGCCGGGGGGACGGCGGGCGCCGCCGGGGCCGCCGGCGTCACGGGAGTGGTCGCCGCCTGCGGCGCCGGCGTGTCGCCACGCTGCGCGCGGGCGTCCAGCGCGGCCTGCACCTGCGGCTCGATGGCGGGCAGCAGCTCGGCCGGCGTGAAGGGCTTGCGTAGCACGCCGCGCGCGCCGGCGGCCTGCGCGTCGCGCTGCGTGACCTCGTCCACGATGCCGCTCATGAGCATCACGGGCACGTTCACGCCCCGGTCGGTCATGATCCGGGTGAGTTCCAGCCCGCTCATGCCGGGCATCAGGATGTCGGCCAGCACCAGATCCGGCAGGGGCTCGAGGGTCTCCAGGGCGTTCTCGGCGCTGTCGGCCATGCGGACCTGGTAGCCCTGCGGCGCCAGGATGCGTTCCAGGGCCTTGCGGACGCTCACGGAGTCGTCCACGACCAGAACGGTGATGGGGGGAGTGATTTCAGCTGGGTTCATGAGGCCTCCAGGGCAGATTGGGTGGGGTCGGCGGCGTGCGCGTGATCTTCATGCACGGCCGCCTCCATCAGCAGGCGCGCGGTGGGGACGGTCACCCCACGCGGATACGCGCTGAGGGGATCGGGGGACATCAGGTGGAACCGGAAGTCGCCGGGCACGCGGCTGGCGAGCAGGTGCGTGACGGCCTGCGGGGCGGGCCGGTCGCCGCACTCGGCGTCGATGATCTCACCGCGCCGCAGCACCAGGTGGGCGGGCTGGGCGCCCAGGTGGATCAGCAGCAGGCCCGAGAGCTGCAGTTCCTGCGCGCACAGCAGGATATCGGTCAGGGGCAGGGTGCTCAACTCGCCGCTCAGCGCGGCCTCCTCCGGGTCATGCCAGCGGGGCGCGGCCTGAGCGTCCAGCACCTGCAGGGCCAGGGCCAGCCCGGCGGGGGCACTCAGCCCGGCGGGCACGGGAACGTCGAAGGGGCCGCCGTAGCGGGCGGGCCGATGCGCCCCGGGAATGAGCACGATGGTCCCGGCGGTGGCCGGGTCGTCGCGCAGGATCTCGTGCAGGTCAGCCGGGCTGAGGTCCTCTAGGGCCGGATCGATGGCGACCAGGGCGGGGCGTTCCCGCTCGATCTGGGTCAGGGCGTGCAGGCCGCCGGCAGCGGTGGTGGCGCTCCAGCCGGCCGCCTCGATGAGCGCGGCGTGCGACAGGGCGCGTGACAGGTGGGGCGACACCACCAGGCAGGCGGCCCCGTCGCCTGCGGTCATGCCTGAACCCCGGCGGCGGTCAGGAGGGCCTCCAGGCGGCGCTGCAGCAGGCGCTCCTCGGCGGGCTTGGCCAAGTAGTCGTTCGCGCCGAGTTCCATCGCCAGCTGCTGGTGTTTCTCGCCGGCGCGGGTGGTCATGATGACCACGGGGAGCGCGGCGTGCGCGGCGCTGGAGCGCACGGCGCGCAGCAGCTCGAAGCCGTTCATGCGCGGCATTTCCAGGTCGCTCAGGAGCAGGTCGGCCTGTTCGCCGGCCAGCAGGCGTTCCAGCGCCTCCTGGCCGTCGCTGGCGGTGGCGACCTGATACCCGAAGCGTTCCAGACTGCGCCCCACGTGGCGGCGCACGCTGAGGCTGTCGTCGACCAGCAGCACGCGGCCGGCGCCGCGGCCGGCCGCGTTCAGGCGCGCGGCGCGCTGGGCGGGGCGGGCGCGGCGCAGGCCGGCGGGGTTGAGGACCGCGACCGGGTACGCCTGACCGTGCTCGTCGTTCAGGGTGGTCATGCCGCTGAGGTACTCCAGGGGGCTCAGCAGGTTCCCGGCGGGGCGCAGCACGATTTCTTCCAGACTCTGGAACTCATCCACGATGAGGTGCAGGGTACCGCCCTGATCGGCCGGGAGGGCCAGGCGGGCCACGTAGCGCTGCGCGGCGGGCGCCTCGCCCCACAGGGCGCTCAGGTCGACGCTGCCGGCCGGGGCGTCGCCCTCCAGGGCGCTCATGCCCTGCACCTGGCTGGCCAGGACGGCCACCCGCTGCGCGCCGGCACGCATGACCAGCACGTCGGCAATCTGCTGCGCGACCGGGACGTGCAGGGTGGTGGCGGCGCCCTGACCGGGCACGCTCTGGATGCTGACGCGCCCACCCAGGCGGGTGATGGCGTCACGCACGGCGTCCATGCCCACGCCGCGCCCGGCTTCCTGCGTGACCTGCTCGGCGGTGCTCAGGCCGGGCAGGAACACCAATTGCGCGGTCTGGGCGTCGGTCATGCCGCCCAGCTCCCCGGCGCTGAGGTGCCCGGACTGCAGGGCGCGCTGGCGCAGGGCGTCGTAGTTCAGGCCGCGCCCGTCGTCACGCACCGTGAGGTGCAGGTGACCGTCGGCGACGTGGGCTTCCACCGCCACCTGCAGCAGGGGCGGCTTGCCCTGCGCGGCGCGTTCCTCGGGGGACTGCGCGCCGTGCACGGCGGCGTTGGTGAGCAGGTGCAGCAGCGCCTGACCCAGCGGCGCGGCGTACTGCGCGTCGATCAGGCTGTCCTCACCGTGCAGGGTGAGCTTCAGGTCCGTGCGGCGGCCCGCCCAGCGGCGCAGCGGGGCGGTCACGCGTTCGAGCGGCACCAGGCGGGCGCGGCTCAGCTCGACGCGCAGCTGGCGGGTGAGCTTTTCCAGGCCGGTCAGTTCGTCACCCAGGGTGCTGATGGCCTGCGCGGTCTGCGCGCGGACCTCCACCAGGTCGGCGCTCAGCTCGGTCACGGCGCGCGCCAGGATGTTCAGGTCGTCGTACGTGTCGAGTTCCAGCGCCCCGAAGTCGGCCAGGCGGTCTTGCAACCCCAGGTCGGCGGGACGGGCCGCCTGCTGGGCGCCCAGGCGGTCCAGTGGCACGCCCGCACTGGCCCCGCCGGGGGTCAGGTTGGGGTTCAGGTAGCGTTCCTCGAAGTCCCGCACGGTGCGCTGCACCCGTTCGTGCGCGGCGTCGAGGCTGGCGGCGATCTGCTGCTGGCGCAGCAGCAGGCCGTTCAGGCGCGCGCGCGTGGCGACCAGTCCGGCCACGTCGTCGAGCATGCCGTCCAGGCGGGCGCTGTCCACGCGCACGCTCAGGCGCGTCTCGGGGGCCGGGGCGGCCGGGCTCTCGGGCGCGGGCAGCAGCGCGGCGGGATCCTGGCCGCTGAGCAGGCCGCTCACGGCGGCGCGGTACGCCTGGATGCGCGCCTGCGGGGCTTCGCGCAGCTGGCCCTCGGCGTGCGCGAGCACCAGTTCCACGACGTTCAGGCCGTCGTCGATCAGCGGCAGCGCCCGGTCGAGCGTCACGGCGTCCTCGCGGGCGGCGCCCAGCAGGTCTTCCATGGCGTGCCCGACCTCGGCCATCTCGGCCAGGCCCACCATGGCGCTGCTGCCCTTGAGGGTGTGCGCGGCGCGGAACAGGGCGGTCAGATCCGGGGTGTCGGCGTGCAGCCCGGCGCGCAGCGTGGCGGTCAGCTCGGCCGCCTCGGGGCCGAAGTCCTCCCAGATGGCCGCGTTGACCACCGCGAAGGGCAGCTCGGCCTCGTCCTCGCTGCGCGCCTGACGGGCCTGCAGCTGGAACGGCTGGGTGCGCAGGAGTTCCGTGACCTGCGCCGGGCCGCCCAGCTCGGCGAACATCAGGCCCACGTCGCCCTCGGCCTGCCCCTGCTCGATGCGGTCCAGGGCGCGCCTCAGGCTGGTGCCGGCCCGCTCCAGGATGGCGGTGAGCACCGGCACCGCCTCGTCGGTGTTCAGGTGGGCGCGCCCTTCCATCAGCCGCTCGAGGAGCGCGGCCAGCGCGGCGGTCTGCGGGTGCCCGTACAGACCGGCCGTGCCGTGCAGGCGGTGACTGAGCACCCACAGGGTGTCCAGGGCGTGGGGGCGCTGGTCCGGAACCCACAGGTCGACGGTGGCGTCCTCCAGCCCGGCGGCGACGCTGCGGGCGTCTTGCAGGTAGGTGGCGGTGAGTTCCGGGTCCTGGGTGACCGGGGGGGTGAGGGACGTCACATCGGCTCCTTGAGGGCGGGGGGGCTCAGCTGGGCAGCTTGAAGCGCGAGAGGCTCTGCAGCAGGTTCTGCGCGAGGTGCTGGAGGCGGCGGGCGGCGGCGCGGCCCTGCTCGACGCTCTCGTTGGACTGCTCGGCGACCTGACCGATCTGCTGCACGGCTTCACTCACCTGCTCGACGCTGCGCACCTGCTCGGTGGTCGCGGCGTTGATGCGCTCGGCGAACTGGGCGGATTCGGCGGCCAGTTTGCCCAGCTGCTCGATGCGCTCCCCGGCGACGGCGGCGACGCGGTACCCCTGCTCCACCTCGCGGGTGTTGTCTTCCACGCTGCCGACCACCTCGGTGATTTCCAGCTGCACCGTGCGGATCAGGCTGGCGATGCGCGCGGTGGCCTGCGCGGAGGAGTCCGCGAGTTTACGCACCTCGTCCGCGACGATCGCGAAGCGGCTGCCGGCGGCGCCGGCACCGGCCGCCTCGATCGAGGCGTTCAGCGCCAGCAGGTTGGTCTGGCTGGACAGGCGCGAGATGGTGTCGACGATTTCCTGAATTTCCAGCGAGCGTTCCCCGAGGGTCTTGATGCGCCGGGCCACGCCCTGCACCTCGCGGCGGATGTTCTGCATGCCGTCGAGCGTCCCGAGCACCGCCTCGCGGCCCTGCTGGGAGGCTTCCAGCGCCTGCCGGGCGGACTCGGCGCTCTGCTGGGCGGCCTCGGCCATCTCGCGGAAGCCGTCGGTCACGGCGCGCACCTGCTCGGCCACGCGGCGGGTCTCCTGGGTGGTGGTGCCGGCCCCCTGCACGATCTGGTCGGTGGTGCGCAGCATGTCGCGGCTGGCGTCCGTCACGGACACCGAGGCCTTCTGCACCTCGCCCAGCACCTGCCCCAGCTCGTCGACCATCAGGTTGATCGAGTCCACGACGTTCCCCAGCACGTCCTCGCTCACGACGCCGCGCCGGGTCAGGTCGCCGCCGGCGATGTCCATGGTGACGTCCAGGAACGACCCGATGTTGTTCTGGAGTTTGGCGGCTTCCTCGCGCTCGGCGACGTTCTTCTCCTCGTTGACGCGCAGCTGGGTGGTGGCGTTGTTGAAGGTGTAGGCCATGTAGCCCAGCTCGTCGCGGGTCTGCACCGGCACCTGCACGTTCAGGTCGCCGCTGGACACCGCGCGGCTGGCGCGGGTGAGCTCGGTCAGCGGCTTGACGATGGCGCGAGACAGGCGGATGAGCAGCGTGAACGCGATGACGAGCGCCGTGATGATCGCCAGCAGGGACAGCAGCCGCTGGCGCTCGGTGCGGTCCACGCGGTCCTGCAGCTGCCCGGTGAGGGTCTTGACCCCGGTGTTGTACGCGGCGCCCACCTGCAGCAGCGCGCTGTTCTGGATGCCCTGCACGTCCACGCCGTTGAGGTTGCCGGCGTCGATGGCGGCGCCCAGGTCGGCCAGGGCGGGCGTGACGGCGTCGCTGAGCTTCTGCGCGGCGTCACCCATGACCGCCCCCGCGACCGGATCGGCGCGCATGACGCGGTCCACGCTGGAGTTGTACGAGGACAGCGCCTCCTGCAGGGTAACGTTCAGGTCGCGCAGCACGCTGAGGTAGGCGCTGTCGTCGCCGGGCTCGCGCCGGCCGGCCTCGGTGGTCAGGGCCGCGAGGTTCAGGCCGGTCGAGATGCGCGGCAGGACGCGCAGCGTGGATTCCATGGTGTGGAAGGACCCGGCGACCGGGTCGAGCATCAGGCCCGACTGGGTCAGCAGATCCTCGCTGAGTTCGCGCTGGTAGGTGTTGAGCAGCTGCGCGTAGGTCTGCAGGATGGCCAGGTCCGGCTGCGTGCCGATCGAGTCGGGCAGCACGGCCCAGTCGCGCCGCAGCGCCTGCACGCGCTCGCGGTACTCGGGGGCCACCTGCGCTTCGAGCTGACTGATGGCCTTGTTGACGCCGTCGGCGGCCTTCTGCGCGCCGCCCTCGTCGCTGCGCAGCGCGGTGGCGACGAACGTGGCGAGGTTGGTGTTGATGTCACGCAGCGGGGTGAACTGCTGCACCCCGTTCAGTTCGCGCTGCGCGACGCTGATGCTGCTCTGCTGCTGCACGAGCAGGGAGCTGACCAGCACGGTCAGCGGGATGGCGAACGCGAACGCTGCCAGGGACAGTTTCTGTCCCACGCGCAGCTGCCCCAGCCAGCCGACACGCTGGGCGTTGGTGTTGCGGTTGGCGCGGTTCAGGCGGGCGGTCTGGAACTGGAGTTGCATGGGTGGGCCTCCGGGGCGGGAAATGGCAGGCGTGGAATGAACGGACAGGTGGGAAAAGGCAGCCGGGCGGCTGGACTGGCTGGGACTGGGCTGTCTGAAGCTGGACTAGCTGAGGCTGAACTAGCCGAGGTGGTCGCGCAGGTCGCGGATCAGGGCGGCCGGGTTGAGCAGCGGTCCGCCGGGCACGTCGAGCAGCAGGCCCGAGCCGGGGGGCGGGGCCGGCACGCTGCTCACGCCGTACACCTCGTCGACCAGCAGCGCGACGCGTTCGCCTTCCAGGCTGGTCAGCACCATCAGGGGCGGGGTGGGGGCGTCGGGGTGGCCCAGCAGGGGCGCCAGGTGCAGCAGGGGCACGGCGCGGCCCTGGATGGTGGTCAGGCCGCGCAGCAGCGGCTCACCGTGCGGCAGCGGCGCGACGGGCCCGACCTGCGCGATGGTCTGCTCGCCCGAGAGCGGCAGCGCCAGTCGGGTGTCCTGCACGCGGACGAGCAGCGCGTCGGGCATCAGCCGATCAGCCGGTTCACGACGCCGAGCACCTGCTCGGGGGTGTATGGCTTGACGATGTAGTCGTCGGCGCCCTGACGCAGGCCCCACTTCACGTCGGTCTCGTTGCCCTTGCTGGACACGAACACGACCTTCAGGGCCTCCATGCCGGGCTGGCGGCGCAGACCGCGCACGACCTCGTAGCCGTTGCGGCCGGGCATCACGACGTCCACGAGGAGCAGGTCCGGGCGCATCTGGTCGGCCACGGCCTCCACCTGGGCGGGGTCGTTCAGGGCGGTGACGCTGTGCGACGTGCCCTTCAGGGCGGCTTCCATGAACTTCAGGTCGGCGGGGGAGTCATCAACAATCAGGATTCGTGCCATGCGGGGTGTTCCTTTCCGGGCGGCGTGCCCCGGGGTGGGGCGGCGCAGGTGTGGGGGGTAGAAGAAAAGACGTGAGGGGGGTGCCGGGTCGCCGGGCGAGGTGCGGGCCCGGTCTGCGGGCCCGGGCGCGCGGCTCAGTCGGCGGCGCTGCCGAAGTCGAGTTCTTCCACGTCGCCGCTGCGGCCGGCGTCCATGAGCACGCTGGTGAGCGCCAGGCCCATCAGCAGGAAGGACACCACGCCGATCACCAGGGCCAGCAGGGTGGTATCGATGCCGTCGGCGGCCACGCCCAGCTGCATCTCATCGACGACCTTGTACTTCAGGGCGGCCATGCCGGTGTAGTGCATGCCGGTGATGGCGACGCCCATGACGGCCGCCGCGCCGGCCTTGACGCCCACGAGCTGCAGGCGGGTCTGACGGCGGGCCCAGTCGCTGGTGAGCAGGTGGAACAGGTACAGGGCGGCCATGCTGGCCCCCACGGCGATCAGGATGGAGGCGATGAGCGCCAGGACGTTGAGCTGGATCTCGGTGCCGGGCATGTGGTAGGCCGCCATGCCGCTGTAGTGCATGGCCACGATGCCCGTTCCGGCGATGACGCCGGCCACGCCCAGGCGGCGCAGGTTCATGGGGCCGCTGTGCAGCAGGAGCAGGGCGGGGTACACGAAGGCCACGGCGATCAGGCCCGAGAGGATCGTGACGGGGTAGTTCAGGCTGGTGGCGGCGTTGACCTGGAAGGCCATCATGCCCACGAAGTGCATGGCCCAGATGCCGTAGCCGAGCACCAGGGCCTGCGCGACCAGCCAGAAGCGGTTGGCGGCGTTGCTGAAGACGCGGCCGGCGCGGCCGGCCAGTTCGAGGGACATGTACGACGCGACGGCCGCAATAGCGAAAGACAGGATGACGTAGGAATTCACCCAGGTGTGGTGCAGCATCTCATGTTCCATCTGTGTTCCTCCCGTGGGGATGCAGGGGCTGTGCCCGGAGCTTCGATGTCCAAACATATGGAATATGAACTCACATAAAACTTACTGATTCTCGTGTCGGCGTGCGAAATTTTTCGCTTTCGCTCTCATCTTCCGGATGGCCGCAGGGGCCACCCCGCAGTGGGACGGCCTGAACCGATGGCATCCCAAAACGTGGGCACGCTCCGCTCAATGAGGGATGTGGTGAGTTTTGTGGGGAGCAGATGAATCAACCACCCTGGCTCCAGTTCCGGAGCCAGGGCGGCAGGGGTCGGGCGTGGCTTACTGGCCGTTCAGGGCCGCGCTGACCACGTCGCGCGCTTCGGCCATGACCTGCTGGAGGTGCTCGGCGCCGCGGAAGCTCTCGGCGTAGATCTTGTACACGTCCTCGGTGCCGCTGGGGCGCGCGGCGAACCAGGCCTGGTCGGTGGTGACCTTCAGCCCGCCGATGCCCGCACCGTTGCCGGGCGCGCGGGTCAGCTTCGCGGTGATGGGGTCGCCGCCCAGCGTGGTGGCGGTGACCTGCTCGGGGCTGAGGTTCGACAGGATCTTCTTCTGCGCGGCGTCGGCGGGAGCGTCCTGACGGTCGTAGGCGGTCTCGCCGTAGCGGGCGGTGAGGTCCGCGAAGCGCTCGCTGGGCGTCTTGCCGGTCACGGCGGTCATCTCGGCGGCCAGCAGGCCCGGGATCAGGCCGTCCTTGTCGGTGCTCCAGGGCGTACCGTCCAGTCTCAGGAAGCTCGCCCCGGCGCTCTCCTCTCCCCCGAAGCCGAACGAACCGTCCAGCAGGCCCTCCACGAAGTATTTGAAGCCCACCGGGACTTCCACGACGCGCCGCCCGATCCCGGCGCCCACCCGGTCGATCAGGGCGCTGCTCACGAGCGTCTTGCCGATGGCGGCGTCCGCGCGCCAGCCGGGGCGGTGGCTGAACAGGTACTCGATCATCACGGCGAGGTAGTGGTTGGGGTTCATCAGGCCCGCGCGGGTCACGACGCCGTGCCGGTCGGCGTCCGGGTCGTTGCCGATCGCCACGTCGAAATCGTCCTTCAGGGCCAGCAGGCCCGCCATGGCGTATGGGCTGGAGCAGTCCATGCGGATCTTCCCGTCGCGGTCCACGCTCATGAACGCGAAGCGGGGGTCGAGGTCCTCGTTCACGATGGTCAGGTTCAGGCCGTGCTGCGCCTGAATGGCCTGCCACACCGGGAGGCTGCTGCCGCCCAGCGGGTCCACGCCGATGCGCACGCCGCTCTGGCGGATGGCGTCCAGATTCACGACCGTGCCCAACTGCGACACGTAGGGCGTGATGAAGTCGAAGTCGGTCAGGCCCGCCAGGGCGTCCTCCAGCGAGACGCGCTTCACGTCGCGCAGTTCGTTCTCCAGGATGGCGTTCGCGCGGGCCTGCACGGCGCCGGTCACGTCGGTGTCGGCCGGGCCGCCGGAGGGGGGGTTGTACTTGAAGCCGCCGTCCTGCGGGGGGTTGTGGCTGGGCGTGATGACGATCCCGTCGGCCCAGTCGTGGTCTGGTTTGCCTTCGCGGCCGGGGCGGTTGTGTTCGAGGATCGCGTGGCTGATCAGCGGCGTGGGCGTGAACGATCCGGCCTGCGCGCGCACCTGCACGCCGTTGGCGACGAGCACCTGCAGGGCGGTCATCCAGGCGGGTTCGGACAGCGCGTGGGTGTCCAGGCCCATGAACAGCGGCCCCTGGATGCCGGCGGCGGCGCGGTGCTCGGCGACGGCCTGCGTGACCGCCAGGATGTGCGCCTCGTTGAAGGTGCCGCCCAGGCTGGTGCCGCGGTGCCCGCTCGTGCCGAAGGCCACGCGCTGGAGGGGATCGCGCGGGTCGGGGCGGGTCTCGTAGTAGTGGGCGACCAGTCGGGGGATGTTCGTCAGCAGGCTCTGCGGCGCGCGTTTACCGGCCAGGGGGCTGAGGGTCATACCCGCCAGTGTACGGACTGAGCCCCCCGGCGGCGCGCGTGAGGCAAGACAGCGTGAAGGCGCACCCGGTCGCCTGGGCGGTCGGCTGCTACCCTGGAGGGCATGAAGGAGTTCCTGAACGACTGGTGGCGGCTGCTGAAGCTGACCCTGGGCTCGCTGGCCATTCCGGTGGTGCTGTGGCTGCTGCTGGTGTGGGCGGGCGTGCTGCGCTGATCCCACCCACAGCCTGCGCCGCCCTGCATCCTGGGGCACCTTGAATTCCCCCGGGGAGTGACACACCAATCACCGCGTGGAACCGCTCCCGGAAATGGTTTTTCATGCCTCCGTGTTACGTTAACGGCATGACGGTCAAGCGGAAGCAAGGCGCGGAGAGCCGCGTGGATACCAACCACTTCGAGCACGCCCTGGTCCTGGAGACCGCCCGGGTGACCGAGGGCGCCGCCCTGGCCGCCAGCCGCTGGATGGGCATGGGCGACAAGAACGCCGTGGACGGCGCGGGCACCGAGGCCATGCGCGAACTGCTCAACAGCCTGGATATCCGCGGCACGGTCGTGATCGGCGAGGGCGAGATGGACGAGGCCCCCATGCTGTACATCGGCGAGAAGGTCGGGCAGGGGCAGTACGAGGTGGACATCGCCGTGGACCCGGTCGAGGGTACCAGCGTGACCGCCAAGGGCCTGCCGAACGGGCTGGCCGTGATCGCCCTGTCCGAGCGCGGCGGGCTGATGCACGCGCCGGACTGCTACATGGACAAGCTGGTCGTGCCGCCCCCCGCCGCCGGGAAGGTGAACCTGGACTGGCCGGTCGAGGCGAACCTGAACGTCCTGGCGCAGAGCCTGGAGCGCGACGTGGACGACCTGATGATCACCATCCTGGACCGCGAGCGGCACGCGGACCTGATCCGCCGGGTGCGGGCCGCCGGGGCGCGCGTGAAACTGATCGGGGACGGCGACGTGGTCGCCAGCCTCCAGGTGGGCGTGCGGGGCACGGGCGTGCACGCGCTGATGGGTTCGGGCGGCGCGCCCGAGGGGGTGCTGTCGGCGGCCGCCATGAAGTGCCTGGGCGCGGAGATCCAGGGCCGCTTCATCGCGGAGGACGACGCCATGCGCGAGCGGTTCCGGGCGATGGGCGTGGACGAACAGAAGGTCTACAGGACGAACGATCTCGCGCCGGGCAAGCAGATGGTGTTCAGCGCGACCGGCATCACGTACGGCGAACTGCTCAGCGGCGTGCGGCGTTTCGGCGGCGGCGCCCGAACCCACACGCTGGTGATGGGCTACGCGACTCGCGTGGTGCGTTTCATCGACACGGTGCATCTGGAGGACGACGGCGCGCGCGTGACCATCCGCGTCTGATCGGCCAGGGGAAGGGCACCCGGCCGGGACGCGGCGCCGGGTGCCCTTCCTGTTTGCATGAGAATCTTCCCAATACACTCCAAATGTTTCAATATGGAGTGAATGGCCGGTCAGGTGCATGCTGAGAAGCATGACCACGCCCTCCCCCGTCAAACTGGCCATCGTCTACTACTCCACCTACGGCACCAACCACGCCATGGCCCAGGTCGCCGCCGAGGCCGCCCGCGCCGCCGGGGCCGAGGTGCGCGTCCTGAAGGTGCCCGAAACTGCGCCCCAGGCCGTCATCGATACCCAGGATGCCTGGAAGGCCCAGCAGGAACGCACCGCCGACGTGCCCACCGCCACCCCCGCCGACCTCGAATGGGCCGACGCCTACCTGTTCAGCACCCCCACCCGCTTCGGCGGCGCCGCCAGCCAGATGCGCGCCTTCATCGATACCCTCGGGGGCCTGTGGGGCACGGGCAAACTCGCCAACAAGACCTTCAGCGCCATGACCAGCGCCCAGAACCCCAACGGCGGCCAGGAAACCACCCTCCAGACCATGTACATCACCGCCATGCACTGGGGCTCGATCATCGTCGCGCCCGGCTACACCGATCAGGCGATCTTCGCCTCCGGCGGCAACCCCTACGGCGCCAGCGTCACCGCGAACGGCCAGCCCCTCTCGGGCGAGGACCGCGCCACCATCGCCCACCAGGCCAAGCGCCTCGTTGAGGTCACCGCGAAACTCAACGGCTGACCCTGGTCGCAGGCAGCAGGCCCGCACATGTTCCCGGTGCGGGCCTGCTGCCGTGGTCTATCCGGACCAGGCCGGGGCTTACTCCCAGCCCGCGATGTTCAGCACCCAGTACGTCCCGGCCGGGCCGTCCACGCGCGCCACGGCGCCGTCGGCGATGTGCTCGAACAGCGCCGCGCAGTGAGCCGGGCTGCCCCTCCACGCCGCGACGACCTCTGCCGGGCTCATCTGGTCGCCCGCCGCGAGACTCTCCCCGAACACCCACTGCACCCGGCTGGGCGGCACCGGCTTGTACCCGGCGTCCACCATCCGCTGCGACGGCACCCGGTTATCCGCCCGGCTGCGGTGCGGCAGGTCCATCCTGCCGCTCGCCGCCAGTTCCCGCCCGTACAGCGTCGCCGCGCGGTGCAGGTGCGCCTCGAACTGCAGCGGGCGCGCCGGGGGAAACGACCCGGACGGGCACACCCCGCCCCGCGCGCGTTCCGCGTTGATCGCCTCCAGCATCGCCCGCTCCTGGCCCGACTGCGGGAAGTCCGGGAGCGCCGACCGCTGCGGCGTGAACGCGGCCGTCGTCACGTACTCGAACGACAGGCCGTACTGCGGGTCCTGCACCGTGACCGTCACCGGCTCAGCCGAAGGCGCGCCGCCCCCACCACATCCTGTCAGTCCCAGAGCCCCCAGCAACACGGCCGCACCCAGCTTCACACGCCTCATGCCCCCAGCGTAGGTTCACGGCTCTCCGCCCGCTGCCTCACCTGACCACCCCGCCCCCGGCGCACCCTGCTGGACACCCCGGCCCGCCCAACCGCTACCCTGCGCCCGTGAACACAACCCAGCTCACAGCCCCCGGCGCGTACCCCGGCCTGCACCTCCAGCTGCACAGCGGCGGCATCCTCGAGGTCGTCATCCGCAACGACCGGACGCTGAACAGCGTGAACGCCGACGCGCACCGCGCCCTGACCCGCGTGTGGCGCGACATCGACGACACCCCCGGCGTCCGCAGCGTCCTCGTGCGCGGCGAGGGGCGCGGCTTCTCCTCCGGCGGGGACTTCACCCTGATCGAGGAGATGAGCAGCGACTTCACCGCCCTCACCCGCGTCTGGAAGGAAGCCCGCGACCTCGTGTACAACGTCATCAACTGCTCCAAACCCATCGTGAGCGCCATTCACGGCCCCTGCGTCGGCGCCGGGCTCGCCGTCGCCCTGCTGGCCGACGTGAGCATCACCGCGCACACCGCCCGCCTCCTCGACGGGCACGTCCGCCTGGGCGTCGCCGCCGGGGACCACGCCGCGATCATCTGGCCCCTACTGTGCGGCCTGAACAAGGCCAAATACCACCTCATGACCGGCGAACCGGTGAGCGGCATCGAAGCCGAACGCATCGGCCTCGTCAGCCTCACCGTCCCCGACGACGAACTGCTGGACCGCGCCTGGACCGTCGCCCGGCAACTCGCCAGCGGCAGCCCCACCGCCATCCGCTGGACCAAGTACGCCCTGAACAACTGGCTCAGGCAGGCCGGCCCCACCTTCGACGCGTCCCTGGCCCTCGAATTCCTCGGCTTCACCGGCCCCGACGTCCGCGAGGGCCTCAGCAGCCTCCGCGAGAAACGCGAACCGAACTTCGCCGACGACGCGCCACTGTAATGAGGGAAGTGGGGTGTGGGAAGTAGGAACGGAAGCTGCTGCGCAGCGGAACCCCTCAGTCAGCTGCGCTGACAGCTCCCCTCGGAGGGAGCCTTGGACAGCAGCTTCGGCCGAAGCGGGAACAGTCGAACAGCAGCGCGAAGCGTCCCACACAACACGCCGCCGCAGATCACCACCGGCCGTCGTGCGCGCAGCGCGCGGGCCTTGCGGGTGGCGAAAGGTGGCGTCGAGACCAGACACGTCACCGCCCACAGCAAATCCGCCGCGACAGTCACATCTCTTGCCCAGTGCCAACGACGGCTCCCCCGTCCCCCCTGGGGATGGGGGCTGGGGGGTGGGGCCGCCCGCCGGGAAGCGCCCACCACGCACCGAGCCTGTCCCCGTCCGGGGAACTTTCCCCTCAAGCGTCCCGCCGCGCGTTATCGTGAGCCGTAAAACCATCCTCAGGAGGGATACCCATGACGACCAAACAACCCGTCCGCGTTGCCGTTACCGGCGCCGCTGGCCAGATCGGCTACAGCCTTCTTTTCCGCATCGCGTCGGGCGACATGCTCGGCAAGGATCAGCCGGTCATTCTGCAGCTGCTGGAGATCACGCCCGCGCTGAAGGCGCTCAACGGCGTCGTGATGGAGCTGCGTGACTGCGCGTTCCCGCTGCTGGCGGACATCGTGACGAGCGACGATCCGATGGTGGCGTTCAAGGACGCGGATTACGCGCTGCTGGTGGGCGCCATGCCCCGCAAGGCCGGGATGGAGCGCGGGGACCTGCTGGGCGCGAACGGCGGGATCTTCAAGCCGCAGGGTGAAGCGCTGAACGCCGTGGCGAGCCGGGACGTGAAGGTGCTCGTGGTGGGCAACCCCGCGAACACGAACGCGCTGATCGCGCAGCAGAACGCGCCGGATCTGGATCCGAAGCAGTTCACGGCGATGGTGCGCCTGGATCACAACCGCGCGATCAGCCAGCTGGCGGAGAAGACCGGGAAGCCCGTGAGCAGCATCAAGAACCTGACGATCTGGGGCAACCACTCCTCGACCCAGTACCCCGACCTGAGCCAGGCGACGGTGGACGGCCAGCCCGCGCTGGATCAGGTGGACCGCGACTGGTACGAGCAGCAGTACATCTCGACCGTGGCGAAGCGTGGCGCGGCGATCATCGAGGCGCGCGGCCTGAGCAGCGCCGCCTCCGCCGCGAGCGCCGCGATCGACCACATGCGCGACTGGGCGCTGGGTACCCCGGAAGGCGAGTGGGTCAGCATGGGCATTCCCAGCGACGGCAGCTACGGCATTCCCGAGGGCCTGATCTACGGCTTCCCCGTGACCTGCAAGGACGGCCAGTACGAGATCGTGCAGGGTCTCCCGGTGAGTAACTTCAGCCGCGGCAAGATGGACGCCACGGCGCAGGAACTGACCGAGGAGCGCGACGAGGTGCGCAAGCTGGGTCTGGTCAAGTAAGGACCGCTCCACGGGAGGGGGCGGGTGGCCTGCGGGTCGCCCGCTCCCTCGCCTTGGGACCGGCCAGGCGTTCACGCAAACTTCATGATCGGCCGGGAGGGTGATCCGCCGGCCGGCCGGACGCATAGGGCTGTGCAGAGCGATCAGCACGAGGGGCCGGGCAGGAATCCGCCTGCGCGGGCCGGGGTGTCCTCTTGCCTGCATCGCCCATCACTGTCTGGAGGAAGTACGCATGTCCAACGCCATGAATCGCCGGAAGTTCCTGGGGGCCGCCGGGGCCGCCACTGCCACGGGTCTGCTTGCCGGGTGCGCGCCTGCCATGAGCATGACCCCCAAGGCCAACCTGGACGCCACGATCTTCAACTTCGCGCTGAACCTGGAATACCTGGAAGCGGCGTTCTACCTGGCCGCCGTGGGCCGCCTGCAGGAACTGGACGCGGCGGGCGGGAACAGCAGCAAGGTCATCCTGCCTGCGGGCTTCACCGGCCGCAACGGCGACGGCGTGAAGTTCGACTCGGCCGACGTGCGCGCCTACGCGAACGAGGTCGCCACCGACGAACTGAACCACGTGAAGATCATCCGCAAGGTGCTGGGCGCGGCGGCCGTGTCGCAGCCCACCCTGGACCTGGGCCCGGCCTTCGCGGCGGCGGGCAGCGCCGCGTCGGGCGGGGCGATCACGGGCTTCAACCCGTTCGCCAACGACCTGTTCTTCCTGCACGGCGCGTTCATCTTCGAGGACGTGGGCGTGAGTGCGTACAAGGGCGCGGCACGTTTCCTGAGTGACGCGAGCGCGGGCGGCAACCTGGAGAACGCGGCGGGCATCCTGGCGGTCGAGGCGTACCACGCGGGCATGATCCGCACCCTGCTGTACCAGCAGCGCAACACGGACGTCACGCCCGCCCTGAAGGTCGCGGACGTCGTGCAGGCGATCAGCAACCTGCGTGACAGCGTGGACGGCGCCAGCGACGTGGACCAGGGGATCGTGGAAGGCGGCGCGGCGAACATCGTCCTGGCGGACGGCAACGGCATCGCGTACAGCCGCACGCCGCGTCAGGTGGGGAACATCGTGTTCCTGGCCCCCGGCGCCACGAAGGGCGGCTTCTACCCCGACGGCCTCAGCGGCGACTTCAGCGCGATCCTGGCGCTGTAAATCCCGCGCAGTTCAGGGGGAGGGGAGCCAACTGCGGCCACCCTCCCCCTGTGCTGTCCCGGCGCTGTGCCTGCCGGTTACAGCCCTTCGATGACCCACTCGCCCGCGCGCATCAGCGGCTCGCGGGCGCCGTCCTTCGTGATGCCGTCCACGTCGGTGGCGGGCGTGCCGATCATCCAGTCCACGTGGATCAGGCTGTCGTGGTTCCCGCCCGCGGCATTCAGCGTGGCGGGGTCGGTGCCGCCCTGCACGTTCGTGGGGTAGCAGCGGCCCAGCGCGATGTGCGACGCGGCATTCTCGTCGAACAGGGTGTTCAGGAACAGCGTCCCGGTCTGCGCGACGGGCGCGCTGGCGGGCACCAGGGCCACCTCGCCCAGGCGGGCGGCGCCCTCGTCGGTGGCGATCAGGGCTTTCAGGGTCTCCTCGCCGCGCGTGGCGCTGACCTCGACGGCGCGGCCCGCCTCGAAGCGCATGCGGATGCCCTCGATGAGCTGCCCACGCGCACTCAGGGGTTTGCTGGCGACCGCCACGCCGTCCACGCGCTCCCGGTGCGGGGCAGTGAACACCTCGTCGGTGGGAAGGTTCGGCACGCCGCGCACGCCGTTCTGCGCGGTCTCCGCGCCGCCCTGCCACACGTGGTTCTCCGCGAGGCCCACGGTCAGGTCGGTCCCCAGGTCGCTCTTCAGGTGCACGGCGGCGTACTGCCGGCCGTTCAGGTGGGTGGTCAGGCGTTCCAGGCGGGTCAGGTGCGCGTCCCACGCGGCCACCGGGTCGGGCTGATCGGCGCGGGTGACCGTGAAGATGTCGTCCCACAAGCGCGCCACGGCCTCCTCCCGCGGCAGTTCCGGGTACACGCGGGCCGCCCAGGCGGGCGTGGCCATCGCGGCGACCGTCCAGTTCACGCGGAAACTGCCGGTCGCCTCGCTGACCCGGCGCATGGCCTGCGCAACCAGCTTGCTGCGCGCCGCGATGCGCGCGGGGTCCACGCCCGCCAGCAGCGAGGGGTCCTCGCCGATGATCCCGATGGACGCGTAGCCCCCATCCACCATCGCCTCGGCCTCCTGCGCGTGCCACGCGGGCAGGTGGTTCACGGCGTCGTCCGAACCGTCCTCGAACAGCGCCAGCCCCAGGTGAGGATCGTGGTACGTGACGCGCACGTCGGCCGCCCCGGCCCGGTACGCGGCGCGCGCGACCAGCCGCGCCAGTTCGGTCGCCTCGACCGGCGCACTCACGCGGACCTTGCCACCCTGCGGGAGGTTCACGCCGGTCCGGACGAGCAGTTCAGCGTAGCGCGCCAGTCGCGCCTGGAAATCAGTTGAGGTCATGGTGGTCACTCTACCGGGCGCCCGGATGAGGGGGGTCCCAGCGTCCCGTTCGGGCCGTCAGCACACGCCGCGGTCGCGTTTCAATTCCGCCGCCGCAGGGTCACTGCCAGCGGTCCCCACCGGCCTGTTTGGCGGCGTACATCCGCTGATCGGCCAGCTGCACCAGCGCCTCGAGTCCGTGCACCTCGTCGGCAAAGGCCAGCCCCGCGCTGACGGTCACCGCCGGCCCCTGGCCCTGCCCCGGCACCCGCACGGCGCGCACGGCCCGCACGACCCGGGCCGCCACCTCGTGCGCCTGCGCGGGCTGCACGGCGGACCAGGCGAGCAGGAATTCCTCCCCGCCCCAGCGGATCACGGTCACGTCCGGGCCCGCCGCCCGGCCGGCCGCGCGCGCCACCTGCGCGAGGACCTCGTCACCGGCCGCGTGCCCGAACCGGTCGTTGATGCCCTTGAAGCGGTCGATGTCGAGGAGCAGCGCCGCCACCTGCCCCAGCCGCGCCTCCTGCATCAGGGCCTTCAGGGCCACCTCGCCCCCGCGCCGGTTCAGGGTACCGGTCAGGGCGTCGGTGGCGGCCAGGACCCGCAGCGCCTCGCTGTACTGCCGCTCGGCGTGCAGGGTCACGCCATGCTCGGCCAGGAACCCGATCAATCCGGCCAGGAACGCCGCGTTGATCAGCAGCGGCGTCTGATCCGGCGCCCACCCCAGGACCACGCCGCCGGCAGCGGTCATCAGGGCCAGCGTGGCGCGCGCGGCGGGCCGGGCGGGCAGCGTGGCGCGCAGCACCGCCGTCACGATCGCCAGTGTCAGGAAATACGGCGCGGGGACCTGCCCGGTCTGGATGGCCGCGACCGCCACCAGGGCCAGCACCCAGACCGGCAGTGACCAGGCCAGCGCGCCCCTGAGCAGGTGGAGCGGCAGCCACCCCCAGGCCAGCAGCGCGGCCAGGATCACGCTGACGAGCAGGGCGCTGAACAGGACGCCCAGGTGCTGGCCGCCGTGCACCCAGTCGAACAGCAGCAGCGCCCCGTGCGAGGCGCAGGACATCACGGCCACCTGAAAGTAGGCGGAGGACAGCCGCTTCGGCGGGCTGCCGGGTGAATCGGTGAAGGGGGCGGGCGGACGGGACATTACCCGTCAATCTATGCAGCCGGGTCACCCGGCAGATACATCAACGTCAAGGGAAATCTTGACCTGTGAGGGGCGCCCCCATGACCGGGGCGCCCGGCCTCACCAGCCCTCGATCTGCCGCCCGGCCTCGAACGCCGCCACGCCCGCCGCGACACTCAGGTTCAGGCTGCGGCCCCCGCCCGGCTGCGGCAGCTTCAGTTTCGGCAGAGCGTCGCGCAGCCACGCGGGCAGCCCGCGCGATTCCGGCCCGAACAGCAGGTAATCCCCCCGCCGGAAGCCCGCCCGGGTGTGCAGTTCGGTCGCGTGCGTGCTGAACGCCCACACCCGCGCGCCCGGCTCCAGCGTGCCCTGGAAGGCCGTCCAGCTGGCGTGCTCGCGCAGCGTCACTCCCTCCAGGTAGTCCATCACCGCGCGGCGGAACTCGCGGTCGTGCAGGTGGAAGCCGAACGGGCGGATCAGGTGCAGGTCCGCGCCCAGCACGGCGCAGGTACGCGCCACGTTGCCCACGTTCCCGGCCTTCTCCGGCTCGAACAGCACCACGCGCAGCAGCGGCGTCCCCTCACTCACCCCCGGCCTCCGCCACGCGCGCCAGCAGCACCGTCGCCCGAGTCTGCACGTGCAGCGGCGCCAGTCCCTCGGAGGTCTTGAAACTCACGCCCACGTCCCCTTCCGGCAGCGCGAGCAGCGCCGCCACCGACCGCGCGATCTCCGCGCGCAGCGGCCCCAGCTTCGGGCGGTCCAGCGTCACCACCACCGCCACGTTCACCGGCACCCAGCCGCGTTCCTGCACCAGCGCCAGCGCCCGCTCCACGATCACGCGCGAGTCCATCCCGCGCCACTGCTCGGCCGTGTCCGGGAAGTACCCCCCGATATCCCCCAGCGCCAGCCCCGACAGCAGCGCGTCGGCCACCACGTGCAGCACGGCGTCCCCGTCACTGTGCGCCACCGCTCCCAGCTCCGCGTGCCCGATCTCCACGCCGCCCAGCACCAGCCGCCGCCCCGCCTCCAGACGGTGCGCGTCCTCCCCGAATCCAACCCTGAACGGCCACGAACTCATGCCCGGAGTGTAGCGGTAACGCCCCCTTAACGCCCCGCCCCGCACACTGCGTGGCACCACCCCCGCCGCCCCCACCCCCAGGGAGACGCCCGCGACCATGACCCACCCGCTCGAAGACGACCTGTTCCACCTGCTGCCCGTGCCCGCCCTGCGCTGGCCCGCGCACGCCCCCACCCACGCCTGCCCCAACCACGCCTACACCCGGGCGTTCCATCCCGCCGGCCTGCCCGCCCCCGTCACCACCTGGGCCGACGGCACCCACCACACCCGCCTCCTCACCCCCAGCGGCGACCGCCGCGTGTGCCGCCTGCACCTGAGCACCCTGCCCAACACCGACCGCCTCCTCCTGATCGAGGACGTGCACACCTATCACCTCGATCCCGTCACGCAGCTGCCCACCCGCGACGCCCTGCTCGGCGACGCCGCCCAGACCCACGGCGTGACCACCCTCGCTGCCCTGCGCCTCCCCACCCTGCGCGACCACCGCCAGCACCTCGGCGACCCCCCCGTTGACCGGGCCCTGCGCCACATCGCCCGTGACCTCGAACAGGCGGCGCAGCGCTGGAGCGCCAGCGCGTACCACGTGGGACCCCACGAGTTCGTGCTGCTCAGCCCCCACCCGCTGACCCCCGCCGGACTGGCCCCCCTGCTGCGCCGCGCCGCCCAGCACCTGAGCGTCCTGGGCCGCCAGCCGGACGTCTGCACCGGCCTCGCCGACGCCCCACACGACGGCCGCACCCTGGCCGACCTGCTCGCCGCCGCCCAGGACCGCGCGGGCACACCCAGCCAGCCGCGCGGTCCGCTCGGCCTGCTGCGCCGCCTGCTGCGCCCGGCCCCCACCCGCCACGCGAGCCTGGCGCTGTGAGGCCACGCCCCATGACGCGCCCACCCCACGCCACCGGTTCCCGCCGCCTGGGCCAGCCCCTGCCGCCCGCCGATCTGCTGCACCTGGGCACCGACGGCCCCCACCTGAGCGTCCACACGCCACGCGGCCCGCTGGCGCTGTACCGCTTCACGCCGCTGCAGATGGCCCTCCTGACCGGCGACACCATTCTCACCGCCGCGCAGTGGCCCGAACACCTCAAGGCGTTCCTGTACCAGTACGTGCCCCTGCCCGTCCTGCCGCCCGCCCCACACCCCCCGCCCGGACTCGTTCACGCCCAGGCGCGCGACCCGCACGGGCTACGCACCTGGGACCACACCACCTACCAGGGCTGGCCCCTGTACCTGTACGCCCACGACCACCCCGGCCAGGTCCCCGGCGGCGAGGTTCCCCACCTGTTCAGCCGGGTTCGCCTGGACCAGGCCCAGCTGCCCGGCCCGCACCACCGCCCCCACGGGCCCTAAACTGAAACACGCACCACACTTCAACGGAGGTTCCATGACTGAAGGTCCACAGAAAGACAGCATCTACGAGAAGAACGGCCAGCTGTACGCCAGACGACAGGGCAAGGATCTGGCCCTGTTCGTCTTCCCCCTCGTGAAGGGAGGCCAGAGCGTCGCTGCCGGGTACGACTGGTCGGCGTACCTCCTATCATTCGTGAAACAATACGTCCCCCTACAGACGGTCACCGACCCACCCACCATCCAGGGACTCACATTCAGCCACCAGGTGCGGACGGGTGACCAGTGGTTCAACTACAGCCAGCAGACCTGCAACGGTTACCCGCTGTACTACGTCGATGGCGTTCCACAGGGCGCCAAGACGGAACAGCCCGCCCTGTTCCAACCGGCCACCATTGCCCAGCTGACGAACTCGACCTCCGCCGAACTGGAGAGTGGAGGCGACGAGGGTGGGCCGACCAGCTTCCTCGGACCCTGAGCCTCCCACTCAGGACGTGCCGAGCTGTTCTTGCACCCACGCCATGACTTGAGAGAGGTGAAATTCGGCGACCTCACTGCTGCTGTCCACTGGGAGGCGCGATATCAGAGACTGGCCGGCCCGCCAGCGCTGCCACTGGTGCAATGAGGCGGTATCCCGAATGCTCCGCAGCAGCCGCGCCGTCTGCTGCGGAGCGCGCGTTTCGAGGTCGTCAACCAGCACGAGGCACAGTTCCACCAGTTCCCACGGTTGCGGGAACTGGTTCAGGAGGTGCAGAACGTGACGCGCATGCATGCGGCCCTGGTCCGCCCGTCCACGGGCATACGCCACTTCGGCGCTGAGCAGATGCCATTCCATGCGGTCAGCGGGCTGACCGTCGTCGGTCAGGTG
Source organism: Deinococcus actinosclerus (assembly GCF_001507665.1). Classification (NCBI taxonomy): domain Bacteria; kingdom Thermotogati; phylum Deinococcota; class Deinococci; order Deinococcales; family Deinococcaceae; genus Deinococcus; species Deinococcus actinosclerus. The sequence continues at coordinate 641,218 of NZ_CP013910.1, read as the reverse complement.
CTTCCGCCAGTCGTTCAGTTTCTGTTCGGCCTGACGCACCTTATGCTGCCGCAGGAGCAGGCGGACCTGCATCAGCATCGCCTGATGGAACGTGTGGATGTTGCCCGCTCGTTCCGCGTACTCCGTGAGCTGCTGCACTTCGGTCAGGAGCCGGTTCGTATCGGCCCCTGGCACGTACAGCTCGGCCTGCAGGAGGCGTTCGCGGACCATCCAGGCCAGTCCCTCGGGCAGATTCGTTAATTCAGCGCGCAGTTCAGTCGTGACCTCCTGCACCTGCGCTGGGTTCCCGATGAACCCCAGACTGGACAGGATGTTCACCCGGTAGAACACCGCGCGGACCTGATCACCCAGTTCCAGCGCCAGCGCCAGCGCCTGCTGGAACAGGTCCGTGGCACTACGGAGCTGGCCCTGCGTGGCTCTCACGGACGCCAGGGTGTTCAGGACTTTCATGCGGCTGGTGGGGTCGGCGGCCAGTGGTCCGGCCAGGAAGTGTCCGGCGAGCGTCTGGGCGTCCAGCAGGCGTCCGGCGCGGTACGCGAGCCACATGCTGGCGATCTGCGCGGCGGCCTGCACGCTGTCCGGGGCGCGGTGGTCCTCGGCGGCGTCGGCCAGGGCGGCGAAGGTGTCGGTGCCGCTGGCGTGCAGGCCGCGCCGGTCGTGGTGCGCCAGGAAGTGGTCGATCTGGGCGGCGGTGGCGTCCCCGCTGTGCAGCGCCGCGTGCAGGGCGGCCGTGATGTTGTCGCGTTCGGCGTCCACCGGGGGCGCTTCGGGGGGCTGGGCGGTAAACCACGTGAGGTAGTGGCGGGCGTGGTCGGCGCGGGCCTGCGTGATCAGGTCCGGGTGCGCCGTGGCTTGTTCGGTCAGGAGGCCGCGCAGCGCGGGGTACAGGCGCAGGCGTTCGGTGCCGGGCTGGTGCGCTTCGAGGAAGTTGTGCGTGAGGAGCTCGTCGATGAGGGGTGCGGGGACGCCCAGGTGGGGCGCGTCGGCGGGGTCGAGGTCGGTGGTGACGCTCAGGCGCAGCGCCGCGCGTTGCTGCTCGGGGTCAGGAGGTCCCAGGAGCGGCGGGCGACGGCGGTCAGGCCGCGCCGGCCGTCACTGCCGCCGCCTTCCGGGGTGAGCTGGGCGGCCTCGGTGAGGACGCGGGCGTACACGGCGTCGAGGTGCTCGACGCGCAGCCAGGACGCGGCGAGGGCCAGCGCCAGGGGGTGGCCGTGGAGGCGGCGGGTGATTCCGGCGATCAGGGCGGCGTTGGCGGGGGTCAGGGTGAGGTCGCGGCGGGTGCGGGCGGCTTCGCGCAGGAAGAGTTGAGTGGCGCTGCTCGCGGCGATCTGCGCGAGGTCCGCTTCCGGCGGAGCCTGGGGGAGGCCCGCGAGGGGCAGCAGCAGGTCCCCTTCCCCCAGCAGGCCGGGGGGGCTGCGGCGGCTGCTGATCACCCAGCGCACGCCGGGCAGGTCGCGGCGCAGGGCGCGCAGCAGGTCCGGGAGGTCGTTCAGGGCGTCCGCGCCGTCCAGCAGGACCGTGGCGTGCGGGGGCAGGTGGTCGCTCAGGGCGGCCAGGGTGGGGGGCGCGGCCTGGCCGGGCGTGAGGGCGCCGCCGAGGCGGGCGCTCAGTTCGGCGGCGCTGCTGGCGCCCTCGGCGTCCACGAGGGTCGCGGGGCGGTCCAGGCGGGTCAGTTCCCGCAGGAGTTCGCGGGTCAGGGTGCTCTTGCCGATCCCGCCGGGGCCGGTGATCAGGGCCGCGCCGCCTGCCGGGGGGTCCCCCTGCGGGGCGAGGGTCCAGGCGAGCAGCGTGTCGAGTTCCGCCTCGCGGCCCAGCATGCGCGCGGCCACGCGGGGTGCGGAGGCCGGGGTGGGCGTCCCCTCGTCCAGTTCGCCCAGTTCCGCGCGGATCTCCGCCTCCAGCGGCGAGCCGGGCAGCGTCAGCGGCAGCGCGCGGCGCAGCAGGTCCGCCTCGGGCGGTGGGGCGCCCGGGGTGCGGTAGGCCCGCGCGGCCCAGTCGGCGGCGCGGCCCGGTTCGGCGGTCTCGGCGGCGCGCAGGGCCTCCTCCTGCACGTGCCGCGCGAGGCGTTCGCGCTGCGCCTCCACCCACTCCTCGAACTCGGTCGAGACGCCGCTGAGCGGCACGCCGTGCAGGAACGGCCCGGCGTAAGCGTCCCAGGCGGCCTCGCCGCGCCGGGTCAGCAGGCGGGCGGCGTCGCCGGTCAGGGGGGTGCTCAGGCGCTCCTCGCCGCCCAGCGCGTCGGGGTACACCTCGCGCAGGGCGTGCAGGGCCACGCGCAGGCTGCCTTCCGGGCGGGCGGCGCCGGGCCACAGCAGGGTCGCCAGCCGGCGGCGTGGCGTGGGGCCTTCGAGCGACACGTACACGAGCAGCAGCAGGGATTTGACCTTGCGGAAGCGGCCCAGGTGCAGGTCGCCCAGCGTGATCAGGTCCGGCGGGGTCGGCGCGGATGGAGTCGGCGCGGGTGGGGACAGCGTCGGGGTGGGGGCCAGGTCACTCAAGGTCGGTCACCGCCGCGCCGCGCGTCGCGTCCCGCAGGGCCGCTGCGAAGGCCCCGGTGTCCTCGGGATAGAGGTGCACGTCGAGTTCCACACCAATGGCCGTGTACGTCTCCTCGCCGCGCGTGACGTCCCAGGTGCCCAGCAGGTGGTACAGCCCGCTGAGCGCGTCGAAGGGCACCGCGACCCGCACGGTGCGGCGCGGGCGGACCTCCAGCCGCGCGGCGGTGCGCAGGCACTCGGCCGCGCCGCCCCCGTAGGCGCGCGCCAGCCCGCCGGCGCCCAGTTTCACGCCGCCGTAGAAGCGCACCACGACGACCATCACGCGGTCCACGCCCTGACCCTCGATGGCCCGCAGGATCGGCGCGCCCGCCGTGCCGCCCGGCTCGCCGTCGTCGCCGAAGCGGTACGCGCCGCCGATGCGGTACGCCCAGCAGTGGTGCGTGGCGTCCGGGTAGCGCGCCCGCAGGGCCGACAGCTGCGCCAGCGCGTCCCCTGGCGTGTCGGCGCGGTCGGCGAAGGTCAGGAACTCGCTGTTCTCGATCACCGCGTCCGTGCGGTGCGGCCCGGCCAGGGTCGTGAACGGCGCGGGCAGGTCGGTCGGCGCCATGCTCAGAGGAGGCCCCGCCCGGCCAGCACGGCCCGCGCGTGCCACATCGTCAGGCTGCTCGACCCGTCCAGCACCTCACCGGCGTCCAGGCGGCGGTACGCCTCGGCCAGGGGCACCACCAGCCGCTCGATGGTCTCGGTGTACTCGTGATGCATGTCGCCCAGCGTGACGCCCAGCGCCAGGAACGGGTAGAAGATCACGCCGCTGATGCTCGGCTGCGGGTAGAAGCCGGGCAGCGGCACCCACTCGCTGGCCGCGCCGCCCACCTCCTCCAGGAGTTCCCGCTGGGCCGCCGCGAGCAGATCCTCGCCGCGTTCCACGCCGCCCGCGACGACCTCGGTGACGGTCGCGCGCAGCGGGTAGCGGTACTGGCGGATCAGGACCGCCTCACCCTGCGCCGTGACGGGCAGCACGAACACAGCGCGCGGCCCGCGCGGGCGGTACTGGTAGGTCGTCTCCGCGCCGTTCGGGAGCCGCACGCGATCCTCGAACACGGTGCGGAACCCCGACACGAGCTGACGTGAATCCAGGGTCTCCCACGGCTGCGTGTCGTCCTCGGTCAGCGCCGCCCAGTTCGGGTGAGTCATGTCCGCAGGCTACCAGAGCCGCTCAGGCCAGCAGGTGACGGCGCGAGAGCCGCCAGCCCGCCGAGCGGGACGCGCGGATCAGGGTGGCGGTGGGCAGCACCACGCGCGGCGTCCACCACGTCTGCGCGGCCTTGTGCAGCGCCCAGCCGCCGCCCAGCGTCACGGCGGCGTGCTGCGCCAGCCCACTGGCCGAACGCCACAGGAGCACCGTGCCCGCCTGATCGTCCCGCCCGCCGGGCCGGGTGCGCTCATGCAGGAAGGCCTCGAACGGCTCGCGCTGCATCCATTCGCCCGCCGCACCGGGCACCCCCGCCGCGCCCATCACGGTCCCGAAGCAGTTCCCGGCGCTGCCCTGCGGGAACGTGCCCGCCAGCGCCCGCGCGCCCGGCAGCACCTCCTGCGCCGCGCGCCACACCTCCGGCGGGACCTCCGAGCGCTGGCAGGGCGCGCCGGACGCCGCGACGACCCGCGCCAGCACCCCGGCGGTCAGCTGTTCGGGGCGCCACAGGAACCGGCCCGGCGGCAGCCCCAGGTCCGGGAAGGCGCGCCCCAGCGGGACGTTCCCGCGCCCGTGGCGCACCTGCGCGCGCAGCAACGCCCGGCGGGACGCGGGCGCCAGGGCGTCCACGTCCGCCAGGGTCAGCCTCGCCACCCGGTCGGCCCCCGGGGCAATGTTCCATGCCAGGATCGTGTCGCGCGCCTCGGGGGTCAGCGTCAGCCCGTCGCGCGGCACGGTCTCCAGGCCCAGCGCCTCCAGACCCAGCGCGTCCGCCTCGGCCCCGGTCAGGTAGAACGGCTGCCGCGCCGGGGCCAGCCAGCCGCGCCACGCCGCCAGCAGCGCGGTGTCCACCGGGATGTTCAGGACGTTCAAGCGCCGGGCTCCGTCAGCAGCCCCAGGGCTGCCGGAGGAAGCGGCGGCCCCAGGTCTGTGTCAGGCCCTGCCGGGTACGGGAAGCCCAGCACGCGGCCCATCGTCAGGAGCTGGCCCTTGTGGTGGAACTCGTGCGTCAGGGGATGCATGACCAGCCAGCGGCCCGTGACCTCCAGTTCCCGGTCCCCGGAGGTCACGCGGCGCGGCTCGTCCGGCTGCGTGAAGGCAGCCAGCGCCCGCTCGACCAGGGCGTCCACGTCCGCGAAGGCGGCGCGCAGGGCCGCCACGTCCGGCAGCGCGCTCGGGTCGAGCCGCACGACGGTCTCGCCCAGGCCGCGCGCCGCGATCCACATGCGGTAGCAGTCCGCGACGTGCACCTGCACGTTCCGCAGGCTGCCGAACGCGAAGTCCGGGCGTTCCAGGGTGTACACGCCCCCGGGCAGGGATTCCAGCCACGTCAGCAGGCGCTCGCGGCCCACGCGGGCCCAGGCGTACGCGGCGCGCAGGTCGGCATTCGGTGCAGTCATGCGGGCAGTCTCCCCCACCCCGGCGGGCGGGCGCATCCGCCAGATGGACACCCGGCCCTGGTCTGGGGTGGGTCACACGGATTCCGTCTGTTGCGTTAACAACCCGGAAGGGCACCGGGTTGCCAACTCCACGCCCGGAGGGGCGTTTCGCTCCTGCTCGCTCTGCTGCGCAGCTCTCCGAGGCTGCTCGGGTTGAACGGCTTTGCAAACCTTTCAACCCGAGTCCGTATCAGCGGTGACCGCGCCGGGGGGCGTCGGGGCTGGGAGCGCCCTGCAACACCTCGCGTTCCACCTTCTTCCAGAAGCCGAAGAAGCGCCGCACCGGCCCGTCGAAGGACGTCAGGCGTTCGGGGTCGTGCACGACCACCCGCAGGTCCGGGTGCGCGGCGCGCACGCCCGCGAGGATGCGCGTGAATTCCGGCGTGAAGTTGCGGGTGACGTGCAGTTCCCCCGCCCCGTACACGCGGGCGAACGCCGCGAGTTCCCCGGCGACCGCGCCCACCCGCGCGTGCGTGGGCGCCCGGCGCCCAGCAGCGATGTCCCGCACGCCCTGGTACATGAACGCCAGCCGGGGAAACGCGATGGGCGTCCCCGACAGGAACGGCCGGTCGAAGACGAACAGCGCCGGGGCGTCCGGGCAGGCGCTCAGGGCCGGGTCCGTCACGGACAGCCCGTCCCCGTGCACCCACACCACGCGTGGGGAGGTCGGCCCGGTCGGCTGGATCGGCGCGGCCACCACCTCATCCGCTGGCGCGGCGCGGCGAGAGTCTCCGGTACCGGACGTCGGGGCCTCCTCGGGCAGTCGGCCACTGAACAGGCGCGCCTCCAGGTCCTCGTAGCTGCCCCGGAACGGGCACCGCGCGGTGCAATCCTGGCACCAGCGGCCCCCGCTGAAGCGCTCGACGTTCTCCTGATTCATGACGTACGGCTTGCCACTGAAGGTGCTCGCCACCCACTGCCACGACAGGGCGTTGCTGGCGATGTCCCCATCCAGCAGGTGCTCGCGGAAGAAGGCGTACCCGGCCCGCCAGTGCACGCCGCGCCAGTGGATCAGGTACGCCGCGAACCACAGCCGCTCGTGGTTGTGCAGCCACCCGTCCCGGATCAGGTGCGTGACCCAGGCGTCCACGCAGGGCAGGCCCGTGCGGGCCGCGCGGACGTCGTCCGGCAGCGCGTCCGTCCAGCGCGCGGGGTACTTGGGCTCCTCCAGGTTGTCCAGCACGCGCGCGCCCTCCTGGCGCAGCACCAGCCGGAAGAACTCCCCCCAGGTGAGCTGCCGCAGGAACTCGTCGCGCTCGCGGCCCCGCAGGACGTGGCGGGCGTGGGCGGCGACCTCGCGGATGCCGATCATGCCGTGCCGCAGGTACATGCTCAGGCGCGACACGTTCCCTGACAGGTGGTTGCGCTCGCGGTACCCGGCTCCGGTCCAGGCGTGCAGCGCCGCCAGTCCCGCCTCACGCCCGCCGGGCCGGGCGGGCAGGCGCGGCTCGCCGGTGTACAGGCCGGTCAGGGCCGCGCCGAGCACGCCGGGCAGCTGCGCGTCCGGGAGGTCCAGGGACAGGTCGGCGGTCGGGGCGGTCATGCGGTCAGGATGGCAGGGGGCCGCCCGGTCAGACCGTACGGTCGCGTGCAGAGGCCGGGGCTGTGGGGGCGGGGCAGCCGTGGGGGCCGACGGCTCACCGTCATCACATCCTGATATCGGACTCTGATAACCGTGGATCCGAACCTCTTCAAGGGCAACCTCGACCTGATCCTCCTGAGCGTCCTCGAACGCGAGGGCGGCTACGGGCAGGACATCGCCGCGCGCGTCCAGAGCGGCACGGACGGGCACATCCGCCTGAACGCGGGAAGTCTGTACCCCGCGCTGCACCGCCTGGAACGCGCCGGGTTCCTGCGGGCCCAGGAGACCAGCCCCGCGCGCGGCGGCCCCCCGGTGCGGACGTACACCCTGACGGACGCGGGCCGCGAGGAGCTCGCCCGGCGCCGCGAGCGCTACCACGCGTTCGACCGGGCGCTGCGGGGCCTCTGGTGACCCCGCCCGACCCCCCGCGCGAGGTGCGCGCCTACCTGCGCCGCGTGACCTGCCTGATCCCCCCGCGCGCCGCGCGGGTCGTGCGGGCCGAACTGCTGGGGCACCTGCACCTGGATATGCTGAACGCCCGCCTGCGCGGCCTGGACGAGGCGCAGGCCTGGGCGCAGGCGCTGCGGGACGCGGGCCCCGCCCCCCTGACCGCGTTGCGCTTCGCGCGGACGTACACGCTGGGGCTGGCGCTGCGCTGGCTGCTCGCGGCGGGCCTGCTGGGCGGCGCGGCGTACGCGCTGGGCACCCACACCCCGCCCGCCCCCGCACCCGCCGCGCAGGTGAGCCGGTGACCCCGCCGCAGGGCCGCCCGGGCCGCTGGCGCAGCCTCTGGCAGGAGTGGGGGTCGCCCGTCCTGGTCGCGCTGCTCGTGACGCAGTTCGGCGCGACCGCCGTGCGCGTGGACGGCGCGAGCATGCTGCCCGGCCTGCGCCACGGCGAGGGGCTGGTCGTCCCGAAGGTCGAGGGCTGGGCGCACCGCGCCGGGCTGGGCACGTACGCGCGCGGCGACGTGGTCGTGTTCAAACCGCCCCGCAGCGCCGCCGCCGAGTGGACGCGCGAGTACCGGGGCGTGACCCTCCCCTGGGCGTACCGCCCGTACCTCGTCAAGCGCGTCGTGGGCCTGCCCGGCGACACAGTTCAGGTGCGCGGCGGCACCGTCCTCGTGAACGGCCAGCCGCTCCCCGAGCCGCGCACGCAGGCGTACTGGGACGCCAGCTGCCACGACACCGCCAGTCCGCTGGCGAACACGCCCGCCGTCACCGTGCCCGCCGGGGCGTACTTCGTGATGGGCGACAACCGCAGCGAGGGGGGCAGCCTCGACAGCCGCGTCTTCGGTCCGGTGGACACCGCCGACATCGCCGGGCGGGCGGTCGCCAGCGTGTGGCCCCTGACCGTCCCCGGGCACGCGCAGCCTCCCTGCGACGGACAGGCGCACCCCGAACGGCGCGTGCAGCTCAGCGGCCCGGCGCACTGGAATCCGCGCCTGCTGCCGGGCGACTGAACCACCCCTGCACCTGCGCGTAGTCGGGGCCGGGCGTGGCGGGCAGGGTGCCGGGGCCCAGCAGGTCGCGGGTGAGGGTCAGGGTGTGGCCCAGCGAGGCGAGCATCAGGCCAGGGCCGCTGCTGACGCGGCTGGCCCCGGCGCGCAGCAGGGTGGGGGCGCCGGGCCCGCCGGGCAGGAGCATCACGCTGACCGGGCCGCCCAGCGCGGCGCGCAGCTCGCGGATGGTCGTGGGGTCGGTCAGGCCGGGCACGAACACGCTGTCCGCCCCGGCGTGCAGGTACGCCCGGCCGCGCCGGACGGTCTCCGCGAAGCGTTCAGCGGGGGTGGTCCCGACCCCGGCGAGGTACGTGTCGGTCCGGGCATTCAGGTACGCGGGGACGCCCAGGCCGTCGGCGGCCTGCCGGGCGGCGCGCAGCCGCAGCGTCTGGTCCTCGACGCACCGCAGTGCGCCCGTGCCGGCAGCGTCCTCCAGATTCAGGCCCGCCACGCCCAGCCGCAGCGCGCGGGTCACAGTCGCCGCGACGCCCTCTGGGTCAGGGGCGTACCCGCCTTCCAGGTCAGCGGTGACGGGCCGGGAGGTGGCCCGGACGAGGCGCGCCAGGGCGTCCAGCAGGTCCTCCACGGGCGCGGCCTGCCCGTCGGGGTAGCCCAGCGCGAAGGCGATCCCGGCGCTGGTCGTGCCGATGGCGGGCGCGCCCGCGTGCTCCAGCGTGCGGGCGCTCGCGGCGTCCCAGGCGTTCGGGAGGATCAGGCCGCCACCAGCGGGGGCGTGCAGGGCGTGGAGGGTGCGGGCGTGGTCGGGTCGGATCATGGTCGGGCTCCTGGCGGCATGGGGAAGGTCGTCCGGCACCCCTACGCGCCGGACCGGGGGTGAGGGGCAGGGCTTACACGGGGTCGAGGGCCGCGTGCCACGCACGCAGCACGGCCTGACTGCGGCGCGGCGCGTGCGGCAGCAGCAGCGCCTGCACCTGCGCGGGCGTGGGCCGCGCGGGCAGGGCGTGTGTGCGGCGCAGGCTGGCGGCCAGCGCGGCGTCCCCCTCAGGCACGACGTCGGGGAAGCCCAGGACACGCAGCCGCACGTAGTCCGCCGTCCAGGGCCCGATGCCGGGCACGGCCAGCAGCGTGCGGCGGGCCGCGCCGACCGTGCCGCGCGCCAGCGCGTCCAGGTTCAGTTCGCCCCGCGCGACCCGCCCCGCGAGGCGGCGCAGCAGGGCCGCGCGCGCGTCGGTCAGGCCGCAGGCGCGCAGGTCGGCGTCGCCCAGGGCGGCCAGTTGCGCGGCGGTGGGCGGCGCGGTCAGCCCCCCCGCGACGGGCGTGCCATATCGCCCGGTCAGTGTGCGGCGGATGCGGCAGGCCTGCGTGAACGTGACCTGCTGCCCCGCCACCGCCCAGATCAGCCCGTCGAGGGCCTGCGGGACCAGCGGGACCGGCCAGTCGCCGCCGGACAGGGGCGTGTGCAGCCCCAGCGCGCGGACGGTCAGGGTGTGCAGCGCTTCCCAGTCGGTGGGGGTCAGCGCCCCGGGGTCGTCCGGGTGCACCTCGACCTGCCCGGCGGTGACGTGCAGCGTGACCCGCTGCGGCCCGCCGGGGAAGGTCCAGGCGAAGGCCACTCGGCCACCGCGCGCATCCACCCGCTGCGTCACGGAGTCCGGGTCGCGGCCCAGGTCGCGCCACACGACCTCCAGCGGGAAGGCCGCCGGGAGGGTCAGGGTCAGCCCGGCGCCGCGCCCGGCGTGCCGCCACGCCTGCGGGGTCAGGTGCATCCCGCGCCGGAACTGCGCGCCGAACGCCGACAGGCTCCCGAAGCCCACTGCGAACGCGACCTCCGCCACGCTGGCCCCGGTGCCGCGCAGGGTCCGCGCGGCCAGCCGGACGCGCTCGCGGGCCAGCCACTCGCCGGGCGTCACCTGGAACAGCTCGCGCCACTTGGCGTGCAGGGCACTCTCCCCCACGTGCAGCGCGTCGGCCAGCGCCCGCACGCCCGGCACGTCGGGCACGCGCACGCCGCCCAGCGCGGTCAGCAGCGCCGCCTCGGGACCGGGCACGCCCCGGTAGGCGTCCGGGTGGCAGCGGCGGCAGGCGCGCAGACCCGCCGCGCGCGCCTCATGGGGCGTCGCGTGGAACCGCACGTGCTCCGCGCGGGGTTTGCGGGCCCGGCAGGACGGCAGGCAGTAGATGCCGGTGCTCGTCACGCCGGTGTAGAACAGCCCGTCGAACGCCGCGTCCGCCGCGAACATGCGGCCCAGCATGAAGTCGCGGGCGTACGGGAGGGTCATGCCCGCATTGTGCGGGGCCGACCGGGGCGGGCTCTACCGGAAAGCTCCGGGGGAATCGCCTGGGCCCGTCAGGCTTTCGGCGGGTTCTTCGGGTCGCTCTCCTCGACGTTCCAGAAGTCCAGGTCGTCCAGGGCGCTGCCCAGCCCCTGGAGTTCCTGCCGCTGCTCGGCGGTGACGGGAGCGTGGCTGGTCAGTTCCTCCTGCCCGATGGCGCGGCCCATGACGTCCCTGGGCACGGCGGCCATCAGACGCTGGAGTTCCTCGGGGCTCACGTCGGCGAGCATCTCGCTCTGCGCGTCGTGCAGCAGTTCGCCGCCCTCGCCGGGCATGACCAGGGTGGGCGCGGTGGGGCGCACGTCCCCGGCGGGCAGCGGCGCGGCCGGTTCGGGGGGCCGGGTGGACTGGGGGGCGCGGCGCGGCGCGTGGCCCGCCAGGCGAACGCGGCGGCGGCCAGCAGCACAATGACGATCAGGAAACCCAGCATCCCACCTAGGGTAACGCGCCCGGGGTGGGGGTGGATATCCCCCGCTCTGGGCGCCCCTGTGGGGTCCTTCACGCCGGGGCGTGGTTCAGGCGGCCGGGCCGCCCGGCGGTGACCAGGGTCCACCACGCGTGGCGCAGAGGTCCAGTTCCCAGGCCAGCGCGCTGTAGAGGGCGCCGGGCACGGCGGGCCACAGGGCCGCGGCGTCCAGGGCGCCCTCCAGGGTGGGTTCGTCGTGTGTGACGCCGTCCAGGTCCAGGCGGACGGCGCCGCTGACGAGCAGGTGCACGCGCAGGTGCTGCCCGTCCGCCTGCACGTGGTGGAGGGTACGGCGGATGTCGGTCACGTCAGCGGGGGCGCAGGTGGTACAGCTCCAGGCCCAGCATGGTGCGGGGCGCGAAGCCCTTCCAGGCGGCGGCGCCGGTGGCGTTCGCGGCGATGGGCGTAGGGACGTTCAGGTACGCGGCGGCGCCCGCGTCGCCCTTGAGGGTGAGGTTCAGGAAGGCGGTGACGAAGTGCTGGTTGAGGTTGTTCAGGCGGGCGCTGTCCCACACCGGATCGGCGTAGTGCTCGTGGTCGGCGAAGCTCAGGCCCGGCAGGCTGGGCGCGGGGTTCGGGGCGATGTTGTGCCGGGCGTTCTGGTACACCAGCAGGTAGCGGTCGGCGTTCACGGCGTGCTCGAACAGCGGTTTGACGCCCTCCTCGAAGCCGGACACGTCGTCATGGTCGCCCACGACGAACAGGGTGGGCACCTTCAGGCCCTCCAGGCCCTTGGTGTCCCAGAAGCCGTACTCGCCGGTGGGCACGCCCAGGCCACGCGCGGCGCTGAGGCCGCCCCAGGGCGCGAAGGCGACGGCGGCGCGGATGCGAGGGTCGGGCGTGAACGCGCCGGTCTGGCGGGGGGTCAGGGTGCCGCCGGGCAGCAGCGCCGCGACCTTCGGGGCGTACCCGGCCCCGGCGGCGTTCAGCGCGCCGTAGCCGCCCATAGAGTACCCGAGGACGGCGGTGCGGCTGGCATTCACGACGCCGCTCAGCGGGGAGCCGCTGCCGGGCGCGCCGAGTTTCGCGAGCTGGTCGAGGGTGAAGTTGATGTCGGGCGCGCGGTTCACCAGGGTGCTGTTGAACGGCCCGCGGTTGTCGTGGGTGCTGTCGGTGTGGTCGATGGCCGCCACGACGTACCCCTTGCTGGCGAGATTCTCGGTGAGGTACGTCAGGAGGTAGCGGCTGCCGGTGTACCCGTGCGACACGATCACCAGTGGGAACGCCTGCCCGCTCAGGGGCTTGGCGTCCCGGGCGGCGCGGCCGTCGAAGGTGAAGGCCTTCCCGCTCGTGAGGGTGTCGGCGTACGTGACGGCTTCCTTCGCGCCGCTCGCGGTGGGGTACCAGACCTCCACGGTCAGGCGGCGGTCGGCGCGCGGTACGGGCCCACCCTGTGGCGCACGGGCGAGGTCGGGCTGGCCCGGGTTGACCAGCGTGACGGTGCGCACGCCCACCGCGAAGCTGCCGCGCGCGGCGAGTTCCGGGGCGTCGGGGCGGGCGTCGCCGGGCAGGAACGGCGCGGCGGTCTGGGGCGCCGCAGTGTTCGGCGCGGTGGGGGCGGTCTGGGCGGCGGCGTCCGGGGCAGTGGCGGCGATCATCAGGGTCAAGCTAAGGCACAGGGCAAGGCGGCGCATCGGGTGTTCCTCCGGGGGTGGCGGTCTGCACGCCTCCGCGCGGGCGGGGCAGGCAGACGGGTCGGCTACTGTGGAACCTGAATCAGTTGGTGAAACGAAGCGCAGCATACCCCCGACAGGGGGGCCGGTGCGCACCGATCCGGGACAGCCTTCAGGATGACCCCGGAAAACAGCCGATCTCTTCACAAGCGAAGTCGCGCCCTTATACCCGGCGGCGAGAGCCAGCCTGGACCTGCCACGTCGCCTCAGGCCACTCCTGACCTGCGCGGCGACGGCACGGCAACACCCCCGACCTGCGGGGGCCGGGGGTGCGGGGTGGGGCGGGCTTACGCCTCGCTGTAGCTCTTCTCGATGGGCAGGCCCACGGCGTTGCCCCATTCGGTCCAGCTGCCGTCGTAGTTGCGCACCTTGGGGTACCCGAGCAGTTCGCGCAGCACGAACCAGCTGTGGCTGCTGCGTTCGGCGATGCGGCAGTACGCGATGACGTCCTTGTCGGCGGTGACGCCCTCACCCTCGTACAGGGCCTTGAGTTCGTCGGCCGACTTGAAGGTGCCGTCCTCGTTGGTGGCCTTGGCCCAGGGGATGCTGCGCGCGCCGGGGATGTGCCCGCCGCGCAGCACGCCTTCCTGCGGGTAGTTGGGCATGTGCGTGACCTTGCCTGAAAATTCGTCAGGGCTGCGGACGTCCACCAGCGCGCCGGTGCCGCCCTTGACGCTTTCCAGGTGGGCCTTGACCTCGTCGCGGTAGGCGCGCAGGCTGTCGTCGCGGGTCAGGGCGGGGTAGCTGGTCGCCTCGACGCTGGGGGCGTCGGTGGTGGTGGGGCGGCCTTCCGCGACCCACTTCTGGCGGCCGCCGTTCATGAGTTTCAGGGGGTTCTTGACGCCGCTGTAGGACAGGAACCAGTAGGCGTACGCGGCCCACCAGTTGCTCTTGTCACCGTACAGGACGATGGTGTCGCCCTCATTGATCCCCAGGCGGCCCAGCAGGTCGCTGACCTTGTCGGGGGTGATGAAGTCGCGCTCGACGGGGTGCCACAGGTCGACCTGCCAGTCGAGTTTCACGGCGCCGGGGGCGTGGCCGGTGTCGTAGAGGAGGATGTCCTCGTCCACTTCGATCAGGCGGATGCCGGGCGTGTTCAGGTTCTGTTCGACCCAGTCGGTGCTGACGAGTACGTCTTTCGCGTAGTCCATGGTGTGGTGCCTCCTGTGAGTGGTGGGGGAACTGCCGAGTGCCCCAGGATTGTACCCTGATCCCAGACTTATTGACAAAAGTGGTCAACTGGACAGGCCCACCCAATCCCGCCCCGGGGGCGGCGCTACACTCCGCGCATGACCGACGCCGCGCCCGCCCTGCCGGACAAACTCCAGACCATCGTCACGATGTTCCGCAGCGCCCCCAAACCCCTGCGCCTCCAGGCCCTGCTGGAATACAGCAAGAAACTCCCCGGCCTGCCCGAGAAGTACCTCGAGCACCCCGAGTTCCTCCAGCCGGTGCCCGAATGCACCAGCCCCTTCTTCCTGGTCACCGAGCAGGACGAGCAGGGCGGCATGCACCTGTACTTCAAGGTGCCCGAGGAAGCCCCCACCGTGCGCGGCTACGCCGGCATCCTGCACGAGGCGCTCGACGGCGCGCAGCCCGAGGAGATCCTGAGCATCCCCGACCAGTTCTACATGGACATGGGCCTGACCGAACTCATCACCCCCATGCGCCTGCGCGGCATGGGCGCCATCCTGATGCGCCTGAAGAACGACGTGCGCGACCACGCCAGGGCGTAAGCACCCGCAGCGAAACGGGCCGCTCTCCCCTGTCCGGGGGGCGGCCCGCTTCCGTTCTTCCCGGCTCAGTCCTCGGGCAGCAGCGCGCCCAGCAGCAGCGCCGTCACGCCCAGCGCCAGCCCGTACGTCAGGTGCGCGCCCAGACGGTTCGCGTGGCCCCTGGCGGGCGTGCCGGCCGGGCCGTCCTGAAGACCCAGCAGCGGCACGATCCCCTCGTCCACCAACGCCCATAGACCCACGCCGAACGCCGCGCCCTTGACGGGGTTACCCCGGCCCGCCAGGGCGCCGTACAGCGCGCCGCTGCCCACGCCCATGCCCCAGTGCACCGCCTCGCTGAGCGCCGCGCGGGTCTGCTTGCCCGGGGCGTGCCCCTCGGCCTTCTCGTACGCGACCCGGCCGATCGCGGCGGTGCTGCTCTCGCCGGGCTGGTGCTGCTGCCCGATGACCGAGATGGAATGCTCGTCCTTCTTCGGCTGCTCACTGCCCCCACCGCTACCGCTGTCCCCCTGCAGCAGCGGCGCCACCCGCGTCCAGTACTGCCCCATCGCCAGGGTGCCCACGGCGCCCCCGATCAGTCCCGCCACCACACTCCGGTATGCACTCATGCCCCCACGGTACGGAGCGCGGCCGGGGCACGACTGGAACGCAGCGCCCAGGGTGAAGGAAGGCTGCACAGGCTGTCAGGGAAGCATGAACGCGGGGCCAGCCCGGTCAGAGGTGGCCCCGCGTCCCCGCGCCGGTCAGACGCCCGGGGTGGTCTCCCGCGCGGGCGGGCCGCCCCGGTGCGCGTCACGCAGCGCCGCCAGGGCCCGGCCCCGGTGGCTGACCGCACGCTTTTCCGGCACCGTCATCTCCGCCAGGGTGCGGGTCTCGCCGTCCGGGACGAACAGCGGGTCGTACCCGAAGCCGTTCGCGCCGCGTGGCCCTTCCAGCAGCGTACCGGGCAGCTCGCCCCGGTAGGTTTCCAGGTGCCCGTCCGGGTACGCCAGGATCACGACGGACACGAATTTCGCGCGGCGGTTGGTCTGACCGCGCAGTTTCTCCAGCAGGTACACGTTGCGTTCCACGTCGCTGTCGCGGTTGCCGTAGCGGGCGGAGTACACGCCGGGCTCGCCACCCAGCGCCTCGACCTCGATGCCGCTGTCGTCCGCCAGTGCGGGGCGGCCCAGCATGACGGCGGCCGCGCAGGCCTTCAGGGCCGCGTTCTCCTCGTAGGTGGTGCCGGTCTCCTCCGGCAGGGGCAGGCTGCCCAGCGGGCTGAGCGTCCAGCCCAGGCCCTGCATGGCCTCCTCGATCTCCCGGATCTTCCCGGCGTTGCTGGTCGCCACCACCACATTCATGCCCGCTTCAGTCGTCACGCCCCGCAGTGTATGGGATGCCGCTCGACCCCTGCATGAACCTCGCCCGACCGCGCCGCACCCCGCCAGTGGGGGGCCCGGGGTCAGTGCGCCGCCGCGACCGCGCGCACCACGTCGTCCTGCACGGCGCGCAGGGTCAGGATCGGGCTGGATTCCGGGCCGTTCATGATCACCGCGAAGGCCAGCACGTGCCCGCTGCGGCCCGTGACGTACCCGGCCAGGGCACTCACGCCGGGCAGCGTGCCGGTCTTGGCGCGCACGTCCAGGCCCGCGCCGCGCAGCCGCAGCGCCATCGTCCCGCCGCGCCCGTCGTGCTCCGGGACGTTCTCGCCCGTGCCGGCCTGTGGGAGGGCCTCGGCGAACGCGTTGCCGCGCGCCCGGTACAGCGCCTCCGGCAGACCCGCCTTCCCCGGCAGGGGTGCGGGCAGGTCGAATTGCTCGCGCAGCACGGCCACGAGGACGCGCGGACTCAGGCGGTTGTCGCGGCTCAGGCCGCTGCCGTCGTGCAGTTCCACCTCGCTCAGGTCCGCGCCGATGCGGCGCAGGTAAGCCCTTTCGCGCGCCAGCGCCCCGCGCAGCGTGCCGTTCGCGCCGTGCGCCAGGGTGCCCAGCAGCTCCTCGGCGCGCAGGTTGTCGCTGGGCCGCAGCGTGGCCGCCAGCACCCGGAACGGCGAGGCGCTGCGCACACTGGCGATCCCCTGCTCCGGGCGGGCCGCCACGGGCGTAACCGGCTCGGGCGGCAGCGCCCGGCCCCGCTCGTCCGTCCGGGCGGGCGGCACCCACGCCTGCCAGGGGGCCGCGCGCGCTGGCGAGTCCCGCGTGACCCGCACGCCCGCCGCGCGCAGCTGCGCCGTCAGCGCCGCGCCCAGCCGCTCCCGCGCCGCCTGCGCCGACGCGGGCGGATCGTCGTGCCACTCCGCGAGCCGCAGCGCCGTCATGGGTGCGCCCAGCGGCACCTCCCACGCCGCCGAGTCGAAGCCCAGGTCGTCCACGCGCACCTCGCCCACTTCACGCAGGCCCCGCGCGTACGCCTGGCGCGCCAGCGCCCGCAGGCTATACCCGCCCTCCACGACACTCAGGGTGGGATCGCCACTACCGCGCAGCGTCACCGCCTTCACCGAGGCGCGGCCCGCCTGCGCGGCCGGGACGGTCAGCTCGGCACTCCACCAGCCGCCCGCGCCGCCCCGCTCATCCAGCACGCTGGCGGCCGTCACCAGTTTCGTGGTGCTCGCCGGAATGAGCGCCCGGTCCGGCTGCCGCGCCTCCAGCACCGCCCGCGTCCGCAGATCCTGCACGAGCACCACCGTCTCCACGTCCCCCGGCAGTCCCCGCAGGGCCGCGCGCACCCCCGCGCTCAGGCCCGGCTCGCGCGACAGGTGCAGCGTCCCTGCGCTCCCCGCGGCGGGCGCGGCCACCTGCGCCGCCCCGGTCAGACCCAGCAGGGCGGCAGTCAGGAAAGCGCGGCGCATGCGGCCCAGGATAAAGGCTGAACGTGAGGGCATGACGACCGCTCAGGGCGACCCTCCCTCTGTCCCGTCAGCAGTCCTCGACGCGCACCCCGAAGGCGGCTTCCATCCAGCGGACGCGGGCCAGCACGGCGGCCGGTTCCAGTGGCGCGGCCACCTTGACCGGCCCGAGGTCGCGGTTCAGCAGGTGCTTCCCGAGGGCCGCCTCGCTGAACGTCGCGGCCCCCTGCCCGGCCAGGGTCAGCAGGCGCGCCCCCATCTCCAGCCGCACCGCGTCCCGAAAGGCCCGCACCTGCGCGTGGAACTCGTCGGCAGGCAGGATCAGCTGTCCGGTGTGTGGCCGCCAGTACCGCCACGAATCGTCGTCCGGTTCATCCGGGGGATGCCACGAGACCAGCACGTCGGTCCCCACGGGCCGGAAGCGCACGTAGAAAGTCGTGCACACGTTGTCACGCGCGTATCCGATCTCGACTCGGGCCGGTTCGACCCGCCAGTCCAGCTCCTCGATCAGCTGCTTCCTGGCCTGCCGCTCTGCCGGGCGAACCTCTCCAGTCGCCTCGACCTGCCGCCGCAGGTTCGCCATCCAGCGCGCCCAGCAGCCCGAGGCGATCCAGTCCTCCAGCGGGGCGGGCAGGTGCCTCAGGATCAGGCCCGCCGCGCCGCCCAACTCCTCGGCGAAGTCCCGCACGCTGTGCTGCGACATGAGGCGTTCGAAATACTGTTTCCAGCGGACTTCCAGCACCGCCGGATCGTCGGCTGGATCGTCGTGAGGCTGTCCTCCAAGTGCCGACAGCGCGGCGGCCCGACCTCGCGCTTCCCACTGGCCCTGCACGAAGGCGGCACGGTACGCGGCATCCACTTCGGGGAATACGCCGCCCGGCGTGTTCAGGTGGTAGGTTCCCCAACCCACCTCATGCAGCAGCGTCTCGACGCGCGACTCCGGATACCAGATCGACTGCTCCCAGCCGTCCCGCACGACCCCGAGGTCCTGAAGCTGGAACTCGAACAGGGGCCGCACGCCACTACTCGCCGGTGCGGGCGCGGCGTTTCTGGTACGCGCCGGTCAGGAGTTCCGCGACGTACTCACGGGTAAAGGGCATGCCGCTCGCCTCGGCGGCGCTGATCTCCTCGTCGCGGTCGTACGTCAGGCGGACGTACGTGGCGCTGTGCGACGGGCCGTGCGGGTCGAATTCCAGCACCAGGTAGCACGGCAGGGTGGAGTCCAGCGGGTTGCCGACGCTGCCGCAGTTGATCAGGGGTCGGCCCTCGACGTCCAGCATCAGCGCCTCGTGCATGTCGGCGTAGACCAGCGCGTCCGCGTGGGCTTTCAGGCCGAACTGCGGGTTGGGCGCGAAGGCCTCGAGCTGATCGTGCAGGCTGCTGTGCGGATACAGGCGGTGAAAGAGCCCGCGGCTGCTGGCGTGCACGAAACGCCACCACGCGCCGCCGAACTGCTCCTCGATGCCGTACGGGAGGGCGCCGAGGTACGCGAGCCCTTCGGGGCTGAGTTTGCTGCGCGGCCAGAGGTCCTGCGGGCGGTGCGTGGCGCCGGCGACGCGGGCGTCCCAGTTGCCCTGGATGACGCGGGTGGCGTGCGCCTGCGTCCAGTCCAGCACTTCACGCGGGCGTGGTCCCTTGCCGACCAGGTCGCCCAGCACCCAGATGTCCGTCAGGCCGCGCCGCTGAATGTCTGCGTGGACCGCGAGGGTGGCCGCCAGGTTGGCGTGCAGGTCCGCGAGAATGGCGAGGCGAATCATGCCCCGGAGTCTAGCCCAGCCCCGGCGCTGGCCCCGCGCAAATCCGGCAGGCGTCTCAGACGGATTCCGGGTCAGGCCGGGCGGGGCGTGAGGGCCGCGACCATCGCCAGGGTGATCAGGCCCGCCGTGACGAGGCCCGCGACCACGAACCATGCCGGGGCGCGCCCGCCGCCCGAGGCGTTCGCGCCCGTCCAGGCGAGGCGCAGGTTCACGAGGGCCAGCATCATCAGCACGGCGTCCAGGGCGTCCACCATGCCGCCCCCCACGGTCAGCGGGTACGCGGCGAGGCGGGTGACGCCGACGAGCACGAGCGCGATCAGCAGTTGCAGCGCGTAGGGGGGCACGGGGCCATTATGGGCGGCGGGCCCGGGCCGTCGGTGTGCACCCTGGCCGCTGACCCCGGTTCGTGTTACCCCAGTTCGTGGTACTGGCCGCGGAAGTACACCAGCGGGTCGTCGTCGGTGTAGCGGCTGTACTCGACGAAACCCAGGAACAGCGTGTGGTCGCCGGCCTCGATGACGCGGTCCTTGCGGCACACGAGCTGCGCGACGCTGCCGCCGATCAGCGGCAGGCCCTCGTGCTCGAACCACGGCACCTGATCCTCGGGGCCGGGGCGGCCCGCGAAGTGGTCGCTGAGGTGGCGCTGCGTGGCGGACAGGACGTTCACGCCGAAGTGCGTGACGTCGTCCTGGAGCAGCAGGGCGTGCATGTGGGCGCGCGTGTCCACGCTGACGAGGATCAGGGGCGGCTGGAGGCTGACGGACACGAAGGCGCTGGCGGTCATGCCGCGCCTCTGGTCACCCCTGGCGGTGATGATGGTCACGCCGCTCGCGAAGCGGCCCAGCGTCTGACGGAATTCCTGCGGGGAGAGGCCGGTGTCGGTCATGCCGGGAGTGTACCCGGCGCGGGGGGCCGGGCCGTTCGTCTGCCCCGGACATCGGGACCTGACAGTGGGCTGCGGCGCACTGGCGTCAGGGTTTGGTGGGCGTCAGGGTTTGGCGGGCGGCAGGCTGGGGATGATCTGCACTGAGCGCACGAGCAGGTCCGGCAGGCGCACCACGCCGCGTTCGGGCACGCGGTCGAGCCAGCGCTGCCCGCTGACGCGCACCTCGACCGGGCCGGGGGTCAGGGTGGCGAAGCCGTAGTAGCCCAGCGCGTCGGTCTGCGCCTGCGCGATCACGCGGTCGTCGCGGATGACCTGCACGGTGCGGCCGCCCGGGACCTCCGCGCCGGTCACGCGGCCCAGCAGGCCGCGCGTGGTGACGGGCGTCTCCGTCCAGGGGCGCGGGGTGTTCAGGACCGCGCCGGGGGCGGTCAGGACGGCCTGCACGGCGCTCAGTCCGGCGGGCGTGTCCTGCCGCTGGCCGTACACGTCGGCGGTGGGGGTGCGGTACGAGTACCCGACCCAGCCCAGGCCCGCTCTGACGCTGCGGGCGGCCTGCGCGGCGGTGACCTTCGGGGCGTTGAGGTACATGGCGGTGCCCGAGGCGAGCGCCACGCGCTGCCCGTCGGTACGGGTCTGCACGAGCTGCGCGAACGCGTTCCAGCGGTCGAACCACGCGCCCTGAGGCGGGGCGGCGTCGCGCTTGTAGTTCATCAGGACGTTCAGGTCGAGCAGGCCGGTCTGCATCCAGGTGGGCCAGTCCTGCATCACGTCGGTGTACGTGCGGGTCTTGCGAAAGCCGCTCAGGTCGGCGGGCGCGTCGTTGTAGGTGATGGTGGCGGCGCTGATCCAGGCGTCCGGGCGCACCGCCTTGACCTCCAGCGCGATGCGCCGCACGAGGTTGGTGATCTGCTCGCGTTTCCAGTCCTGCCAGGCGGGGTCCGTGGGCGCGGGCGTGCCGGGACGGCCGCTCTCGGCGCGGTAGCGGGCGAGCACCTTGGGGTCGTAGCCCCACGCGCCGCCGTCCGGGTAGCGGATGCGGTCGAGCTGGATGCCGTCCACGGGGTAGTTCCGCACGAGGCTCACGGCGGCCTGGGTCATGTACTCGGCGGCGTCGGGAATGGCGGCGTCCAGCCAGGCGTCCCGGCCTTCCAGCCAGCTGCCGTCGGGGCGGCGGGCCAGCCAGGACGCGCGGCCCGCGTCGGGTCCGTGGGCGCGCATGAGGTGCTCCGGGCTGGTGTTGGGGACGGTGGTGTTCGCCACGCCGGTCACGCTGAGCCACGCGATGACCCGCATGCCGCGCGCGTGCGCCTGGGCCGTGATGGCCTCCAGCGGGTCGAAGCCGGGGGCCAGGTCGGCGTCGCTGATGGCGGGCACGCTGGCCTTCAGGCACAGGCAGTCGGCGCGGCGGATGGCCTGCACGAACAGGGTGTTCACGCCGAGGCGCGCGGCGTCCTGCACGGTCTGCCTGACCTGCGCCGGGGTCTTCAGGCCGGGGCCGAAGGCGTCGATCCACAGGCCCCGCAGCGCCGCGCCGGGCTGGGGCGCCGCCTCGCCGGGTGCGGGGGCCGGGGCGGCCAGAGGGGCTGGGGCGGCGGCAGGGGCGGGGTTCTGGCCGGCACTCTGGGCCGCAGCGGGGACGGGAACGCCCAGCAGGAGGGGCAGGAGCAGGGCGCGCAGCGGGGGGCGGGACATGGGTGCCGGGAGGCTAGCGCACCCCGCTCCGCGAAGGGTGAGCCGGGCGCCGGGTGCGGGGGCCTGGAGGGGCGGGGCTGTGCGGACAGCGGCCTCATGAACCCCTTGGTGTCCGCCGTACACTTCCGGCATGACCTCGGACGTGCAGGGAACGGCAGATATCGGCGTGATCGGGCTGGCCGTGATGGGCGAGAACCTGATCCTCAACATGGCCAGCCGGGGCTTCACGGTCGCGGCCTTCAACCGCACGGTGAGCAAGGTGACGGCCTTCACGCAGGGCCGCGCGAAGGGGCAACGCATCCTCGGGGCCGACAGCCTGGAGGGCTTCGTGGGGCTGCTCAAGCCGCCGCGCCGCGTGATGCTGATGGTCAAGGCGGGCGCCGCCGTGGACGAGTTCATCGCGCACCTCGCGCCGCTGCTGTCCCAGGGCGACATCATCATCGACGGGGGGAACAGCCACCCGGCGGATTCCACGCGCCGCACGCGCGAACTGGCGGAGAAAGGCCTGCTGTTCATCGGTACCGGCGTCTCCGGCGGCGAGGAGGGCGCCCTGACCGGCCCGAGCATCATGCCCGGCGGGAACGAGCAGGCCTGGGAGGCCGTGAGGCCCATCTTCCAGGGGATCGCGGCGCGCGTGGCGGACGGCACGCCCTGCTGCGACTGGGTCGGCGAAGGCGGCGCGGGGCACTTCGTGAAGATGGTGCACAACGGCATCGAGTACGCCGACATGCAGATGATCGCCGAGAGCTACCAGCTCCTGCGCGCCGCGGGCCTCAGCGCCCCCGAGACCGGGGAGGTCTTCGCCCGCTGGAACGAGGGCGAACTGAACAGTTACCTGATCGAGATCACGGCCGACATCCTGCGCAAGACCGACGACGTGACCGGGCAGCCGCTCGTGGACGTGATCCTGGACGCCGCCGGGCAGAAGGGCACCGGGAAGTGGACGTCGGTGGCGGCGCTGGACGCCGGGAGTCCCGCCGCGACGATCACCGAGGCGGTGTACGCCCGCGCCATGAGCGCCCTGAAGGCCGAGCGCGTGGCGGCCAGCGCCGTGCTGGACGGCCCGGCCTTCCCGGTCCCCGCCGACCGGGACGCTTTTGTGGAGGGCGTCCGGCAGGCGCTGTACGCCAGCAAGATCGCCGCGTACGCGCAGGGCTTCCAGCTGCTGCACCTGAGCGCGCAGGACGCCGGGTGGACGCTGGACTACGGGCGGATCGCGCAGATGTGGCGCGGCGGGTGCATCATCCGCGCGGCGTTCCTCGACCGCATCAAGGAGGCGTACGACGCGCAGCCCGGTCTGGCGAACCTGCTGGTCGCCCCGTACTTCTGCGAGGCGGTGCGGGGCGCGCAGGCCGCGTGGCGGGAGACCGTGGCGGCCGCCGTGCGCGGGGGCGTACCGGTCCCGGCCTTCAGCAGCGCCCTGGCGTACTTCGACGGGTACCGCTCGGCGGTGCTGCCCGCCAACCTCCTTCAGGCGCAGCGGGACTACTTCGGGGCGCACACCTACGAACGCACGGACCGTCCACGCGGGGAGTTCTTCCACACGAACTGGACCGGGCGCGGCGGGGACACGGCCAGCACGACCTACAACGCCTGACGCCCCCGGCCCCACCCCCGCGCCACCCCGCCGGGCGCCTCACTGTGTAGCCGGGGCTTGGCCGGGGGGCGCCGCGTGGGCTAGAGTGGGGGGCTGATACCGGAGTAGGGCCCGGTGGATTCCAGGGAGGTTGTGCATCATGGCAGAACGAGATATTGACAAGCTGCTGTCACTGACCGACAGCAAGTACCGACTGAGCGTCGTGACCGCCAAGCGGGCGCTGCAGCTGCGCAGCGGCGCGCCGAGCGTGCTGCCGGTCGAGCAGCGCGTGCGCACGCGGAACCTGGTCACGCAGGCGATGCGGGAACTGGCGACCGGGAAACTCACGGTCGGCACGAACATGATCGACGAGCAGCGCTTCCATCAGGATTACGTGCGCCAGCGTCAGGCCCAGATTCAGGCTCAGCTCAACGCCGAGCGCGAACGCGAACGGGACTGAGTCCTGTCCGCCTGCACACGCCCCCCCGTGGGGCGTTTTTTCGTGTCCTGGGGCGGGCGGTATGGTGTGGGGATGCTGAGTGCTTTTGCTGTGCTGCTGTGCGTGACCGCGCTGCTGGCGTACCTGAACGAGCGGTTCCTGCACTTCCCCACGACGGTGGGAGTCACGCTGGCGGGGGCGCTGGCGAGCATCCTGCTGATCGGGCTGGACGCGCTGGGCCTGCCGGGCCTGCGGGGGTGGGCGGCGGGGGTGCTGGAGACGCTGGATTTCACCGAGTTCGTGCTCAACGGGATTCTCAGCGTGCTGCTGTTCGCGGGCGCGCTGAGCCTGAACGCCCGGCAGATGCTGCGGCAGCGGCGCAGCATCCTGCTGCTGGCGTTCCTGAGCACGCTGATCAGCACCGCGCTGATCGGCTTCGCGGCGTACGGGGTGTTCGCGCTGGTGGGGCTGGACGTGCCGCTGATGTGGGCGCTGCTGTTCGGCGCGCTGATCAGCCCGACGGACCCGGTGGCGGTGCTGGACCTCCTGAAGCGCGCGCGGGTGCCGCTGAAGATCGAGACGCTGATCGCCGGGGAGAGCCTGTTCAACGACGGGGTGGGCGTGGTGATCTTCCTGGCGCTGGCGGGCGCGGCGGGCCTGGGCGGGCACGGCGGGGAGGTCAGCGCGGCGGGCGTGGCGGGCCTGTTCGCGCGGGAAGCGCTGGGCGGGCTGGCGTTCGGGGCGCTGCTGGGCGGCCTGGGGTACGCGCTGCTCAAAGGCGCCACGGAGCACGCCGTGGAGATCCTGCTGACCCTGGCGCTGGTGGTGGGCGGGTACGCGGCGGCGGCAGCGCTGGGCATCAGCGGCCCGCTGGCGATGGTCGTGGCCGGGCTGATCATCTCGGCCTGGAAGCACGAGCTGTTCACGCCGGACACCCAGGAGCTCGTGGAGGGCTTCTGGGAGACTACCGATCAGGTGCTGAACATCGTGCTGTTCGCGTTCATCGGCCTGGACGTGCTCCTGACCGAGACGACCGGCGCGCAGATCATGGCGAGCGTCCTGCTGATCGGCGTGGCACTTGCCGCCCGCTGGATCAGCGTGGCCGTGCCGTTCGCGCTCGTGCGCGCCCGCGAGGGCTACGGGGCGTACACGGTGCGCCTGCTGACCTGGGGCGGCCTGCGGGGCGGGATCGCCATCAGCCTCGCGCTGGGCCTGCCGGACAGCCCGTACCGCACGCACCTCGTGACCGTCACGTACGCCGTCGTGCTGTTCACCATCGCCGTGCAGGGCCTGACGATCATGCCCATCGTGCGCCGCGCGGTGGAGGCCACACCCGAAGAGGGTTGAGGGTCAACAGTTGATGGTTGATGGACTGGGGATGGCCCCGATCCATCAACCATCAACTGTTGACCTTCTACTTGTTTACTTCTCGACGAGGTACGCGGTTTCGATCACGTCGGCGGTGCCCAGGCGGCCGGGCTCGATGCGGGTGAGGCGGTCGAGCACGTCCAGCCCCTCGACGACCTTGCCGAACACGGTGTGGCGGCCGTCGAGGTGGGGGGTGTCCACGAAGGTGATGAAGAACTGGCTGCCGTTGGTGTTCGGGCCGCGGTTGGCCATGCTCAGGATGCCCTTGCCGCGGTGGCGGTGGTCGTTGGGCTCGTCCTCGAAGTCGTAGCCGGGGCCGCCCGCGCCGGTGCCGGTGGGGTCACCGGCCTGCGCCATGAAGCCGTCGATGACGCGGTGGAACTTGATGCCGTCGTAGTAGTGGTGGCGCAGCAGGTACGCGAAGCTGTTCACGGTGACGGGCGCGTCGTCCGCGAACAGTTCGACGACGATGCGGCCCTTGCTGGTTTCCAGCACGGCGCGGTAGTTCTTGCCGGGTTCGATGCCGTCCCCGAGTTCGGGGGCCGCGTTGAAGCGGGTCTGGCGCTCGGCGCTCAGTTCGGGGGTGACGGTGAAGCCATCCTGCTGGTAGTGGTCACTCATGGGGGGCATTGTACCGCCCGCCCCCCACGGCGTCCCCTGCGGCCACCTTCACCGTCCGGCTTCGACCTCGATCCCGGCGGCCTCGCTCATGCGGACGATGTTCGCCAGGGTGTGGATGGGGACGTTCAGGTCGGCGAGTTTCTCGCGGCCCGATTCGAACTGCTTTTCCACCACGCAGCCGATCCCGAGCAGCTGCGCGCCGCTGACGCCGATCATGCCCGCCAGGGCGCGCAGCGTGCCGCCCGACGCGAGGAAGTCGTCGATCACGACCACGCGGTCGTCTGCGCCGAGGAACTCGCTGCTGACGTACAGGTCCACCACGCCGCCCTTGGTGCGGCTGACGGACTGCGCGGTGAACGCGGGTTCCTTCATGGTCACGGGTTTCTTCTTGCGGGCGTACACCATGGGCACGCCCAGCACCATGGCGGTAGCGATGGCGGGCGCGATGCCGCTGACCTCGATGGTCACGATCTTGTTGGGGTTCAGCGGCGCGAAATGCCGCGCGAAGGTCTCCCCCATCTCGCGCGTCAGGTGCGGGAGGAGCTGGTGGTTGACGAGTCCATCCACCTTGAGAATGCCGCCGGGGAGAATCTCCCCCTGCTGCCGAATGGCGTCCACGAGTGCCTGCATGCCCCGGAGTGTACCCACTGGAGTGCAGCAACGCGCCCCAGGCACGCTAGCCTGCAGATCATGCCGCCACAGGTACCGACATGATCGATAGACTCCACTTCGGACGGCGTTTCGCCTGGAGTCTGTGCTGCGTGGCGATCCTGTTGGGCATCAGCAACCTGCTGAGACCTCCGCCTCCGACGATGGCCGCCGCTATTCAGGCCTGTGATCAGGCCATCGGCAAGCAGTATCCCAGGATCATCGCGTCTGGCCAGTACCGCCTGGAACGCTCCGGTTCAAGGAACTGGCTGGCCCTGTCGCGCTTCCCGAATTTCCGGTACTCCGTGTTCAGTCAGGCGAACCACACCAGACAGGGCTGGGCGGAATGCAGTTACTGGGTGGATGCCAGAAATCCCGACACCACGGGGTACCGGGTGACCTACTTCACCAGCAGCTTGTCTGACCTGGAACGCCGGACATCTGCCTGTCTGCCACAGGCGGGCACGCTGGGTCACAGCTCGGTTCCTCCGGGCGACGCAGCTGGTGCGGCAGACTGCGGGCGTGCCCCCTCTCCCTGACCTGACCCCCGCCGAGCTGTCGGCCTTCGCGCGGCAGTTTGCGCTGGAGGGGTCGCTGACGCGCCTGCCCAGCGTGGGCATCGTGAACCGCGTGTACCGCGCCCGCCGCGCTGGGCGGGACGTGGTGCTGCGCGCGCCCCTGCCCGGCGACGACGCGGACGCCCTGACCGAGAGTGTCGCCGTGCCCGCAGCCGTGCGGGCGGGCATTCCGACGCCGGAGTTGCTGGTCTTCGACGATTCGCGCGCAGTGCTGGACGCGCCGGTCAGCGTGTACGCCTTCGCGCCGGGCCGCAGCCTGGACGGCCTGGGCTGGGCGCACGGCGACCCGCGCCTGTCCCGCGCGTGGCGGGAGGCGGGCCGCGCGCTGGCCGCCCTGCACGCGGGTGTGGAAGGCGCGCCCGACCCGCACGGATATCTGGAATCAATCACGCCGCCCGACCCGGCCCGCACCCGCACGCGCGTCCTGACCGGAGAGCGGCTGGGCACCGCCGAGGCCGACTGGGCGACCGGCCTGACCGCCCGCCTCCTGAGCGAGAACCCGCTGCCCGCACGCCCCGCGTTCCTGCACAACGACCTGCACGCCGGGAACCTGATGGTCACCGATGACGGCGCGGTCACCGCCCTGATCGACTGGGGCGACGCCGGGTGGGGCGACCCGGCCCTGGACCTCAGCTACTCCGGGCCGCTCGCCGTGCCGGACCTGCTCGCCGGGTACCACGAGGCCACCGGGCGTCCCGACGACGCGCTGACCCTGCGGGTCCTGGCGTACACGCTGGACAACGCTGCCCGCTACCTCACCCGGCAGCCGGAGGCGCACGAGAACGGCGACCTGTGGTACACCCGCCCCGCCACCGCCCTCATGCAGCTGCTGCGGGTCAGCCCGCGCGTCCCGCAGTGGCTGGAGGTGCTGGGGCGCTGAGCCCCGCGTCCCTTGTTCCGCAGCTCTCCGAGTCCCTATTACAGCTCGTTGACCTCGGGCCTGAAGCCCACCTGCCGGATGTATTCCAGGTACTCGGGGCCGGTCAGGGCCTCGCGTTTGCCGCTCAGGGCGACGAACATGGCTTCCAGGACGTTCGTGGCGAAGTTGCGGCTGCCCATGCGGGGTGTGGTGGTGATCAGGCGCCTGACGCCGCGCGCCTTCATCCAGTCGCGGTCGGCGGCGGTGATGGTCTGCGTGAGGATCGTCTTGCCGGTCAGGTCCTGCGGGGCGTAGCGTTTGGCGTAGTGGGTGTCCCCGGCGATCACGTCCGCCCAGGCGTAGTACTTGGTGCCGCTGCCCTGCACGCTGCTCTCCTGTTTGGCGCCCGTGGGGTAGAACCAGTCCTGCGGGAGCTGCGTGATGACCGGCAGCACGAGCTTGGCGACGCGGCGCAGGGCCGTGATGCTGCGCAGGGGCCGGTCGAGGTTCAGGCCGAACACGATGTCCCCGAAGACGATGTCGGCGTGGTGCTGCGCCAACGCCTCGGCCATGCCGAAGCGGTCCACGGCGGAGACCATCAGGACCTTCTGGGTGCGCCAGTTCAGGATGGGGTCAAGCTGCGCGATGGCGTCGCGTTCCAGGGTGTTCTTCAGGCCCGAGCCGTCCAGGACGGGCGTCTTGACAGCGTGCTTCACCAGGGCGCGGACGTTGCGGAAGGTGTAGCGCCTGTCGTCCGCGATGACGTACAGGTCCGCGCCGCCCAGCCCGAACGCGTCCACCCGGCCGTCGAGCGCCTGGAACAGCGCCGCCATCTTCTTCGGGTCGCCGTCGGTGCCGAGGCGTTCGATGATGAACGGCTGGCCGAGCACGGTCACGCTTTCGCGGGCGTTGCGGGCGCTGCTGCCCAGGCTGACGCTCACGACGTGCTTGTGCCCGGCGGGCGCGGGCTGCCAGCCCTGGAGGATGTCGGTCATGAGCGGCATTCTACGGGCCGGCGGCCCCACCCTCCCCCGTCAGGGGGTCAGGGGCACGCGCTGCCCGGTGCGGGCGGCCTGCAGCAGCGCGTCGAGCACGCGGGCCTGCGCGACCGCGTCGTCCGGGGTGAAGCGCAGCGCCTCCTGACCGCGCGCGGCGCGCTGGAAGTGCGCGACCATCCGGGCGTAGCCGTTGCCGGGCCCGACCTGCTCGGTGCGGGCCTGCCCCTCGACCTCCACGCGCAGGATGGTGGGCTGCTGCGTGTTGCTGTGAAACACGCCGTCCACGTCCAGCACGCCGCGCGTACCGACCACGGTCAGGCGCTGGGCGCTGCGTTCGTGCAGCCAGTCCACGGCGCAGTCCACGCTGGCCAGCGCCTGCGGATACTCCAGGGTGCCGCTCAGGCCCAGGTCCACCCCGCCGGGCGTCCAGCGGGCCTGGGCGGTCACGGCGGCGGGTTCGCCCAGCAGCAGCCGGATGAGGTTCACGGGGTACGTGCCGACGTCCAGCAGCGCCCCGCCGCCCTGGTCGGCATTCCAGCGGAAGTCGTCGGGGTTGGTCATGTGGAACCCGAACATGCCCCGCACCGCGCGGATCTCCCCGAGGTCCTGCGCGGCGATCTCGCGCACGCGGTCCACGTGCGGCTGGAAGCGGTACGCGAAGGCCTCGAGGTGCAGCTGCCCGGTCTCGCGCGCGGCGTCCGCGATGGCCTGCGCCTGCGCGGCGTTCAGCGCGACGGGCTTCTCGGTCAGGGCGTGCTTGCCCGCGCGCATGGCCGCCACGCTCCAGGGCAGGTGCGCGTCGTTCGGCAGGGGGTTGTACACGGCGTCCACGTCGGCCGCGACGACGTCCTCGTAGGTGCCGAGCACCGGCACGTCCCACTGCTCGGCGAAGGCCTGTACCCGCGCCGAGTGCGGGTCACGCGCGCCGAAGCCTGCGACCTCGCCGCCCGCCTCGCGGATCGCGGGAATGAGGGCGCGGGCAATGCGGGCGGCACCCAGCAGCCCCCAGCGGAACGGTCGGTCGGTCATGCGAGCAGCGTAACAGGCGGATGGCGGATGGCGGATGGCGGATGGCGGATGGCGGATGGCGGATGGCGGATGGCGGATGGTCAACAGCGGGTGCGCGGCGAGCCCGCCCCAGTCAAGGTCTCTCCACAACCCACTCCCTACTGCCCAGTCACCTCCCTACTGCTCAGTCACCTCTTGCTGAGCAGGTACGCCTTGGGGTGGTGGCCGCCGCTGGCAACCTGGAAGAGTTCGTGCGCGTGCCATTTCTGCTGGTCCTGCAACACCCGCTCGAAGAGGCGGATCTCGTGGGTGATCACGCACAGCCGCCCGCGCTGGCTGGTCAGGCGGTGCATCTCGGTCAGGAAGGCGGGGTACAGGGTCTCGTTCGCGCCGTGGGTGCTGATCGCGTCGCCCCAGGGGAGGTCGGCCATGACCAGATCGAAGGACCGCGCGGGGAGGCCGGTGTGCAGGGCGTCGCGCTGCGCGACCTCGATCTGGCGCTTGGCGGCGCGGATGTTCTCCTGCGCGCACCGCACGGCCTCGGGATTGATGTCCACGCCGACGAGCGCGGCGCTGGGGCCCATCAGGTCCCGTTCGATCAGCAGGGTGCCGCTGCCGCTCATGGGGTTGAAGATGCGGTCGGCGTCGCGCTGCCCGGCGAGTTTGTGCGCGGCGTAGGCGATGGTGGCGTTCAGGCCGCCCGCCATGTTGCACACGCGCCACGGGCGGGTGCTGAGCGGTCTGGGCGTGATGCGCGCCAGGACGTCCCAGCCCTGCCCGTCGCCGCTGGGACGCAGGCGGATCAGGAGTTCACCCGCTTCGGGGTCGTGCGGGAGCTCCAGCGACTGCTGGAGTTCCTCCGCGAGGCGCTGCATGACCGGGCTGTCCTTCCCGGCGGCCCCGAAGCGGAAGGAGCGGTGCCCGCCGACCTCAACGACCTCGCGCAGGTACTCGGTGAGTTCCGAGAGCTGCTGATTGCCCAGCAGGCCGCGCGGGCGGGGCACGTCCCAGGTGCGGAT
Source organism: Deinococcus actinosclerus (assembly GCF_001507665.1). NCBI lineage: Bacteria > Thermotogati > Deinococcota > Deinococci > Deinococcales > Deinococcaceae > Deinococcus > Deinococcus actinosclerus. The sequence goes on along the minus strand of NZ_CP013910.1, from coordinate 610,564 downwards.
GCGGTACACGGCGACGACGCTGCGCATGCGGGTCAGGCGTTCGGGGCTGCCCGGGAACCAGAAGCGCAGGCCGCGCACGTCGCGGGCCAGGGGCACGCCGGCCAGTTCGGTCGCGGCGACGTCCTCCAGTCCGGCCAGGACGTCCAGTTCGTACTCGCGGGCAGGCTGGCGGGTGCGGTGATCCACTTTGGGGCGGGGGCGGCCCTTGGGCGCATTTCGGTCGGAGCGGGCGGGGCGCGGCATAGCAGATCAGTATACGGGCTGCGCGGCGGGGCGTAGAATCCGGGCCGCACCTATGACCCGCGTCCCCCCTTCCCCCCCCGCGCCGGAACCGGGCCGCGCCGGTCGCCGCAAGTCCCTCCTGGCGCGCCTGAGTCCGCCGCAGCTGATCGCGCTGTCGTTCGCGCTGGCGATCCTGCTGGGCGGGCTGATCCTGACCCTGCCGGGCCTGCACGGCGTGAACGAGGACGGCACGCGCCGCAGCGTGAACTTCCTGCAGGCGCTGTTCACGTCCACGAGCGCGCTGTGCGTGACGGGCCTGAACGTCATCGACCCCAGCCGGGACTTCAACCGGGCGGGGCAGCTGGTGATCATGCTGCTCATCCAGCTGGGCGGCCTGGGGATCATCACGTTCGGGACGTCGTTTGCGCTGCTGTCGCGCCGCCGCGTGAACTTCACCGAGCGCCTGCGGGTGGCGCAGCAGGTGGGCGCGCTGAACGCCGGGGGCGTGCTGGGCCTGATCCGCAGCATCTTCCTGTACACCTTCGTGATCGAACTGGTCGGCGCGGCGCTGCTGGCGTTCCGGTTCGTGCCGCTGGAGGGCTGGGGCCGGGGGCTGTTCTACGCGCTGTTCCACTCGGTGAGTGCGTTCAACAACGCGGGTTTCGCGCTGTACAGCGACAACCTGATGGGCTTCGTGGGCGACCCGCTGGTGAGCCTGGTGATCGCGCTGCTGATCATCCTGGGCGGCACGGGCTTCCTGGTGCAGCTGAACGTGGTCGCGCATCTGCTGAACCCGCGCCGCAACCGCCTGATGGTGCACAGCAAGCTGGTGCTGACCATGATGGCGGCGCTGCTCGTCATCGGGACGCTGGTGTACCTCGTGTTCGAGTGGAGTAACCCCAGGACCCTGGCGCCGCTGGGATTCGGGGACAAGCTGCTGGCGAGTTTCTTCCAGAGCGTCACGCTGCGCACGGCGGGTTTCAACACGCTCGATTACGGCGCGATGCACCTCTCGACGCTGTTCGTGTCGATCATCCTGATGTTCATCGGCGCGAACCCCGGCGGGACGGGCGGCGGCATCAAGACGAGCACCTTCTACGTGATGATGGCGTCGGCCTGGAGCATGGTGCGCGGGCGGCGCGACACGACGCTGTTCCGGCGGCGGATCGACACGGACACGGTCCTGCGGGCCATGACGGTGGGCCTGCTGAGCATCGGGCTGGTGAACGTGATGTTCCTGCTGCTGCTGGTGTTCAACACGCGCGGGGACGTGCTGTTCGTGAGCCTCTTCTTCGAGGCGGTCAGCGCCTTCGGCACGGTGGGCCTGAGCATGAACACCACGACGCTGCTGAACCCCGATCAGCACGTCGTCCTGATCCTGCTGATGTTCCTGGGCCGCATCGGGCCGCTGACGTTCGCGGTGGCGTTCAACCGCCCGGACAGCCGCGCGCTGATCCGCTACCCGGCGGACAAGGACATCCTGATCGGATGAGCCGGCGACTGCGGCGGCGACGCCTGAATCCCCCGCAGCTGATCGCGCTGGTGTACCTGCTGGGCGTCGCGGTGGGCGCGGCGGCGCTGCACCTGCCGGGCATGACCCGCCCGGGCGTCACCCTGAGCAGCGTGGAGCTGCTGTTCACCGCGACGAGCGCCACCTGCATCACGGGGCTGGTCGTGGCCGATACCGGCGAGACGTTCACCCGGCTGGGGCAGGTCGTCATCCTGCTGCTGGCGCAGGTGGGGGGCCTGGGGATCATCACGTTCGGGACGCTGTTCGCGCTGCTGACCGGCCGGCGCGTGAACTTCAGCGAGCGGCAGCAGCTGGCGCAGCAGGTGAACGCCCTGGACGTGGGCGGCGTGCTGGGGCTGGTGCGGATCATCTTCCTGTACACCTTCGCGGCGCAGGGCGTGGGCACGCTGCTGCTCTCGGCGCGCTTCGTGCCGCAGTTCGGGCTGGGCGAGGGCCTGTACCAGGCGGCCTTCCACGCGGTCAGCGCGTACAACAACGCGGGCTTCGTGGTGCTGCCCGGTGGGATGGCGCCCTACGTGCAGGACCCCCTGGTCAGTGGGGTGATCGCGCTGCTGATCGTGCTGGGTGGGCTGGGCTTCCTGGTGCAGCTGAACGTCCTGACTCATCTGGCCAATCCGCGCCGCAACCGCCTGATGGTCTACAGCCGCCTGACCCTGGTGACGACCGGGGCGCTGCTGGTGCTGGGCGCCGCCGTGCTGCTCGCGCTGGAGTGGAGCGGGGCCCTGAAGGGGCTGGGCACGGGCGGCAAGCTGCTGGCCGCCGTGTTCCAGAGCGTGACGCCGCGCTCGGGGGGCTTCGCCACGGTGGACATGACGGCCCTGGCGCCGGGCAGCGTCTTTATGATGATCGCGCTGATGTTCATCGGCGCGAACAGCGGTTCCACGGGCGGCGGGATCAAGACGAGCACCTTCGCGATCCTGCTGGTCAGCGCCTGGAACCTGATCCGGGGCCGCACGGAACTGATCGCGTTCGGGCGGCAGATCGTGCCCGAGAACGTGGTGCGCGCCGGGACGATCACGACCATCTACACGCTGCTGGTGTTCACGGGTTTCTTCCTGATGCTGGTCACGAACCCCACGCTGGGGTTCACGCCGCTGCTGTTCGAGACGGTGAGCGCCGCCGCGACGGTGGGCCTGAGCCTGGACGTGACGCACCGCCTGAACGACGCGGGCCTGATCGTCCTGTGCGCGCTGATGTACCTGGGCCGGATCGGACCCGTGACGTTCGCGCTGGCGCTGAACCTGCGCGAGACGTCCCGCGGGGTGATCAAGTACCCGCCGGAGCGCGACATCCTGGTGGGCTGATCCGGTCCTCGGGGGCGACCGGTCAGTCCTGGGTGACCTGCACGCCCTTCCAGAAGGCGACGCGGCCCGCGATCTGCCGCGCGGCGTCCTTGGGCGTGGGGTAGTACCACGCGGCGTCCGGGTTCTCCTGCCCGTTCACGTGGAGGCTGTGGTAGCTGGCCTCGCCCTTCCAGGGGCAGGTGGTGTAGGTGGTGCTGGGGCGCAGGTACTCGGGGTTCACGCTGTCTGCGGGGAAGTAGTGGTTGCCCTCGACGACGACGGTGTCGTCGGACTGGGCGATGGTCACGCCGTTCCAGGTGGCTTTCATGCGCCTCACGCTACGGGCGGGGCGTAGGCGCGACTGTCAGCGGGCTTGCCGCATGAGCAAATGGTGAAGATTGACTTTCGGAAGCGCTTCACATTTGAATAGAGACCTAACATGAAACGCTTCCATATGGTCGGGCGCGCGGGCGCCCTGGCGGCCCTCACGCTGTCCCTGTCGGCCTGTAGCCTGTTCAAAGCTCCCACTCCCAGCGCGCCGCGCGCCTGGCAGGACGAGGTCATCTACTTCGCGATGACCGACCGCTTCGCCAACGGCAACCCCGCCAACGACAACGGCCCGGGCCGCGACGCCGGAGACCGTGCCGACCGCACCAACCCGCTGGCGTGGCACGGCGGCGACTTCGCAGGCCTGAAGGCCAAGATCGACGAGGGCTACTTCAAGAAGATGGGCTTCACGGCCATCTGGGTCAGCCCGGTCGTGCTGCAGGTCCCGGCGATCAACACCGGCAGCGGCCCCAGCCAGGGCAAGCCGTTCGCCGGCTACCACGGGTACTGGGCCGAGGACTTCAAGAAGGTCGATCCGCACTTCGGGACCCTCGACGAGTACAAGGCGCTGATCGACACGGCGCACAGGAACGGGATCAAGGTCATTCAGGACATCGTGGTCAACCACGCCGGGTACGGCGCGACCCTCACGAAGACGAACCCCGACTGGTTCCACACGCCTGAAGACTGCAAGGCCGCCGAGAACAAGACCACCGACTGCGATCTGGCGGGCCTGCCGGACTTCAAGCAGGAACTCCCGGCCGTCACCGCTTACCTGAACGACTTCGTGACGTACTGGCGCGGCGCGACCGGCATCGACGGGCTGCGCATCGACACCATGAAGCACGTGCCCGACGCCTACTGGACGCAGTTCTTCAAGGCGGGCGGCGCGGGCGACGCGAACAAGATCTGGTCGGTCGGTGAGGTGTTCGACGGCAACCCCGCGTACCTCGCGCGCTTCATGAACGAGCTCGGCGCGCCCAGCGTGTTCGACTTCGCGCTGTACTACGCCTTCAAGGACCAGATGAGCAGCGCGGGCGGCAACCTCGACCGCATGGCGGACGTGTTCGCGCAGGACGGCGTGTACCGCGACCCCACCCGCCTGACGACCTTCGTGGACAACCACGACGTGCGCCGCTTCGTCAGCGAGGTCACCGAGCGGGGCGGCAGCGCCGCGCAGGCCGCCGAGCGCCTGGATATGGCGCTGTCCACCATGTACTTCTCGCGCGGCACGCCCAGCGTCTGGCAGGGCACCGAGTACGCCCAGGCCGGCAAGGGTGATCCCTACGACTACCCGCTGGGGCAGGGCAACCGCGAGGACATGGACTTCACCCGCCTGGCGGGCAGCACGCTGGACGAGCGCCTGGGCACCCTGGCCGCCGCGCGCGCCAGGTACCGCGCGCTGACGCGCGGCGCGCAGCAGGAACTCTGGCGCCCGAACGGCGGCGCGCCCGTCCTGGCCTACCGCCGCGTGATCAGCGGCGTGCAGGGCGTGGCCGGGCAGCCCGTGGTGTTCGTCGTGAACAACGGCGACACCGAACTGGATCTGGGCAGCCTGAGTGGCGGCGGGATTCCGCTGCTGGGCACCTTCTCCGGCACCACCCTGACCGAGGTGACGGGCCGCGCCATGACCCTGAGCGTCAGCGGCGGCAAACTGGTGGGCCGCGTGCCCGCCCGCAGCGTGCTGGCCGTCACCGCGCCCAGCGGCTCCGGCGCGGCGGGCACCGTGAACCCGGCGCTGCCCGAGGTCGCGGGCCTGACCGTGAAGGCCGGCGACAGCGCCGCGCAGCTGAACTGGACGCCGGGCACGGACGCGAAGGTCGCCGGGTACCGCGTGTACGTGACGCCCGCGGGCGGCACCGAGCGCCTCGTGAACTTCGCGCCTATTCCCGCCACGCAGGGCAGCTTCCTGGTGCGCGGCCTGACGAACGACGTCAACACCACATTCCGCGTGGTCACGGTGGACAGCGCCGGGGCCGAGAGCAAAGGCGTGACGGCCACCGGCACGCCGAGCAGCAAGAACACCGCGAAGGTGACGTTCACCGTGGACGCCCGCACCCAGGGCAACGGGCCCATCGAGCTGCGCCGCTTCGACACCGGCAGCCAGATCGAGTACCCCATGACCCAGGACACCCCGGGCGTGTGGAAGACCAGCATCGACCTGCCGCTGTTCCGCGAGGTGAAGTTCAAGTTCGGCAACGACAGCGCCAGCGCGAAGAACGGCGGCTACGAGGCCCCGGGCCAGGGCGACCGCGCCTACGTGGTCGGCACGAACGGCAACGCCTACAGCGGCACGTACGACTTCACCGAGCAGCCCGTCCCGGCCGCCACGATCACCGGGCGCGTCACGGGCGGCGGGCAGAACCTGGGCGGGGCACTGGTGGAAGCCACGAGCGCCAACCCCGACCTGAACTACGCGATCACCTTCCCGGACGGCACCTACACCCTGCGCGTGCCCGCCGGGGCGCAGACCCTGAAAGCCAGCGCGGGCGGGTACGTGGACGGCACCCTGAACGTCACGGCGCCCGCGCAGGACGCCAACATCACCCTGGCGCGCGACCTGCGTACGAAGTACACCATCGACGGCGACCTGAGCGACTGGACGGCCCCCGCCGTCAGCGTGCAGAGCCCCGCCGAGGGGACCTTCGGCGCGAACAACAACTGGCTGAGCCTGCGGGCCGACAGTGACGCCCAGTACCTGTACCTCGCGTACACCTACCGGGTGGACGGCAACAGCGCGATCCTGTACCTCGACACCGCGCCCGGCGGCGCGAAACAGGCCGATCAGTTCGAGGCCTGGAAGCGCGCCGCGACCTTCGGCGGTCAGGTGGACGGCGTGAACGCCTTCATCGCCCGCTACGGCACCGAGAAGGCCCAGCTGCGCCTCGTGCAGAGCGACACGGCCACGCCCGAGGTGAACGCTGCGGACTACCTGCAGGCCAGCAGCGGCGCGGCCCCCGATCAGACCGTGGAACTCGCGATTCCCTGGACGGCGCTGGGCCTGAGCGGCAAACCCGCCGCCGGGCTCGGCCTGATGGGCGGCATCTTCGGCGGGGACGGCTACGGCGCGGGCGACATCATCCCGGACGCCAAGAGCACCCCGGCGGGCGCGAACACCATCACCGACTGCTTCGCCTCCTGCCGCGCGACGTTCACGGAGCCCCTCAAGCTGCCCTGAACCCTGTAGACTGACCCTTCAACGGCGGGAGGCGACCAGTGTGGCCCTCCCGCCTCACCTTGACCGCCCGGGCTGACATTCCCATGACATTCGGGTGGAGAATCGGGAGGATTGTCATGGTTCTGTCTAAATTCATGCCCAGCAACCCCAAGTTCAGTGAGAAGTTCGCCGCCGCCGCGCGGAACGCGCACGCGACCGCGCAGGCCCTGGTGGATCTGCTGGAGAACTACACCGACGTCGACGCCAAAGTCCAGCGCGTACGTGACCTGGAGCACGAGGGCGACCGCCTGAGTGCCGAGGTGACCACCCTGCTGGCCGAGTCGTTCATCGTGCCCTTCGACCGTGAGGACATTATTGCCCTGAACGACGAACTCGACGATCTGGTCGACGACATGGAGGACGCGGCGCGCAAGCTCAGCCTGTACGGCGTGGAGGCCCCGCTGCCCGCCATGGCGCGCCTGGCGCGCGTGGTCGAGCAGCAGTGCGCGCTGCTCGCGCAGGGCATGCCCATGATCGAGCAGAACAACAAGATCGGTGAGCTGACCCGCATCGCCAAGGAGATCCGCGCGCTGGAGGATCAGGGCGACACGATCAGCGACGAGGTGCAGCGCACCCTGTACCACGGCGTGAACGACGTGCAGGGCATGATCCGCGCCATGCGCGGCGGGGAGATCGTGAATCTCATCGAGAACGCGAGCGATCAGGCGCAGCGCGTCGCGAAGACCGTCGAAAGCATCCTCCTGAAGAACGCCTGAGGACTGGTGTGGATACTGCTCTTCTCAGCCTGATCGTCATCGTGGCGCTGGCGCTGATCTTCGACTTCATCAACGGCTTCCACGACACCGCCAACGCCATCGCCACGTCGGTCGCCACCAAGGTGCTCACGCCCGCGCAGGCCATCGCCATGGCAGCCGTGCTGAACGTGGTGGGCGCGCTGGCCGGCACGGCGGTCGCCAAGACCATCAGCAAGGACATCATCCCGCAGGACTACGCCACGCTGCACCTCGTGGGCGCCACGCTGGTCAGCGCGATCGTCTGGAACCTCTTCACGTGGTGGAAGGGCCTGCCGAGCAGCTCCAGCCACGCTCTGGTGTTCAGCATGGTGGGCGCGGGCGTCGCGGCGGGCGGCTGGGGCATCATCATCCCCAAGGGCGTCCAGAAGACCCTGACCGGTCTGATCACCAGCCCGGCGCTGGGGTTCATCGTGCCGATCATCCTGTTCTTCCTGATCTCCTGGCTGGTGCTGCGCTGGATGAAACCGCGCGTGGTGACCCGCACGTTCCGCACGCTGCAGATCTTCAGCGCCGCGTTCATGGCCTTCAGTCACGGCGGCAACGACGCGCAGAAGACCATGGGGATCATCACCTTCGCGCTGGCCGCGTACACCGGCACCAAGATCGAGACGGTGCCCCTGTGGGTCATCCTGTCCGCAGCCGCCGCCATGGGTGCGGGCACCGCCGTGGGCGGCTGGCGCATCATCAAGACCATGGGCTTCAAGGTCGTGGATCTCAAGCCCGTGGACGGCTTCATCGCCGAGACCGGCGCGGCCCTGATCATCGACGGCGCGAGCCGCCTGGGCATCCCGGTCAGCACCACGCACACCATCAGCACCGCGATCATGGGCGTGGGCACCACCAAGGGCTTCAAGAAGGTCAAGTGGCAGGTGGCCGGGCGGATCGTGCAGGCGTGGATCTACACCATCCCGGTGTGCATCGCGCTGGGCTGGCTGGTGCACAAGGCGATCCTGGCCTTCATCTGAGCCGTCCACGCACAGAAAGCAACGAACAGGAGGGGCGCCCGCAGTCAGGTGCCCCTCCCGCCCTTGTGCCCTTCCCGGTCAGCGGGCCAGGTCTTCCAGGCGTGGCAGGCGCACCAGGCCGCGCCAGTAGGCCTGCACGGTGTCGAGCACCTGGGTGTACTCCCGGTAGCTGCCGGGCTTGACCACGTACCCGCTGGCGTAGCCGTCGTAGGCGCGGTGAATGTCGTCCGGGTGGTCGCTGGTGGACAGCACCATCACGGGAATGGCCCGCAGGTCCGGCACGGTCTTGGCCTGCACCAGGAAATCGTGGCCGTTCATGACCGGCATGTTCAGGTCGAGCACGATCAGATCGGGGCGCGGCGCGTGGGGCCGCTGCAGGAGTTCCAGGGCGGCCTGTCCGTTCTCGACGTGCTCCACGCGAATATCGGCGGCCACCTCGGCCAGCAGATCCTGAAACAGTTCGGCGTCGGCGAGCTCGTCCTCGACCAGTAGGACGGTAAAGGGTCTGGACATCGCCTCACCTTAGCGCATGGGACGCCCGGAGGATATGCGCTTCCCGGGAAGATGCTAGGGTGACGTCATGACTGCCTGCGCCGGCCGCCGCGCCCGCCCCACGGTCGCGGGCCGGGTGTGAAGACGGTGCCGCAGCGGTTTGCGGGTGCAGCGTTCGACGCGCTGTCGGCCATCATCGCCATCCTCGACGACCGGGGCGTGATCCTGGCCGTGAACGAGGCGTGGCGGACCTTCGCGCGCGAAAACGGCGGCGATGACGACGTGGGAGTGAACTACCTGTCGGTGTGCGAGGCGGCCCTGGGTGCCGACCGGCGTGACGCCCAGCAGATCGCGGTGGGCATCCGCGCGGTGCTGGCCGGCCAGGAGACCCTGTTCGAGCTGGAATACCCGTGCCACTCGCCCACCGAGCAGCGCTTCTTCGTGGCGCGCGTCACGGCCTTCGAGCAGGACGGCGCGCGGTTCGCGCTGGTGGCGCACGAGAACATCACGCGGCGCAAACTGGCCGAGCTGGAGGCCGCGCGCCTGAATGCCCAGCTGGAGAGCCGCATTCAGGAACGCACGCAGGCGCTGGCCGCCAGTCAGGCGAAACTGGAGCGGCAGAACGCCGAACTGGAGGACCGCAATCAGGCGCTGGCCCAGTTCGCGTACGTGGCGAGTCACGACCTGCAGGAGCCGCTGCGGACCCTGGGGGCGTACGCGGACATCCTGCGCCACCGGTATACCGGCAAGGTGCTCGACGAGCGGGCCGACACGTACCTGCAGCGCATCACGGAGCAGGCGTTCCGCGCGCGGCAGCTCGTGCGGGACATCCTGACCCTGTCGAACGTGGCGACGCAGCCGCCCCTGAGTCCGATGAATCTGGGCGTCGTGTGGGACGAGGTGGCCCGCGCGCTGCCCTGGCCGGAGGGCGCGCGCGTCACCCGTGACGACCTGCCGGAGGTGCAGGCCAACGCCCCGCAGGTGCGGCAGCTGCTGGCGAACCTGCTCGGCAACGCCCTGAAATTCCGTTCGCCCAGGCCGCTGCGGGTGCATCTGTCCGCGCAGGCGCAGGGGGCGTGGGTGCAGTTCACGGTGACGGACAACGGCATCGGCATCCCGCAGAAGCACGCCGAGCAGGTGTTCGGGATGTTCCAGCGGCTGCACTCGCGCGCGGCGGCGGGCGGCAACGGCATCGGGCTGGCGGTGTGCCGCCGGGTGGTGGAACGTCACGGGGGCCACATCTGGATCGAGTCGCGCCCCGAGGGCGTGCAGGTGCACTTCACCCTGCCCGCCCTGCCGGGCGACGAGGCGGCCGCGCCGGAGTGACCGCCCCGGCCGCCGGTCAGCCCAGCGGGCCGTTTCCGGCGGCGGTCAGCCACAGCGCCCGGTAGGGGTCGAGGATGACCGGGTGCGCGCCGAAGGTGAAGGCACTTCCCGCCACGTGATCCACGGCGTGCTCGCCCAGCACGTCCCGCAGGACGTGCGCGGGGAACTGGATGGTGTGCTCGCTGAAGTTGTACACGCTCAGGAACGTGCCCTGCGGGTGGTCGCGGCGCAGCAGCAGCACGCACGGGTCGGGGCTGGGCAGCGGGCGGCTCTCGATGCTGGCGTGCAGGTGCGGCAGCGCCCGGCGCGCGTGGATCAGGTGGCGCAGCCCGGCGTTCACGCGGCCGTGCGGGGTGCCCGCGTCGCGGGCGGCGTCCTGCGCGCGGGTCCAGTCCATGCGGGGGCGGTGCACCCAGCGGTTGTCGGCGGCGTGCTCGGGCGTGTCCGCGAACGCGTGGTCGTTCAGGAGGGCCAGTTCGTCGCCCATGTACAGCAGCGGCACGCCGCCGAACGCCAGGATGACGGCGTGCAGCAGCAGGATGCGCCGCACGGCGTGATCCACGGCCTGCGGCTGGCCGGTGTCCAGCGCGGCCTCCAGGCCGGCGAGGCTGGCGAGCGTACCGCTGATGCGGCGGTCGCCGGTCTGCGGGTTGAACTGGAAGACCAGCCCGCGCGCGAAGGTCCCCGGATGCTCGCCGCTGTAGAAGTCCGACAGGAAGTGCCGGTGCCCGGGCCCGCTGAGGCCCACGGCGTTCGTGTCCGCGTCGCTGATCGCCCAGCCGATGTCGTCGTGGCAGCGGACGTACACGCCCCAGGTGGTGTTCGTGGGTTTGGGCGGGAAGGCGGACAGGGCCTGCGTGAACAGGCGGGTGTCGCGGCTGGCGAGGCTGCTCCAGAGCTGCACCATCAGCGAGTTGTGGTACGCCATGTCACTGACCTTCCCGTGGTGGTCCCCGGTGCCCAGGTAGTGGATCAGGTCGGCGGGCGCCACGATCGCCTCGGCCTTGAAGGCCACGGCGGGCGCGACGATGCGGGCGCAGGCGCGCAGCGCGCGGGTCAGGTGGTGCACCTCGGGCTGGTTCTGGCAGTCGGTGCCCAGGCGTTTCCACAGGAACGCGATGGCGTCCAGCCGGAAGACCTCCACGCCGCGGTTGGCGAGGTGCAGGATGATGTCCACGAACTCGCGCAGCACGTCGGGGTTGGCCCAGTTCAGGTCCCACTGGTACGTGTTGAAGGTCGTCCACACCCAGCCCTGCGCGGCGTCGTCCCAGGTGAAGTTCCCGGGCGCGAAGTCCGGGAAGACCTCCGGCAGGGTGCGCTCGTAGGCGTCCGGTTCGGTGCGGTCGGGGAAGACATGGAAGTACGCGCGGTAGGTGGGATCGCCCGCGCGGGCCTTCGCGGCCCACTCGTGTTCCTGCGCCACGTGGTTGAGCACCAGGTCGAGCACGAGGCTCATGCCGCGCGCCCGGAGGTCGGCGGCCAGCGCCGAGAGGTCGTCCATGCTGCCCAGGTCGTCGCGCACGGCGCGGTAGTCCTGCACGGCGTACCCGCCGTCGTTCTCGCCGGGCCGGGGTTTCAGCAGGGGCATGAGGTGCAGGTACGTGACCCCCAGGTCCTCCAGGTACGGGAGGTGGCTCTGCACGCCCTTCAGGGTGCCTGCGAAGCGGTCGGTGTACGCCACGTACCCCACCGTTTCCGGCTGCTGGAGCCAGTCGGGGGTCAGCAGCCGGGCCTCGTCCAGCCGTTTCAGGTCGGCGGGGCGGGTGTGGTAGGCGTGCAGCATGACCTCCAGCAGCTGCGCCAGCAGGGGCTCGGCCTGCTCGCCGTAGGCGGCCTGGAGGCTGGCGAGCAGTTCCGGGCCGTAGCGGTCCAGGCGCAGCGCGAAGGTGTCGGCGTCGCGGTCGTCGTCGAAGGCGGCGCGCAGCGCCCCGGTCATCAGCGTCCGGGAAAGGGCAGGTTGAGGCATGGCCCCCCCAGCATACCCAGATTTTGGAACTGTTTCCAAGATGGGGGTGCCTCCTCCCCCACCAACGCAAAGGGCGGCCCGGCACGCGGCCGGACCACCCCAGTTCAGTCGTGACTCAGCGGGCCACGAAGTCCAGCAGAATCTTGTTGAACTCGTCGCCATGCGTGGCGTTCAGGCCGTGAGGCGCACCCGTCATCACGTGCAGCTCGGCATTCGGCGCGTACTGCGGCACGCGCTGCCCGCTCGCCTCCAGCGGCACGATCTGGTCCTTGTCGCCGTGCACGACGAGCGTCGGCACGCTCAGCCGCGCCAGATCCGCGCGGAAGTCCGTCTCGCCGAAGGCGCGCACGCACTCCTGCGTGGCGACCGGGGACGCCTGCAGGTACATCATGGCCGCGAAATCCAGGAACTCGTCGCCCAGCTCCCTACCGTTCTCGTCCCAGTTCAGGAACTTCTTCGTGAAGCCCGCGAGGAACTGCGGGCGGTTCTGCGCGACCTGCTTGACCATGCCCTCGATGTCCTCCACGCTCATGCCGCCGTCCGGATTGTCAGCGGTCTTGAGCAGGTACGGCGCGACAGACGCCACGAGCATCGCGCTGCGCACGCGGTCCGTGCCGTACAGCCCGGCGTAGCGGCTGACCTCGCCCCCGCCCATGCTGAAGCCCACCAGCGTCACGTCGGTCAGGTTCAGTGCCTCCAGCAGGTCCTTCAGGTCACTGGCGAACACGTCGTAGGTGTAGCCGGTCGCGGTCTTACCGCTCTGGCCGAAGCCGCGGCGGTCATACGACACGACCTGATACCCCGCGTGGCGCAGCGCGTCGATCTGCCCTTCCCACATGCGGCCCGACAGCGGCCAGCCGTGAATGAGCACGACCGGGCGGCCCTGGCCATAGGTCTCGTAGTACAGCTCGGTCTGCGGGGCGTGGGCGTGCTTCGTCTGAATCGTGGGCATGGGGACCTCCAGGGGTCGCGCGAATGAGGTCGTATGACGTTAAACCGTTCCGCTCACCACCCTAGGCGCCCACCCCGGCCCCTCCCTGAGGCGCACCTTCACGCTCCCTCAGGAACACTTGAGGCTACCTGAACGTTCCGGAAGGACACGAAAAAGCGGCGTGACCTGCTCGTCACGCCGCCAGGGGGTCAACAGGCTGGGTTACGCGATGGCGCTGCGCTCCACGTTCAGGTACACCGCCACGTCATCCACGCTCTCGACCTGATCCAGGCTCAGGTAATGGTGCTGCCCGTCCGCGCTGTCCGTCTTCGTGAGCTTCACGCGCTCGCCGTCCATGTGGTCCACGGTGCCCACGTGCTCACCGTTCACGTCCTTCACCTGAAGATGCTCGCCGCCCTGCTCCAGGCGGGCCTTCACGGTCTGCGCGATGTGCTCACTGATCTCGCCGGCATTCATCTTCGTCATGCGAGCAGTGTCGCCCGGCCAGATGGCCGCCCCATGACAGGACCATTCAGGTCAGCCTGACCCGACCTTGAGGGAACCGTCATCCGCCGTCAGCTCCGCGCGTACCGCCATCAGCGCGCGGCCCAGCAGGTTCTCCCCCCACGCCTGCCGCGCGCCCGGCGCGTCCTGCTCGCTGAACCCCGCGCCCCAGATCCGGTCGTTCGGGGCGGCCTCCACCAGCTCTGCCTCGCCAGTGCCCAGCAGCGCCGCCCGCAGCCGCGCGTTCTGACCGAACTTCAGACGCAGCATGTCCAGCGCTGCTCCGAACCGTTCCTGCGCCCAGCGGGCCTCGTCGTACGGGCTCACGCGGCGGCCCAGCGCCTTGCACTCGCCCGGCGTGCGGGCGGCCAGGATCGCCCGCCGGGTCACCTCATCCCCGAACAGCGCGGCCTTGCGGGCCATCAGGTACTGCTCGGCGCAGTGGTACGTCACGCCGCCGTCAGTGAACACGCTGGGGTGAAAATTCGAGAACGGATGTGCCGTCCGGTAGAAGAACACGGGCTCGGGACTCATAGGCCCAGTCTCCCCCACCCGGCCTGACCCGGCATCCGCAGGGTGGCGCAGCGGACGCGTGCCCGGTTCGGCGCGGCGCTTTGCCCGCGCCCGGTATCATGCGGGGCGATGACGAAAGACGGCGGCAAACAGGACAGGAAGGCGCAGCAGTACGGCGTGACGCCCCAGAGCGTGGATTTCAACGACTGGTACAACGAGGTCGTGAAGAAGGCCGACCTGGCCGACAACAGCCCGGTGGCGGGCGCGATGGTCGTGCGGCCCTACGGCAGCGCGCTGTGGGAGAACATTCAGCGCTGGCTGGACGACAGGTTCAAGGCGACCGGGCACGAATCGCTGATCTTCCCCACCTTGATTCCCATGGGCTTCATCACGAAGGAAGCGGATCACGTGGAGGGCTTCGCGCCGGAGCTGTTCACGGTGAACAAGATCGGCACCGAGGAACTCGCCGAGCCGTACGTGATGCGGCCCACGTCCGAGACGATCATCGGGCACATGTGGAGCGGCTGGCTGAACTCCTACCGTGACCTGCCGTTCCTGCACTACCAGTGGGGCAGCGTGTTCCGCGCGGAGCTGCGCACGAAGGCGTTCCTGCGCACGAGTGAGTTCTTCTGGCACGAGGGCCACACCGCGCACGCCGACGAAAGCGAGGCGCGCGGCGAGGTGCGGCAGATGCTGGACATCTACCACGAGTTCTGCCGGGACGTGCTGGCGCTGCCCGTGGTGCGCGGCGAGAAGACCGCCAGCGAGCGCTTCGCCGGGGCGGTCGCCACGTACTCCATCGAGGGCATGATGCGCGACGGGAAGGCCCTCCAGAGCGGAACGTCACACTACCTGGGCCAGAACTTCAGTAAAGCCTTCGACGTGAAGTTCCAGACGCGCGAGCAGCGCGAGGAGTTCGCGCACACCACCTCCTGGGCGATCTCCAGCCGCATCATCGGGGCGATCATCATGACGCACGGGGACGATTTCGGGCTGATCATGCCGCCCCGCATCGCGCCCATTCAGGTGGTCGTGATTCCGGTGGGTCGCAAGGACAACTTCGACCAGATGGTGGAAGAAGGCGAGAAGCTGGCGGCCGAACTGCGCGCCCAGGGCGTCCGCGTGAAGGTCGATAAACGTGATGGGGTCACGAACGGCTTCAAGTACAACGACTGGGAACTCAAGGGCGTGCCCGTCCGCATCGAACTGGGCCCCCGCGACCTGGAGAGCGGCGTAGTCGTCGTGAAGAGCCGCAACGGCGACGAGAAGGAAACCCTGCCCCGCGCCGAGGCGGTGGGCGGCATGACGGCCCGCCTGGACGGCATTCACGACTGGCTGCTCAGCCGCGCCACGAGCTTCATGCTGGAGCACACCATCCCCGTGGACGACTTCGAGACCTTCGCCGCGAAGATCGAGGAGGGCAACTGGGTGCGCGCGTACCACTGCGGGGACGCCGACTGCGAGAAGAGCATCAAGGAGGCCACCAAGGCCACCACCCGCAACGTGCCGCTGGACGACGCGGAGTTCTTCAACGAACCGGGCGAGGGCCAGTGCGTGAAGTGCGGTAAACCCAGCGCGTACGGCAAGCGCGTGATCTTCGGCCGTCAGTACTGACCAACTGGATCACCGGAAGTGAACCTCCCCGCAGCGGGAGGTTTTTTCATCCGGTGGGGCGTACGGTGGGGCATGACGACCGGACTGACCCCCGAAGCGGACGCGGCTCTGCGCGCCCACGTGCGCGCGCTGCTGACCCAGGCCCAGGCGCACATCACGCTGGACGAGGTGCTGGACGACTTCCCGACCGCCCGTGCGGGCGAGCGCCTTCCCGGTCTGCCGTACTCGGCGTCGGAGGTGCTGTGGCACCTGCGGTTCACGCAGCGCGACATCCTGAACTTCATCCAGGATGACGATTATGCGGAGGTCCGTTGGCCTCAGGGGTACTGGCCGCACGACCCGGCGGGCGCGGCGCGGGACTGGGCGGCGCAGGTGGCCGCGTACCGGGAGGACCTGCGCGACCTGCTGACCCTGCTGGACGACCCGGCAACCGACCTGCTGGCGGTGGTCCCGAACGGCGTGAACGCGGGCGGGCAGACGTGGCTGCGGGAATTCCTGCTGGTAGCCGATCACACCGCGTACCACGTGGGGCAGCTGGCCCTGCTGGGCCGCCTGCTGCGCGCCTGAAGCCGCTTCCCCTGCCGACCTGAGCTGAGGTCCAGGGCCTGACCCAATGGCAGCGCCGCTCGCCCTGAACCACAGGCTGCGGCGCTGTTGTGTGAAGGTCGCCTCAGCGCGTTCCGGAGGGCGCCTGAACCCGGCGTGCCGGGGTGGATCAGTGCAGCTGCGTTTCCAGGTGGGCGCGCAGCGGCTCGGTGTCCAGGCGGCGGCGGGGCCGGGCCAGCGGCACCGGGAGGTCCAGCGCGACCTGCCCGGCGCGCAGCAGCAGCACGCGGTCCGTGAGTTTCAGCGCCTCGTCCAGGTCGTGCGTGACGAGGAGGGTGGTGGCGCCCGTGTCGGTCAGCAGCGTGTCGAGCAGGTCGTGCATGTCGGCGCGGGTCAGGGCGTCGAGCGCGCCGAAGGGTTCGTCAAGGAGCAGCAGGTCCGGTCTGTGGGCCAGGGCACGGGCCAGGGCGACCCGCTGGCGCTGCCCGCCGCTCAGTTCATGCGGGTAGGCGCGTTCCCGCCCGGCGAGCCCCACGTCCCGCAGGGCGCGGGCAGCGCGGTGGCGTTCGGGGCGCGCCAGGCCCAGGGCGACGTTGTCCAGCGCGCCCAGCCAGGGCAGCAGGCGGTCTTCTTGGAACATGACCCGGGTGCGGACCGGGGAGCCGGTGCCGATGCGCAGGGTGCCCTGCGTGGGGATCAGGCCGGCCAGGGCGCGCAGCAGGGTGGTCTTGCCGCCGCCGCTCGCGCCGACCAGCGCGACGCGTTCGCCGGGGGTGACGCTCAGGGTCAGGTCGCGCAGGATGACGTGCTCGCCGTACGCGGCACTCAGGTCCCGCAGGTCGATGGGCACGCCGGCGGACGTCAGGTCACCCGTCAGGGTGGGGGCGGCGGTCACGCGCTCACCTGCCAGGGCAGCAGGCGGCGTTCCAGGGCGCGGACCAGGACGTCGGCCGCCTTGCCGATCAGGGCGTAGATCAGGATGGCGAGGACGATCACGTCGGTGCGGAAGAACTCGCGGGCGTCCATAGCCAGGAAGCCGATGCCGCTGCTCGCGCCGAAGGACTCGCTGACGACCAGCGCCAGCCAGGAGATACCCAGCGCGTAACGCACGCCCACCAGCACGCCGGGGAGCGCGCCGGGCAGCGTGACGCGGCGGAAGGTGTCGAGCGGCGAGAGGCCGTACACGCGGGCCATCTCGGTCAGGCGCGGGTCGATGCCGGTCACGCCGTGCAGGGTGTTCAGGTACACCGGGAAGAAGGTGGCCAGGGCGATCAGGAACACCTTGCCGCTCTCGCCGATCCCGAACCACAGGATCACCAGCGGGATCAGCGCGAGGTTCGGAATGGTGCGGATCATCTGGAAGGTCGTGTCGAGGAGCAGGTTCGCGGCGCGGACGGTGCCGGTCAGGACACCGAACGTGAAGCCCAGCCCCCCGCCGATCAGGATGCCCAGCCCGGCGCGCTGGAGGCTGATCAGGAAGTGGCGGCCCAGGTCGCCGCTGCGCGTCAGCTCCCAGGCAGCCCCCACGACGGCGCTGGGCGCCGGGAGGACACGCGGGTTGAGCAGACCGGTGCTGGCGGCCAGCTGCCAGCCCAGCACGATCAGGAGCGGCACCAGCCAGCGCACCCACTCGCCCTGCCACCCACGCCCAGGTTGACGGCTGGCAGCGGGCGCAGTCTGAGCCGTCGGGAGGGCCCGCGTCCGCCGCCCCTCGGCCCCCGTGCCGACCGTCACTTGAGCCCCAGGGCGGGCAGCGCGGCGCGGAATGCCGGGAGGGTCACGTAGGTCTGCGGGCCGAGGGGCACGTCGCGCGGCAGGACGCCCGCCTCGCGGAACGCGACCGAGAGAGCCTGGAGCGGTTTCAGGTCCGAGGCACGGAAGGGCCGGATGTTGAAGGGCACGCTCTTGGGCACGGTCACCGCCAGGACACTTTTCGGAATGCCGAGTTCGTCGCTGAACTGGTTGATGACGGTCTGGCGGTTCACGTTTGCCCAGTTGGCGGCACTTTCCAGTTCGGCCAGCAGGACCTGCAGGGCGCGCTTCTTCTCGGCGTTCTTCAGGACGCTGCCCGGCACGAGGTGGTAGTTGTCCCCGCGTCCGAGGCCCGCATGGTCGCGCAGGACGCGGCCGCCGCTGCTCTGCAGGGCAGTGGTGAGGAACGGGTCCCAGATGGCCCAGGCGTCGATGCTGCCGTTCTCGAAGGCGGGGCGCGCGTCGGGTGGCAGCAGTGGCACGACCGTCACGTCATTGAAGGTCAGTCCCGCGCTGCGCAGCACGCTGTACAGGAAGGCGTGCGCGCTGCTGCCGCGGGCCACGCCGATGCGTTTGCCTTTCAGGTCGCTGACCTTCTGGATCCCGGAATTCTTCGGGACGATGACGGCCTCGGTGGTGTCGCTCTGGTTGACGGTCACGCCCACGTACTTCAGGTCGGCGCCGCCCGCCAGGGCGAACACGCCCGGGGCGTTGCCGACACTGCCGAAGTCCACGGCGCCGGCGTTGGCGGCTTCCAGCAGGGGCGGCCCGGCGGTGAACAGCACCCAGCGGAAATCGATGCCCTGCGCGGCGTACCTGTCGAGGGTCCCGCGCGCCTTGAGGATGTTCGGGATGCCGCCTTTCTGGTAGCCGATGGTGAAGGTGACGGCCCGCGCGGTGGACAGCGCGCCGAGGGCGAGGGCGGTGAGGGTCAGGGCAGCGGAACGCAGTCGGGTGGTCATGGGAGTCTCCTGATGGGATTTGGGAATGGAGGGGGCGGGGATGAGGGCCCCCTCCCGTGGATGGGTCCGGGTGGGCTGGGTCTGGGTGGATCGGTCTGGGTGGGCTGGGCGGCGCTCAGATGCTGCGGAAGCGGCCCAGTTCAGCGGGCGCGGCGTCGGTCAGGACGGGTTCACCGGCGCGCAGGGCCGGGGCGTGCGTGCTGGGCCCGTGGGCGCTGGGGGTGCTGGTGTGCGTCAGGGGCTGCCCGTCGCGCGGCGTGAAGACCGGGCTGGTGCGGCCCAGCGCGGGGAACAGCAGTTCGGCCACGCGGTACGCCTCTTCCAGGTGGGGGTAGCCGCTGAGGATGAACGTCTCGACGCCCAGCGCCTGGTACTCGCGCAGCGCGGCGGCGACGTTCTCGGGGCTACCGACGAAGGCGGTGCCGGCCCCGCCGCGCACGAGGCCCACGCCCGCCCAGAGGTTCTTGCCGACGCGCAGGGATTCGCGGGTGCCGCCGTTCAGTTCACTCTGGCGGCGCTGCCCCTCGGAGGCGCTCTGGAGGAAGGCCTGGTGGGCCTGCGCGATCTGCTCGTCGCTGACGCCCTCGATCAGGCGCTCGGCCGCCGCCCAGGCTTCGTCCTCGGTGGGGCGCACGATGACGTGGGCGCGCAGCCCGAAGCGCACCTGGCGGCCATGCCGGGCAGCCTCGGCGCGCACCTGCTCGAACTTCTCCCGCAGCTGCTCGGGCCGCTCGCCCCAGCTGAGGTACACGTCCACGTGTTCCCCAGCGACCTCCAGCGCGGGCTGGCTGCTGCCTCCGAAGTAGATGGGCGGGTAGGGGCGCTGCACGCTGGGCAGCAGGGCGCGGGCACGGTCGAGCTGGACATGCTCCCCCTGCTGACTGACGGTCTCGCCGCGCAGCAGCGCGCGGAACGCGCCGAGCCACTCGCCGGTCAGGGCGTAGCGCTGCGCCTGCGTGAGATTCAGGCCCTCGAAGTCGAAATTGCCGCTGCCGGACACGATATTCAGGTTCACGCGGCCGCCGCTGATCCGGTCGAGCGAGGCGGTCAGGCGCGCGGCCAGCACGGGCGACAGCAGCCCTGGGCGCAGCGCCACCAGGAAGCGCAGCTGCCGGGTGAGGCTCGACAGGGCGCTGGCGACGACCAGGGTGTCCTCGTTGGTGCCGCCGGTGGGGAGCAGCGCGCCGTCGAAGCCCAGCACGTCGGCGGCCTGCGCGACCTGCGAGAGGTAACTGAAGTGCGCCGGGCGGCTGGGCTGGCCGAGCTGGCGGCCGTCCCCGCCGGAGGGAATGAACCAGTACAGCGAGGGGCTCTGAAGGGTGTGGGCGGGCAGGTCGGCGTGCGTCATGGTGGCTCCTGGGGGTAGGGAGGACGGCCTGACCCGGCGGGCGGGTCAGTGGCGGCGGGGCGCGACGGTTCAGGTCAGGCGGCGGTGGCGGCGCTCAGGGCCGGGTGGGCGGTGCGGGTCACCTGGGTGCGCCCGCTGAGGTACAGCGCGGCCAGTGGGGCGCGGCCGTACACCCGCTCGAAGATCAGGACGTTCCATTCGAGCGTGCCGTGCGGTGAGGTGACGAGCAGGGTGTCGAGCGTGCCGGGTTTCCAGCGGACGTGCAGGGTTTCCGTCATGGCGGGGGCTCCTGGCAGAGGGCAGAGTGGTGCGGCGCGGAGTGGCGCCGCGCCGCTTGGAGCGGAGGGATGGCCGGGCCGCCGGGTGGGCGGCCGCCTCAGCTGGGACGACATCGCGTCATGGGTTGTCCTTTCAGGGGAGCGCCTGTGCGCTCGCCGCTATCGGTCCCGGTTCGGGCAGGCGTGAAGCACCGTGGAGGGTGAGGTCAGGTCAACAACAGCGGGGGCGGCCCTGGGGGCGGCGGTCGGCTGGCTGTGGGTTGACCTGGTTCATGTGGCTCCTGGTTGCTGCGGCGTCCTCGGGCCTGTTCCCTCAGCCGCTCTGGATAGTGACCCTGGTGTGGGGTGAGGGCACCTTAAATCAGATTACAAATCATGTCAACTATCTATGCCGGGTGGCTTCGGGCCTCTCTCCTCCGCCCTGGAGCCCAGCCCTGCCTCCAGGGCTTCACGCATGCCCACCCCGACCGGCAGGGCAGCCCGTCTGGGCCGCGCCGCAGGCCGTCGCCCGCCTCGGGCAGGCCCCGCCGGGATAGCAGACTAGTTTACAAGTTCAGTCAACTGGTCTGCTATCCTGAGCGGGATGACGCGTGCCCTGCTTCCCCTCCTGACCCTGACCCTCATCGCCAGCGCCGGCGCGCAACAGGCGAAAGAACTGCGCCTGGGCGTGTTCCCGAACGTCACCCACGCCGCCGGACTGGTCGGCGTGCAGCGCGGCCTGATCCAGAAGAGCCTGCCGGACGGCGTGAAACTGGTCGTCAAGGAATTCGCCAACGGCAGCCAGATCAACGAGGCCTTCGCCGCCGGCGCCATCGACGCCGCCTACGTCGGCCCGGGCCCGGCCATGAACGCCTTCATGCGCGGCGTGCCCATCCAGGTGTACGCGGGCGCCGCGAACGCCGGGGCGGTACTCGTGGCGCGCGGGGACAGCGGCGTGCGCACCGTGAAGAACCTCAGCGGCAAGAAGGTCGCGGTGCCCACGCGCGGCAGCACGCAGGACATCAGCCTGCGCCACCTGCTGCACGAGAACGGCCTGAAAGCCACCGACGAGGGCGGCACCGTCAGCATCGTGCCCATCGACCCGGCGAACATGCCCGCCGCCTTCGCGGCGAAGCAGGTGGACGCCGCGCTCGTGCAGGAACCCTGGGGCGCCGTGATGGAGACGCAGGGCGCGAAACTGATCGTGAACGAGAAGGGCATCTGGGAGGGCGGCAACTACACCACCACGGTGCTGACCGTGAACACGAAGTACGCCGCCGCGAACCCCGAGGCCGTCAAGGGCCTGCTCAGGGGGCACCTCGCCGCGATCACCTACATCAAGGGCAGCAACGCGGGCGCGCAGAAATCCATCGCCGAGCAGATCTACGCCTTCACCGGCAAGCGCCCCAACACCAGCGAGCTGTTCAAGGCCCTGGCCCGCACGCGCGTCACCTGGGACATCAACCTCAAGACCCTGGCGGAGTACGCGCAGCTGAACAAGGAGGCGGGCTTCGCGCGCGACGTGCCGGACCTGAACCGCTTCGTGAACCTCGACCTGATCCGCAGCCTCGCGAAGTAACCGGCACCCGGCGCGCCGCCCCCCGATCAGGGCAGGGGGCGGCGTTCGCCCTTTCTGCGGCGGGTGCACTACACTGGGACGCTATGACGGGGCCAAAGAAAGGTTCACGGGGCCGTGCCCCCAAACGAAACACCGCGCAGGGTCGGGGCGGCGCGACCCGCGAGACCACCCGCCCGGCGCGCGAACGCAGCGAGGGAAGCGGCGCGGGCCGTGACTCGCGCGGCGGTGAGAGCCGGCCCGTGCGGACCGAGCTGAGCGGCACCGGCGGCCCGCGCCGCAGCGCCGCAAAGATGGGCGGCGCGCAGAGCGGCGGCGTGAAGTCCGGCGGGGGCAGGAGCGGCGCCGTGAACAGTGGCGCGCGCGGCGGCACCAACCCCGCCCGCCGCAAGCCCGGCGAGGCCGCCCCGGCACGCGGGGAAGGCCGCAGCGAGGGCCGCACGGAGAGCCGCGCGGGCAGCCGCCCCGGGAGCGGGCCGCGCCGCGCCGCGCCGCCCAAGGTGAAGAAGGCCCTGCCGGAACTCAAGCGCGTGCAGCTCGACGCGCCCGCCCCGGACACGGTCTTCACCGACCGGGACGGCGAGAAGATGACCTTCCCCGACAGCAACCTCAAGCGCGTGGCGGCGAAGATCCTGACGGAGAAGAACAAGGCGTGGCGCTACCGGCCGTTCTCGTTCCCGCTGTTCACGGACCGGGGCGGCGAGCAGACCTTCCACTTCGACTTCTACATCTACGACTACGAGGACAGCGTGATCCGCCTGATCCTGGTCGTGCCGTTCGAGTCACGCGAGGTCTGGGACCGGGTGGGACGCTTCAAGCGCCAGTACCCGATGTACACCTACGAGCTGTGGACGCCGGAGAAGCTCTACCGCCTGAGCGGACCGCGCGGCCGCCTGGAGTTCTGAGCCCGGCAGGCTTGACGGCCCACTCAGAAGAGCCTCATCTGGGAGCCTCCGGCGACTGTCCGGGGGCTTTTTCAGGTCGGCATAAGCGTCCAGGCGGCTGCCCAGGCCCCGTGAGCCCCATGAGAGCCCTCTTGGGCTTCGCTTGGGTTTGTGCCCGTGGCTGTGGTGTGCGCGGGGCGGTCTGGTACCGTTTCCACGTTCCGGGCGGCGCACTGACGCGCCTGCCCCGCCACGAAAGGAGAGCGCAGCCTGATGACCACCCCCCCCATCCTCCGACCCGGCCGTTCCTACCCCCTGGGAGCCACCTGGGACGGCAAAGGCACCAACTTCGCCCTGTACTCCGAGAACGCCACCGGCATCGAACTGTGCCTCTTCGACGAGCAGGGCCAGGAAACCCGCGTGCCGCTGCGTGAACAGACCGCTTTCGTGTGGCACGGCTACCTGCCCGGCGTGAAACCGGGGCAGCGCTACGGCTACCGCGTGCACGGCGAGTACGCCCCTGAACGCGGGCTGCGCTTCAACCCGAACGTGGTGCTGCTCGATCCCTACGCCAAGGCGCTCGACGGCACCGAGCAGTTCGACCGGGGCGTGTTCGGCTACGTGCCCGGCGGCGAAGACACCGTCATGCAGGAAGAGGAGCAGCGCGGTGCGCCCCTGGGCATCGTCGTGGACCCCCGCTTCGACTGGGGCGACAGCCGCAAGCCCGACGTGCCCTTCCACCAGTCCGTGATCTACGAGGCGCACGTCAAGGGCCTCACCATGACCCACCCGGACGTGCCCGACGAGCTGCGCGGCACGTACGCCGGGATCGCCACCGAACCCATCCTCTTCTACCTGCGCGAACTGGGCATCACCAGCATCGAACTGATGCCCGTGCACCAGCACGTGGACGATCCCTTCCTGCTCGACAAGGGCCTCACGAACTACTGGGGCTACAGCACCCTGTCGTTCTTCGCGCCGGACGTGCGCTACAGCGCCGAGGCGCGCAAGGGCAACCCCGCCGGGGCCGTGGACGAGTTCAAGCAGATGGTCAAGGCCCTGCACGCCAGCGGCATTGAGGTCATCCTGGACGTGGTGTACAACCACACCGCCGAAGGCAACCACATGGGCCCCACCATGTCCTTCAAGGGCATCGACAACCCCACGTACTACCGCCTGGTCGCCGAGGACCCCCGCTTCTACTTCGACTACACCGGCACCGGCAACAGCCTGAACGTCCGCCACCCGCAGACCCTGCAGCTCATCATGGACAGCCTGCGCTACTGGGTGACGGACATGCACGTCGACGGCTTCCGCTTCGACCTCGCCTCCACGCTCGCGCGCGGGCTGCACGAGGTGGATCAGCTCTCGGGCTTCTTCACGATCATCCACCAGGACCCCATCATCGGGCAGGTCAAGCTGATCGCCGAACCCTGGGATGTCGGCGAGGGCGGCTATCAGGTCGGGAACTTCCCCGTGAACTGGGCCGAGTGGAACGGCATCTACCGCGACGACATGCGCGCCTTCTGGAAGGGTGACGGCGGACTGGCCTCCGAGATCGGCTACCGCCTGACCGGCAGCAGCGACCTGTACCAGAACGACGGCCGTAAACCCTACGCGAGCATCAACTTCGTGACTGCCCACGACGGCTTCACGCTGCGCGACACCGTCACCTACGAGGGCAAGCACAACGACGCCAACGGCGAGGGCAACAACGACGGCCACAACCACAACATCACCTGGAACTGCGGCGCAGAGGGCGAGACGGACGACCCCGCCATCAACGCCCTGAGGCGTCAGCAGCAGCGCAACTTCCTGGCGACCCTGCTGCTCGGGCAGGGCACGCCGATGCTGCTGGGCGGCGACGAGATCGGCCGCACCCAGGGGGGCAACAACAACGCCTACTGTCAGGACAACGAGATCAGCTGGTACGACTGGGCGAGCCTGGACGAGGAGC
Source organism: Deinococcus actinosclerus (assembly GCF_001507665.1). Taxonomy (NCBI): domain Bacteria; kingdom Thermotogati; phylum Deinococcota; class Deinococci; order Deinococcales; family Deinococcaceae; genus Deinococcus; species Deinococcus actinosclerus. The sequence goes on along the minus strand of NZ_CP013910.1, from coordinate 585,636 downwards.
TGCTGGCGTTCACGAAGAAGGTCATCGCGCTGCGCAAGTCCCACCCGTCCCTGCACCGCCGCAAGTTCTTCAGCGGCCGCACCATCCGCGGTGAGGACGTGCGCGACATCGTGTGGCTGCGCTTCGACGGCGCCGAGATGAGCGACGAGGACTGGAACAACCCCCAGACCCAGAGCATGGGCATCTTCCTGGACGGCAACGGCCTGGACGACGTGGACGAGCGCGGCGAGCCGCTGCTGGATGATCACCTGCTGCTGCTGCTGAACGCCTCGCATGTGGATCTCCCCTTCCGCCTGCCGGATCTGGCCGGCTGCGAGACGTGGGAGCTGGAGCTCGACACCGCCGACGACCACGCCAGCGGCACCGTGACGGCCGGCGAGGAGACCAACCTCGCGGCCCGCAGCGTGAAGCTGTACCGCTGCCCCCGCCAGTAACGCAGATCAGAGAGAGGCGGCCCCAATGTGTGCGCCGCCTCTCCTCTGTTCCTGCCGTTCCTACTGCCGACTTCCCATTCCCGACTTCACGTCTCGTAGCTGCGCGCCACGCTGGTCAGGACGCTGCGGTACTCGCCGGGCGTGATCAGGCCCATCGCCATGGCGTGACTCGCGGCGTTCAGGCTGTCGGCGGCCAGCACGAGGTCCACGCCCGCCTTGCGCACCTCCTCGCGGAGTTTCAGGACGCCCTCGTCGCGGTGCGCCTCAGTCACGTCGCGGATGTACACGGCGAGCACGCGGCCCGGGTGGCGGTGCACGACCTCGGCGTAGATTTCCGGGTCCTTCTCGCCGCTGTCGCCCACGAGCACGAACTTCAGGTCCGGGAAGCGCTGGAAGATCTGCTCGATCACGCCATGCTTGTACCCGCCGTGCCCGCCGAGCAGGTCCATGCCCCAGTTACGCAGGAACAGCGGGCCCAGCGGAATGCGGCGGTAGTCGAGGAACTGCCACAGCAGGTCGAAGAAGTTCCAGGGGCTGCTGGACACGTAGAAGATCGGGTTGCGGGCCTCGCCGTCGCGGGTCAGCGCGCGGTACAGGGCGCCCACGCCGGGAAAGGGCAGGCGGGTGCGGGCGTTGCCGGTCAGGACGGTGCTGAGCATGCGCGGCACGCTGGTCACGTCCGACTGGATGACGGTGTCGTCCAGGTCGCTGATCACGCCGAAGCGGGCGTCCGCGACGACCTGCACGCGGGCGCTGGCCTGCACCTCGCGCCCGTCGAGTTGCAGCGGCACCTGATGCCACCCGCCGGGCAGCGGGCTGGTCGGCGTGAACTCCAGCGTGAAATACCCGTCGCTGTCACTGATCGCCGCGGCCCGCTGGCCGTTCAGGACACCGCTGACGGTCACGCCGCCCACCTCGCGGGAGAACAGGCGGCGCAGGACGTTCTGCGCGTTGCGGATCCGCGGGTCGGTGCGGCGCGCGGGCGCGACGGTGCGGGGCAGCAGCACCCGGCCGCGCAGTTCCACGCGGCCCGGGGTGCCCCAGCCCACGTACGGCTGGAGCAGCAGCTTCCCGCGCGCCCGGCGGGGCTGCACGTACCCGCTGAAGGCGCGGTCGGCGGTCAGCGCCCCGCGCTCCAGCAGGGGCAGCAGGGCCTTGAAAGCGGTCTTGAACACCCGCCCAGTCTAAGCGGCCCCCGGACCCGTGGGGCGAGGGGCCCCTTTGCTCTTCGCTGACGTTCGACCCCTAGAACAGGACCTGTCCGCCGGTCGCGCCGAAGGTGCCCCCGCTGCTGTAACTGCTCTCCTGTGAGGCCAGGAACACGTACAGCGGCGCAAGTTCCGCCGGTTGCCCCGGGCGGCCCAGCGGCGTGGACGCCCCGAACTCCTGCACCTTCTCCTGCGGCTGCCCGCCACTGGGTTGCAGCGGCGTCCAGAAGGGGCCGGGCGCGACGGCGTTCACGCGGATACCACGCGGCCCGAGCTGCTGCGCGAGCGCCTGCGTGAACGCCACGATCGCCGCCTTCGTGCTCGCGTAGTCCAGCAGGTTCGGGCTGGGCCGGTACGCCTGGATGCTGCTGGTATTGATGATGCTCGCGCCGGGCCCCAGGTGCCGCGCGGCCTCCTGCGTGATCCAGAACATGGCGTACACGTTCGTGCGGAACGTCTGATCGAACTGCTCGGTGGTGATGTCCTCGATGCTCTCCTGGCTGACCTGCTTCCCGGCGTTGTTCACCAGGATGTCCAGCCCGCCCAGTTCCTGCACGGCGCGGGTCACGAGGTCACGGCAGAACGCCTCGTCCTTCAGGTCGCCGGGGATCGCCACGGCGCGCCGGCCCGCCGCCTCGATCAGCGCCACGACCTCCCGCGCGTCCCCCTCCTCGTCGGGCAGGTAGTTCAGGGCCACGTCCGCGCCCTCGCGGGCGAAGGCGATTGCGGCGGCGCGGCCGATGCCGGAGTCCGCGCCGGTGATCAGCGCCCGGCGGCCCCTGAGGCGGCCGAAGCCCACGTAACTCTCCTCGCCGTGATCCGGGCGGGGCTGCATGGCGCCCACCGTGCCCGGGGCCTCCTGCGGCTGGCGCGGGAAGGGCGGCGCGGGGTACTGCGCGCGCGGGTCCTGCATCCCGAACTGGTTCGCGCTGGGCGTGATCGGCCCGGACTGCTCCGGCTGCTGGTCGCTGGACTTCTGGTCGCTCATGCCCTCCAGCGTCCCCCACGCGCCTCAGTGCGGCGTGACAGGGACGTGAAGGGCACCCCGGGTGTTGCCGGGTCAGGTGGTCACGGCGGCCGGTTCGTACGGCCGCGCGACGTCCCCGACCGGCTCACCGGGCGCGGCGCCGTCCCAGTCGTAGCCGTAGACCTCGCGGGGGCGCAGCGTGCAGGTGCCGCGCGCGTTCGCGTGGGCGCAGGTGGCGTCGTACGCGGCGAGAATCTGCGGGAACTCGAACTGCTCGCGGGTCAAGGCCAGGAACGCCTCGTGATGGGCGGGTTCGACGCGCAGGGCGACGTCCCCGCCGGGCGTCACCGGTCCGCTGTACGGCACGCAGATCTCGATGGGGCCGTCGCTGTCGGCGTTCACCTCGCCGTGGTAGATCACGAACGGCGCGCCCACCACCGAGCCCTGCGCGGCGACGTGGGTCAGCAGGGCCTGCATGCCGCCCTGAATGGCGGCGGGCAGGTCCGCGACGAACACATGACGGGTCAGGGTGGCGACGGGCTGATCGGGCTGGAAACGGGTCTGGACGGGGGGCAGGGTCATGGGGGTCTCTCCTTGCAGGTGGGCGATGAGGTACAGGGTCAGGTCACGCCGCTCGCGGTGCAGGCGCTCCAGCCGGGCGAGGTGGACGCGCAGCGCGGCGGGCCGCTCCGGGGCGGGCGTGTCCAGCAGCGAGCGGATGTCGCTCAGGGGCAGGTCGGCGCGGCGCAGCAGACCGATCAGGCGGGCGTCCGTGAGCTGCGCCGGGTCGTAGCGGCGGTACCCGCTGTCGGGGTCCACCTGCGCGGGGCGCAGCAGGCCCAGGTCGTCGTACAGGCGCAGCGCCTTGTGGCTCAGCCCTGCCGCCTGCGCGAACGTGCCGATGGTCATGAGGGGATGGGTCATGGGCGAACCTCCGGAGGTGCCCCCAGCGTGCGCCCTGTCCCTGGGGGAAGGTCAAGGGGGGCCCCGGCGACGACACGCCGCGCTGACGGCTACGCGGTAGCGTGACCGCAGATGACGCCACTCCTGCTGGGCCACCGGGGCACGCCTGCCCTGCACCGCGAGAACACCCTGACCGGCTTCCAGGCCGCGCTGGACGCCGGACTGGACGGCGTGGAGCTGGACGTGCGCCGCCTGGGTGACGGCACGCTGGTCGTGCATCACGACGCGCAGCTGGAGGACGGCCGGGCGCTCCCCACGCTGCGCGCCGCTGAGCTGCCCGCGTTCGTCCCCACACTGGACGCCGTCCTGGCCTGGGCGGCGGACACCGGGGCGTTCGTGAACGTGGAACTCAAGCACGAGGCCGCCCGGCCCGACGACCGGGTGGGCCGCACGCTGGACGCCGTCCGCGCGCACGGTGTCTCACGGCGCGTGATCGTGAGTTCGTTCATGCCGACCCTGCTGCGCGCCGCGCGCAACGCCGCACCGGACACCCCGCGCGGCCTCCTGATCCACAAACCGTACCCGCCGCTGCTGGTGCGCGCCGTGATGGCCTGGACCGGCAGCGCCGCCCTGCACCCCCACCACGCCCTGATCGACGCCAGCCTGATGACCACCGCGCGGCTCAGAGGCTGGCAGGTGAACACCTGGACCGTGAACGACCCCGCCGAGGCCGCTCGCCTGAGTGCACTGGGCGTGCACGCCCTGATCGGAGATCACCCGGACGTGCTCCTGACCGTGCGCTAAGGGGTGGTCCTGGGTTCGGTCAGGCCTGCCAGTCGGCGCGGTAGTGCCGGGCGAAATCGTCGATGGTGTGCCCGGCGCGGCCGATCAGGCGCGGCAGGTCGTCCGTGACGGGCGCCGTGGCGTCCGCGCGGATGGGCGGGTAGATCGAGGCGATGGCGCGCGCCTCCTCCTCGTCACTCTCGCCGGTGGACACCAGGAAGTCCACGAAGCCGTCGTCGTCCACCGGGCGGTACGTGACCTCATGGCCCAGCGCGCGGCTCAGGGCGGCCGCCACCTCGTGCCGGTCGAGGGCGGCCGGGCCGGTCAGCGGGTACACGCGCCCCGCGTGCCCGCCCTCCGTGAGGACCGTCACGGCGACCGCCGCGATGTCGCGCGTGTCGATGAAGCTCGTGCGGTGCGTCCCGGCCGGTTCCGCGAACTCGTGGCGGTCGCGGACGCCGCGGCGGAACATCTGGTTGTAGTTCTGCATGAACCAGTTCGGTTGCAGGATCGTCCACTCCAGGCCGCTGGCGCGCACGGCGGCCTCGGCGTCGCCTAGCAGGTTGCCCTCGCCCTGCACGCCGAACCCGCTCTGGAGGACCACGCGCGCCACGCCCGCGTCCCGCAGGGTGCGCAGCGTGGCCTGCACGTCCGCGGCTTCCAGCGTCTCGGGGACGATCAGGTACACGGCGCTGACGCCCTGCGCGGCGGCCCGCACGCTGTCCTGGTCGGTCAGGTCGAGGGGAGCGGCCTCGGCGTCCGGCCAGCGGGCCGGGTCGGGGTGGCGGCTCCCGGCGCGGACGGGCTGCCCGGCCTCCAGCAGCTGGGGCACGAGTTCACGGCCCACGTTTCCGGTGGCGGCAGTCACGAGGATCATGCCCCCGACTGTACGGCCCGCTCCCGGCGGCGTGCGTCACCAGCCGCACGATCCGCCCTGAAGGTGCCCTGACCTGCGCCTCATGTGGTTGCGTGCCCAGCTGACCGGGGGCCGACAGCGCGCTGACCGTTCCGTCACGCGCCGCTGATGGTCGCCTGAACATGAGAACCTAGCCTCCGGAACGTGAAGAAACTCCTGCTGACGCTGGCCCTGGTCGGGCCCGCCGCCTCCGCCGCCCAGGCCCAGACCACCATCGAGTTCTGGCATTCCTTCGGGGACGCCAAACGCAGCGGCTGGATCCAGGCGCGCGCCGACGCGTTCAACAAGGCCAACCCCGGCGTGAAGGTCGTGCCCAGCTACAAGGGCAGCTACAACGACAGCCTCCAGGCGACCATCCTGGCCGCGCGGCAGGGCAAGGCCCCGGCCCTGGTGCAGATCTTCGAGGTGGGCAGCCAGCTCGCGCTGGACAGCGGCGCGTTCCAGCCCGTCAGCAGCGTGAAGAACGTGGACTTCAGCGACTACATCAAGCCGGTCATCAACTACTACACGATCGGCGGGAAGGTGAACAGCCTGCCGTTCAACTCCAGCAGCCCGGTCCTGTACTTCAACCAGGAGCTGCTGAAGAAAGCGGGCCTGGACCCCAAGACGCCGCCCACCACCTTCGGCGCGCTAATGAAGGCCTGCCAGAAGATCGAGGCCGCGAAACTGGACGCCAAGTGCTTCGGCATGAGCCTGAACGGCTGGTTCGTCGAGCAGTGGATGGCGCAGCAGGGCCAGACCCTCCTGAACAACGGCAACGGCCGCCAGGGCCGCGCCACGAGCACCACCCTGGACAGCAGAGCCGCGCAGAACATCTTCAGCTTCTTCAAGACCATGCAGGACCGCGGCTACTACACCTACACCGGTAAACTGGAAGACTGGGACGGCAGCGACGCCATCTTCACGAACCAGAAGGCCGCGTTCCACATCACGTCCACCGCCGACATCGGCAACATCCGCGACGCGGCGAAGAAAAACGGCTTCACGGTCGGCGTGGGCGCGCTGCCCATCCCGGACGGCAGCAAACGCAACGGCGTCGTGATCGGCGGGGCCAGCCTGTGGATCAGCCGGGGCGTCAGCAAGGCCCAGGCCGAGGGCGCGCTGGACTTCGCGCTGTTCATGACGAACACGCAGAACATGGCCGAGTGGCACAAACTCACCGGGTACTACCCCGTGCGCCAGAGCAGCATCGACCTGCTACGCAAGCAGGGCTGGTTCAGCCAGACGCCGCTGCAACTCGTGGCGTTCAACCAGCTGACCCGCACCGTGCCCAGCCCCGCCACGGCAGGCGGCCTGAACGGCGCGGCCATCCAGACCCGCCGCATCATCGAGGAAGGCCTCCAGAAGGTGCTGGGCGGCCAGGGCGTGGACGCCGCGCTGAAGGACACCAAGGCCCGCGCCGACGCCGCGCTGGGCGAGTACAACGCGAACTTCAGATAACAGCGCTCCCCGTGCGACCTGCCCCGACCGGGGGCGGGTCGCGCCCGGCGTTGAAGGAGAGGGTATGACCGACGATTCGAGGGGCGCGGCGTGCTGAGCGTCCGCCAGAAAAGGGACGCGGGCGGGCGCGAGGACCGGGCGGTGTTCCGGGGCGCGGCGCTGCCGTGGCTGTTCCTGCTGCCCAGCCTGCTGATCCTGGCAGTGTTCATCTACCTGCCGACCCTGCGCACGCTGCGGCTGGCGGGGTACCGCGCGAACCTGATCCTGGGCACCGAGCAGTGGGTGGGCCTGGGGAACATCACGGACCTGCTGGGCAGCGCCACGTACCGGCAGGTGGCGCTGCAGACGCTGGTGTTCACGCTGCTGAGCGTCACGGGCGGGCTGCTGCTGTCGCTGGGGCTGGCGTGGCTGGCCAGCCGTCCCGTCCGGGGGTCACGCGCGTACCGGCTGCTGCTGATCTACCCGTACGCGCTGAGTCCCGCCATTGCCGGGACGCTATGGCTGTTCCTGTTCAACCCGGAGATCGGCGTGGTGAACCAGCTGCTGGGCGAACTGGTGGGTGTCCGCCCCCGCTGGCTGGACACCCCCCTGCTCGCGTTTGCGCTGGTGACGGTCGCAGCCATCTGGAAGGGCCTCGCCTACAACATCGTGTTCTACCTGGCGAGCATCCGCAATCTCCCGACCGACGTCATGGAGGCCGCGCAGATCGACGGGGCGACCCCCGCGCAGGTGTTCTGGCGCGTGGCGTTCCCGCTGCTGAGCCCGGTCACGTTCTTCCTGGTATTCACGAACATCGTCGCCGCACTGTTCGACTCGTTCGCGCTGACCGACCTGCTCACGCGCGGCGGACCGTACGTGGGCCACGCGGGGATCACGACCTTCCTGGTGTACCAGCTGTACCAGGACGGCTTCGTGAACTTCAGGACCGGCGCGGCCGCCGCGCAGGGCGCGCTGATGCTGGCCCTCGTGGCGTTCGTGACGTTCATGCAGTTCCGGCTGGGCGAACGGCGGGTGCACTATGGTGCGTGACCGCCTCCTCCCCCGCACCCGCACCGCCACGCCCACCCGCGCCCGCCGGGGAGACTGGGGCACCCACGCCGCACTGATCCTGGCCGCGCTGCTCATCAGCGCCCCACTCCTCCTGGCGCTGATCAAGGCCACTCAGCCGTCCAGCGCGGTCCTGAGCCCCTCCCTGCTGCCCGGCGGCGCGTTCCTGAGCAACCTCGAGCGCGTGTGGGTGGACGCCCACCTGGGCCGCTCCATGCTCAACAGCTTCATCGTGGCCGTCACCGTCACCACCGGCAAGACCATCCTGGCCCTGCTCGCCGCGCTGGCCTTCGTGTACTTCCGCTTCCCCCTCAAGGGCGTGGCCTTCGCGCTGGTCCTCGTGTCCCTGATGCTGCCCACCGAGGTCCTCATCGTCGCGCTGTTCGACCTCGTCAGCCGCGACCTGAAGTGGGCCGACTCGTTCGCCGCGATCATCGTGCCGTTCCTCGCCAGCGCCACCGGCACGTTCCTGTTCCGCCAGCACTTCCTGAACATCCCCGCCAGCCTCGCCGACGCCGCCCGCATCGACGGCTGCGGCCCCCTGCGCTACCTCACCCGCATCCTCATCCCCATGAGCTGGAACACCATCGGCGCGCTGGCCGTCATCCAGTTCGTGTACGCCTGGGACCAGTACCTCTGGCCACTGGTCATCATGCAGCGCGACGACCACCAGGTCGTCCAGGTCGGCCTGCGCAAACTCATCGAGGTGGGCGGCCAGACCGACTGGGGCGCCGTCATGGCAGGCGCCGTCATCACCATGCTCCCCCCCCTGATCGTGTTCACCGCCCTGCAGGAACAGTTCAGCCGCGGCTTCGCCCTCAGCGAGGACAAGTAGGCCGCTACACTGCACCGGCATGAGAAACATCTTTCTGCTTCCCCTGTTCACCCTCCTGGTCGGCTGCGCGCCGGGCGCCACGATCACTTCCGCCGGCAGGAGCTTCGACCGCGTCCAGGTGGGCGAGGAGTGGGTCATCGAGTACACCCTGAACGGCATGAGTGAGCGGGGAACGTTCACCATCACGCGGGACGCCCGTCCCCTGACCTGCGGTAGCCCCTGTGAGAACATCGAGTCCATCGCATACATGGAGGCCAAAGTTCTGGAAGAGTCCAGCGGTCAAGTCACGCTCTGGACGATGAAAACCGGTGAGCGCTCTGCCACTTTCTCTACTCCTCGTCTAGGGCGCTTCGCTGAGGTGAACTGCTTCGTCATCCTGGGAGCTAAGGAGGACACGTTCAAGGCCAGCATCACGCCGAATGGTGCCGCCAAATCCGAATCGGGCTCCTGCCGCGTGCTCAGCGTCCGGTAACCGATCCGCAAGAGAAGACCCCCGTCCGAGTAGCGGGGGTCTTTTCTGTTGCCTTCAGCCTTCTGCCATCGGCCTGCGTTACAGCGAGATCAGGAAGGGGTCTTCCAGGCTTTCGCAGATGAAGCGGACGAAGCGGGCGGCGTCGGCGCCGTCGATCAGGCGGTGATCGTAGGTGAGGCTGAGGGGGAGCATGTTGCGGGGTTCGAACTCGCCCTTCTCCTTGTTCCAGACGGGTTCCATGCCGCCGCGGCTCACGCCGAGGATGGCGACTTCGGGGCTGTTCACGATGGGCGTGAAGGCGTGCCCGCCGATCCCGCCGAGGTTGCTGATCGTGAAGGTGGCGCCCTGCATCTCGTCGGGTTTCAGTTTGCGGTCGCGGGCCTTGCCGGCCAGTTCGCTCAGTTCGAGGACGAGGTCGGTGATGCTCTTGCGGTCGGCGTCCTTGACGACGGGCACGAGCAGGCCGACGGGCGTGTCCACGGCGACGCCGATGTTCACGAAGTCCTTGTAGATGACCTGCTGGGCGTCCAGGTCGAGGCTCGCGCCGAACTTGGGGAACTTGCGCAGGGCGTTCGCGACGACCTTCATGAGGATGTGGGTCATGGTGAGCTTGCCGCCCGCCTTCTCCACGCGCGCGCCGAAGCGTTTGCGGACCTCTTCCATGACGGTCACGTCGGCCTTGTCGAAGTGCGTGACCATGGGGATGGCGGTGCTGGCGGTCATGGAGCGGACGGTGGCCTTACGGATGCCGCTCATGTCCTCGCGGGTGACGCTGCCCCACTTCGTGAAGTCGGGCAGCGGCGCGGCGGCCACGGCGGGCGCGGCTGCGGGGGCGCTGGCGGCCGGGGCGGCGGCGGGCGCGGTGACGGTGGGGGTGCCGCCGGTGCGGCGCACGTCCTCCTCGCTGATGCGGCCCGCGATGCCGGTGCCGTGCACGGCGTGGATGTCCACGCCGAGTTCCCGCGCGAGGCGGCGGACGCTGGGCGCGGCGGCCACGACGGTGCGGCCGTCGAAGGTCTGGGGGTTCTGGGTGCCCTGTGATTTGGGGAACTGCGCGGCGGGCTGCTCGCCGCCGCTGATGTTCACCTTCACGACGGTGGGGGCGCTGGCCGGCGTGGAGGCTGCCGGGGCAGCGGCTGCCGGGGCGGGCGCGCTGGCCGGTGCGGCGGGGGCGCTGGCGCCGCCCAGGGTGGCGATCACGCCGCCCACCTTCACGGTGTCACCGACCTTCACGTTCACGCCGGTCACGGTGCCGCCCGCGTTGGCGGGGACTTCCACGACGGCCTTGTCCGTCTCGATCTCGATGACGGGCTGGCCCTCGCTGACGGTGTCGCCTTCCTTCACGAGGACGCTGACGACGGTACCCTGCTCGATGTTGTCGCCCACGTCCGGCAGGGTGATCTGCCCGCCGGCGCTGGCGGCAGCGGAAGGGGTGGCGGGCGCGGCGGCCTCACCGGCCTGTTCTTTCTGCGCGTCCTGCTGCGCCTGCGCGACCGCCTTGCTGCTGCCGACCTCAGCCTCGTCGACCGGGCCGCTGGCCGGAGCGGCGGGGGCGGCCGGGGCGCTGCCGCCGCTCAGGGTGGCGATCACGCCGCCGACCTTCACGGTGTCGCCCACGGTCACGTTCACGGCCTCCACGGTCCCGGCGGCCTCGGCGGGCACCTCGATGACGGCCTTGTCGGTCTCGATCTCGATGATCGGCTGGCCCTCGGTCACGCTGTCCCCGGCCTTCACGAGCACCGTCACGACCGTGCCCTGCTCAATGTTGTCGCCCACGTCGGGCAGTTTCAGTTCAGTCGCCATGATTGGTTCTCCTTCGGAGAGGGGTGAAGAGTCTGAGTGTCTAAGGGTCTAAGAGGTGAGGTTGGTTGACCCTTAGACCCTCAGACCCTTGGACGCTGCGCGTCAGCGCAGTACAGGAGCGTCGCGTTCCGTGTCGATGCCTAGGTCGGCAATGGCCTGGGCGACGACCTCACCCTTGAGCTTGCCGTCGCGCTGGAGGGCGTAGAGGGTGGCGAGGACGACGTGCTTGGCGTCCACTTCGAAGAAGTCGCGGAGTTCCGCTCGCGCCTCGCTGCGGCCGAAGCCGTCGGTGCCGAGCGTCCAGAGTTTGCGGTCGAGGTGGCCGTTCAGGCCGTCCGCGCCGAGCTTGATGTAGTCGCTGACCGAGATCAGGACGCCGGGGGCGTTCTCGCGGCTCAGCTGCTGCGCGACGTAAGGCACGCGGGGTTCGGCGGTGGGGTGGAGCATGTTGTGGCGCTGGGCGAGCAGGGCGTCCTGGTGGAGTTCCTTGTAGCTCGTGACGCTCCACAGGTCGGCGGCCACGCCGTACTTCTCCAGCATGGTGACGGCTTCCTGCGCGGCGCCCATGGCGGGGCCCCCGGCGAGGATCTGCGCCTGGAGCTTGGGTTTCTTCATGGCGCTTCTCTGTAGGCGGTAGAGGCCGCGGACGATGCCCTCGCGGATCTCCTCGTGGCTGCGGCCGTCGGCCGGCATGGCGGGCTGGACCTCGTTCTCGTTGTCGATGGTGACGTAGTAGAACTCGTCGATGCCGTCCACGTACATGCGCTGGATGCCGCTCTCGATGATCACGGCCAGTTCGTACGCGAAGGCCGGGTCGTAGGTCTTGAGGTTCGGGACGACGTACGCCTGGAGGTGGCTGTTGCCGTCCTGGTGCTGGAGGCCCTCGCCGGCCAGGGTGGTGCGGCCGGCGGTCGCGCCGAGGATGAAGCCGCGGGCGCGCTGGTCGGCGGCGGCCCACACGAGGTCACCGACGCGCTGCATGCCGAACATGGAGTACAGCACGAAGAACGGGATGGTCGGCACGCCGTGGTTGGCGTAAGCGGTGCCCGCCGCGATCCAGGAAGCCATGGCGCCGTCCTCGGTGATGCCCTCTTCGAGCATCTGGCCGTCCACGCTTTCCTTGTAGGCCATCAGCGAGCCGCTGTCGACCGGGGTGTAGGTCTGGCCGCGCGGGGAGTAGATGCCGATGCGGGGCACCAGGGCGTCCATGCCGAAGGTGCGGGCCTCGTCGGGGACGATGGGCACGACCAGCTTGCCGATCTCCTTGTCGCGCAGGAGTTTGCTGATGATCTGCACGGCGGCCATGGTGGTGCTCACCTGGCGTTCGCCGCTGCCCTTGGCGAACTCCTCGTAGAACTCGCCGTTCGGGATGGTGGGGTGCGGGTACTCGACCCGGCGGGCGGGAATCGGCCCGCCGAGGGCCGCGCGGCGTTCCAGGGCGTACTTCACCTCGGGGCTGTCGGGACCGGGGTGGTAGTACTCGAGGTGCTCGACCTGCTCGTCGGTCAGGGGGAGTTCCAGCGTGTCGCGCAGGTCCTTGAGGCTGTGGAAGTCGAGCTTCTTCACCTGGTGGGCGACGTTGCGGGCCTGCGCGCTCTCGCCCAGGCCGTAACCCTTGATGGTCCGCGGGATGATGATGGTGGGGCTGCCCTGGTGCTTCACGGCCGAGGCGTACGCGGCGTAGATCTTGTTGATGTCGTGCCCGCCGCGGTTCAGGAGTTCCAGGTCCGCGTCGCTCCAGCCCTCGATCAGGGCCTTGAGTTCGGGGGTGTTGAAGAACTTCTCGCGCAGTTCCTTCCCGCCGAACGCCGCGTAGCGCTGCGACTCGCCGTCCACGAGCAGCTCAAAGCGCTTGACGATGTGGCCGTTGTAGTCCCTGGAAAGCAGTTCGTCCCACTTGCTGTCCCAGATGACCTTGATGACGTTCCAGCCCGCGCCGCGGAACAGCGCCTCGAACTCCTGGATGACCTTGCTGTTGGCGCGCACCGGGCCGTCGAGGCGCTGGAGGTTGGCGTTCAGCACGAAGATCAGGTTGTCGAGGTTCTCGTACGCGGCAAATCTGATCGCGCCGATGCTCTGCGGCTCGTCCATCTCGCCGTCCCCGAGGAACGCCCAGACCTTCGCGTCTCCCTTGGGTTTCAGGCTGCGGTTTTCGAGGTACTTGATAAAGCGCGCCTGGTAGATCGCCTGGATGGGGCCCAGGCCCATGCTGACGGTCGGGAACTCCCAGTAGTCGGGCATCAGCCAGGGGTGCGGGTAGCTTGAGAGGCCCGCGCCTTCGGGCTGGAGTTCGCGGCGGAAGCGGTTCATGCGGGCCTCGTCGAAGCGGCCCTCCAGGAAGGAGCGGGCGTACACGCCGGGGCTGGCGTGGCCCTGGTAGAAGATCAGGTCGCGGTCCTGCCCGGCGCCGTGGCCGCGGAAGAAGTGGTTGAAGCCCACCTCCAGCAGCTCGGCGGCGCTGGCGTAGGTGCTGAGGTGCCCGCCGATCCCGTCGCTGTTCTTGTTCGCCTTGATGACCATGGCGACGGCGTTCCAGCGGATGATGTTGCGGATCTTGCGTTCGATCTCAGCGTCACCGGGGTACTCGGGCTGCTGGTCGACGTCGATGGTGTTGATGTAGGGGGTGTTCTGCTTGAACGTGATCGGCGCGCCGTGGAAGTACGCGTAGTGGTCGAGTTCCTCGAGCAGTTCCGCCGCGCGGTTGTCCCCGGCGTCCGCGAACACGTACGCCAGCGAGTCCAGCCACTCCTGCGTCTCGACCGCGTTGAGCTGCTGGCGTTCCTGCGCGTTCATGCCGGCGCGCGCGGGCCGGTTCGGCGGGGCCGTGTTCTTGGGAGACTGCGTCATGCTGCCCAGCATAGGCCCCGCCGGTCCCACACTTCCAACAGGGAATTCTCATGGGATTCACCACTGTCACTGGTGGGTGGCGCGCGCTACGCTGCCGATCAGGCATGTCGATCGAACTGCGTCACCTGCGGCACTTCGTGGCCCTGGCCGAGGAGGAACACTTCGGGCGGGCCGCCGAACGCGTGTTCGTCGTCCAGCAGGCCCTCAGCAACTCCATCCGCAACCTGGAAGAGGAGGTGGGCGTGCCGCTGGTGCTGCGCACCACCCGCCGCGTGCAGCTCACCCCCGCCGGGCAGGAATTCCTGATTGGCGCGCGCGAGACGCTCGCCCTGGCCGGACAGACCGTCGAGCGCGCCCGCCGCGCCGCGCGGGGCGAGGTGGGCCGCCTGAGCGTGGGCTTCGTCAGCGGCCTCGCCTTCGGCGGCCTGCCGGAGATCGTGCGGCGCTTCCGGGAGCTGTACCCGAACGTCAGCGTGGACCTGCGCGAACTCACCGCGCAGGAGCAGGAGGCCGCGCTGCGCGGCGGGCAGGTGGGCATCGGCCTGATGCTGCTGCCCGTGCGCGACCCCAGCCTCGACTCGCGCGCCCTGTGGCGCCAGCCGCTGGTGGCCGCGCTGCCCGCCGCGCACCCCCTGGCCCGCAAACGCCGGCTGAAGATCAGCGACCTGCGGGCCGAGCCCTTCGTGTTCTTCCCCCGGCAGATCCGCGCCACGTACTTCGATCAGGTCATGCGCTGGTGCGCCGGCGCTGGATTTACCCCCCACGTCGTGCAGGAGGCCATCGAGGTGCCCACCCTGCTGTCCCTGGTCGCGGCGGGCGTCGGCGTGTTCCTGCCCATCGAGTTCTTCAGCCGCCTGTCGCTGCCCGGCGTCGCCTACCGCCCCATCGAGGACGCCCCCACCGTGGACATCGTGGCCGTGTGGCGGCGCGGTGACGGCCGCAACCCCATCATCCGCGCGTTCCTGACCGTCGCGGAAGAAGTGCTGCGCGCCGAACCCGACCGCACCTGACCCTCAGACGGGCCCCACCGACCGCCCCGTGTCCGGCAGGCCCCGCAGCACCCCCAGGAGCACGACAGTGCCGATCACGGACAGCACCGCGCCCATCAGGAAGGCCGCGCCGGGAAAGCCCGCGCCCGACCCGGCGGCGTACACGCTGGTCGCCACGATGGGGCCCACCACGCCCACGAGGCTGTTCAGGCTGGTGATGGCGCCCTGCACGCGGCCCTGCTCGGTCTCCCCGACCTGACGGGAGATCAGGCCCTGGATGGCGGGGTTCGCGAGGCCGCCCAGCGCGCCCACCACCAGGGACGCGTACAGTAGCGGGCCGCTGCGGGCCACGCTGAGCACCAGGAATTCCAGGACGCTGCTGACCAGACCGGTCATGATGGTGCGCCGCTCGCCGAACCGCGCGATGAACGGCCCGATCAGGCCGCCCTGCACGGCGGCGGTCAACACCCCAAAGAACGCCAGCGCCACGCCGTTCTGCGACGGACTCCAGGACAGGACGCGTTCGGTGTACAGCACCCACGTACTGAAGATCACCTGCCCCGCCAGGCCCAGCAGCACGAACGTCAGCGTCAGGCTGCGCAGGATCGGGTACTGCGCCAGCGCCGCCAGGGGCTTGAGGGGGTTCAGGTCGCCCCGGCGCAGGTCACGGGTGCGGGCCGAGGGCGGCAGTGACTCGGGCAGCACGAACAGACCGTACAGGACGTTCAGGCCGGTCAGGCCCGCCGCGACCAGGAACGGCACGCGCAGCCCGTACTCGCCCAGCAGACCGCCCAACGCGGGCCCCAGAATGAAGCCCACTCCGAAGGTCGCGCCCAGCAGCCCGAAGTTCTTCGCGCGGGTCTCGGGCGGCGTGACGTCCGCGATGTACGCATTCGCGACCGTCAGGCTCGCCCCGGTGATCCCGGCCAGGACGCGCCCCGCGAGCAGCCACCACAGGTTCGGTGCGAACGCCAGCAGCAGGTAATCCAGGCCCAGGCCCGTCAGGGACAGCAGCAGCACCGGCCGCCGCCCGTACCGGTCACTCAGGCGGCCCAGGATCGGCGCGAACACGAACTGCATCACCGCGTACGCGGCCGTCAGCCAGCCGATCGTGCGTGCGCCCGCCACCTCCGACCCGGCCAGTTCCTTCACCAGTCCCGGCAGCACCGGAACGATCAGCCCGATCCCCACGATGTCGATCAGGGCGGTCAGCAGGATGAAGATCAGGGCGGCAGGGCGAGCGCGCATGACGGGCAGTGTAGGGGCTCAGGCGACCGGAGACTGCCGGAACAGGGCCAGCTGCGTGATGGGCCCGTACTCGGGGTGCACGTCGCCCAGGTCCTGGAAGGTCACGGTGTACCCGTACTGCTCGGCGGCCGCCTGAGCCCAGGCCTGGAACTCGGCGCGGGTCCATTCGAAGCGGTGGTCCGCGTGCCGCAGGGCGCGAGCTTCCTCGAAGGTGGCGTTGTACTCGCGGTTGGGCGTGGTGACGATCAGCGTGCCGGGGCGCGCGTGCCCCAGCACATTGTCGGTCAGGGCGGTCAGGCGGTGCGGTTCCAGGTGCTCGATCACCTCGACCAGGGCTGCCGCGTCAAAGCCCCTGAGGCGGGAGTCCGGGTAGGCGAGACTGCCGTGCAGAAGCGTCACGCGGTCCCGCAGTTCGGGGCGTTCATCCAGTTTCAGACGCTCGGCGGCGATCTCCAGGTTGCGGGCGCTGAGGTCCACCCCGACCAGTTCGCGGAACTGCGGCGAGCGCAGCAGGCGGCGCAGGAGTTTGCCCTCGCCGCAGCCGAGGTCCAGCACGCGCCGCGCTCCGGTCTGTTCCAGCAGTGCCGCCACGGCGTCCAGTCGTGCGTCGTGCACGCGGGGCGGCAGGATGACCGGCGTGTCCGTTGAGGACTCAGCGTCGGAAGCGTCCTGCGGGTCGGTCTGCTGGTCAGTCAGTCGGGCCTGAGCCTGCGCCACCAGTCCCCGGAACCGCAGGTACCGCGCCGCGATCAGGTCCCGTTCCGGGTGGGTGTCCAGCCAGTCCTGCCCGTGCCGGAGCAGCTTGTCCACCTCGGCCTCACCGACGTAGTAGTGCTTCTTGCCGTCCAGAACGGGCAGCAGCACGTACAGGTGCCGCAGGGCGTCCGCGACCCGCACCGTGCCGCGCAGCGTCAGTGTGACGTACGGCCGCTCGCCCCACTCGGGGTACAGGGCGTCCAGGGGAATGGCCTGCACCCCGACCTCGTACCCCAATGGGCCGAACAGCCGCTCTGGCAGGTCTGTCTGCGCACGCGCGGCCACGCACGGCAGGGTCAGGATGAGGGGCAGGGGCGCAGCAGCCAGTTCAGGGCGATCACGGCTCTGGCCGGTCATGGCGGTGCCGAACGCGTCGCGCAGCGCCACCGACAGGAAGCTCCCGGACGCGTAGGGGCGGTCGTTCACGTAGGGTTCGAGCGTGCCGGCCTCGCCGCCCGCGGGGGCACGGGACAGCGCGACCGGGTCCACCTCAACGAGCAGCGCGGCGGTGGTGCGCTCCGGGGTGGCCTCAGGGTAGAACACCAGGGACTTCCCGAACGGCAGGGGCCGTTCCAGGGTGCGGTCCGGGTGTTTCATGAGTACGAAGCCCAGGTCAGTGGCCGGGCTGTGAGTGGTGGTGATGGTCAGGAGCATGGCTGGCCCTCCAGGCCGCAGGAGAACGGAGTGACAGGCAAAGTCATCACAGCCGCACATCAATCGGATCGCTTTCCAGCGCCAGGACGCCCAGCACGCACTCGTGCACACGGCCTGCGGCGCCCTCCGCGAAGCGGTGCAGGCCCTCCAGGCCCAGGTGGAATTCGCGGGTGGCGCGGGCGCGCTTGGCGTTCAGAGCGCGGGCCTTCAGGCGGGTCAGGTGTTCGGGGCGGGTGTACTCCGGGCCGTAGATGATCCGCAGGTACTCACGCCCCCGGACCTTCACGGCGGGCTGTCCCCGCCGCCCGGCCGGGAGGAAGTCCAAGGGTTTGACAACCATGCCCTCGCCGCCTGCGGCGGTCAGAGTGTCCCACCACGCCGTGGCCTGCGCCTCGTCAGGAGTGCCGAGGGTCACGACGCGGTGCGCGGTCCGCCCGAAGAGGACCGGATCGGCGTCCGCCAGGAGCCCCAGCGTCGTCAGGTGCCACAGGTGGTCCCGGTCGTCATGCACGCGCCCCTGGGAGGCGAGCAGGTGGAAGGGGCGGATCTGCACGTCCTGAGGGCCGGTCACGCGCCTCACGTACGCACGGTATGCGTCGCGGTAGCGGTGCAGGTCCGCGGCGCGCTCCTGCGTGCGCGTCAGCCACTCCCCCACCGTCACGCCGCGCGCCTGAGCCGCCTGAAGGGCCGCCGCAGCGGCCGGGAGCGCCGCGTTCCCGGCGGCCCCTACAGCGGCGTACTGTCCCCTGATGAGCTCCTCGGCCTTCAGGCTCCAGGGCAGGATCTCGGCGTCCAGCAGCAGCCAGTCGGTGTCCAGCGTGTCCCACAGGCCCGCGCGGGTGGCGGCCTCACGGGCGCGGGTCAGGACGTCCGCCTCCCACTCTGGCCGGAAGAACGGGCGGCCCGTGCGGGTGTAGACGCTGCCCTGCCCAACTGCGCCGAAGCGGCGGGCGGCGGCCTCGTCCCGCGTGAGCACCAGTAGGGCCCGGCTGCCCATGTGCTTTTCCTCGCACACGACCTGCGCCGCGCCCTGCGCGCGGAAGTACGCGAAGGCCTCGTCCGGATGCTCCAGATAGTCCGGGCGGGCGCTCGTCTCGACCGGACTCATGGTGGGCGGCAGGTACAGGCACCAGCGGGGGTCCACACCGTACCGGCTGAAGGTCTCGACCGCCGCGGCGCGCTCGCCGGCCCGCAGCATCACGCCACCCACCGAACGGGTTTCGATCCGCCCCGGCTTCAGGAACTCGGCCAGATCGAAAGGCGCGGCGGCGGCCGGGTCCGGCGCCGGCGCGGCATCCAGCGGCCGGGCAGGCACGGCGTACTGGGCGCGTGCCGGGACGCTGCGGAGCTCCATCTCCGGGTATCGCAGGGCGGTCAGCTGACCGCCGAACACGCAGCCGGTGTCCAGGTCGATGGTGCGGTTGACCCACCGCGCCTGCCCGACCGGCGTGTGGCCGTACACCACGTGGGCGGCCCCCTTGTACGTCGCGGCCCAGTCGCGGCGGACCGGTAGGCCCAGTTCGTCGGTGCTGCCGTCCACATCCCCGTACAGCGCGAAGCTGCGGACCCGCCCACTGCTGCGCCCCTGGTACCGTTCGGGCAGACCCGCGTGCGCCACGACCACCCGTCCGTCGTCCAGCACGAGGTGACTGATCAGGCTGCCCAGGAACCGCCGGACGTCCTGACGGAAGTTGGGCCCTGCCGCCCCGATCTGCGCCAGGGTGCCGTCCAGGCCATGCAGGGCCTGCACCTGCTTGCCCTCCAGCGCCCGCTTCAGTTTTTCTTCGTGGTTGCCGGGCACGCACAGGGCCGCGCCGCTGGCGACCATGTTCATTACCAGTCGCAGGACGCCCGCGCTGTCCGGTCCCCGGTCCACCAGATCGCCCACGAACACGGCCGTGCGGCCTTCCGGAGGCGTGACCTGATCTCCGTCCAGTGCGTAGCCCAGATCGGTGAGCAGGTCGCGCAGTTCGGTCAGGCAGCCGTGTACGTCCCCGATGAAATCGAACGGGCCGCGCAGGTCACGGCGGTTCGAGTACAGCGGCACGCGCGTGACCTGGGCAGTCTCCACGTCATCCACCGACCGCAGGGTCCAGACGTGCCGGAACCCCTCGCGGCTCAGGCCGCGCAGGCTGCGGCGCAGATCGGTCTGCTGACGGCCGATCACGGCGCCACTGAAGGGCCGGTCCGGGCGCGCCTCGTGCCGGGCGTCCAGCACGCTGCGCGGCAGGTCCAGCACGATCGCCACGGGCAGCACGTCATGTGCGCGCGCGAGTTCCACGAGACGGCGGCGATCCTCCGCGCGGACAGAGGTCGCGTCCACCACCGTCAGCAGACCACGTTCCAGACGCCGCGCCGCCACGTGATAGAGACTGCTGAACGCGGCCTCGTTGGCGTCCAGCGTGTGTTCACTGCCGCTGACAAGCGCACGGAAATGGTCACTGCTCAGCACCTCGTAAGCACCGAAATGACGTGCAGCGAAAGTCGTTTTGCCGGAGGATGACGCGCCGATCAGCGCGACCAGGGCGAGTTCAGGCAGGGGGATCTGGGTCATGGGGCCTTCTTTCCGGTGCGGGGCACCAGCATTCACTCTATCGGCCGCGTCCGGGGTGGACCTGCGTCAAATGACCTGCCGGGCGGACCCGTACCTCAAGTTCGGATGAGTCATCCGGCTTACCGTGCACTTACGTCCGGGGCGTAAAATACGGAGATTCGTTCGGGCTGCGCCCACTCCACTCTCCCCCACCTGCTTCTGGAGGTTCCATGCTCAAGGTCACGTCCGCGTTCCAGCCCTCCGGGGATCAACCCACCGCCATCCGCTCCCTGGTGGACGGCCTGGATTCCGGCCTGCGCTTCCAGACGCTGCTCGGCGCGACCGGCACCGGCAAGACGTATTCCATGGCGAAGGTCATCGAGGAGACCCAGCGCCCGGCGCTGATCATGGCGCCCAACAAGATCCTGACGGCGCAGCTGGCATCCGAGTTCCGGGAGTTCTTCCCGGACGCGGCGGTGGAGTTCTTCATCAGCTACTACGACTACTACCAGCCCGAGGCGTACGTGCCCGGGAAGGACCTGTTCATCGAGAAGGACGCCAGCATCAATCAGGAGATCGAGCGGCTGCGGCACTCCACGACGCGCAGCCTGCTGACGCGGCGGGACACGATCGTGGTCGCCAGCGTCAGCTGCATCTACGGCCTGGGCGACCCGAAGGAGTACACGGCGCTGAACGCGGTCCTGAAGAAGGGCGGGCAGATGCCGCGTGACGAGCTGCTGGGGCGGCTGGTGAACATGCAGTACGAGCGCAACGACATTGAGCTCATGCCGGGCCGCTTCGCGGTGAAGGGCGAGGTGGTCACGGTGTGGCCCGCGTACGACGAGCAGCCGCTGCGGATTGAGCTGTGGGGCGACGACGTGGAGCGCATCAGCGTGGTGCACCCGCTGACCGGGGACCGGCTGGCGGATCTGGACGCGACCGTGGTGTACCCCGCCAAGCATTACGTCTCCAGCGCGGGGAACATCGAGCGGGCCATCGTGACCATCCAGCAGGAACTCGACGAGCGACTGGAGTACTTCAGGTCGACCGGGAAACTGCTGGAAGCGCAGCGCCTGAAGGAACGCACCCTGTACGACCTGGAGATGCTGAAGGTGCTGGGGTACTGCTCGGGCATCGAGAACTACTCGAGGCACATCGACGGGCGCGCGGCGGGGCACACGCCGTACACCATGCTGGATTACTTCCCGGACGACTTCGTGACGTTCATCGACGAGTCGCACGTGACGGTCCCGCAGATCGGCGGGATGGCGAACGGCGACCGCGCCAGAAAGCAGACGCTGGTGGACTACGGCTTCCGCCTGCCCAGCGCGATGGACAACCGCCCGCTCAACTTCGACGAGTTCATGAGCAAGACCGGGCAGCTCGTGTTCGTCTCCGCCACGCCCGGCCCCTTTGAACGGGAGAACAGCGACGCGGTGGCCGATCAGATCATCCGCCCGACCGGCCTGATCGACCCCCCCGTGGGCATCCGGCCCATCCAGGGACAGATCGAGGATCTGCTGGGCCGCGTCCGGGAACGCAGCGCGAAGGGCGAACGGACGCTCGTCACGACCCTCACGAAGCGGATGTCCGAGGACCTCACCGAGTACCTACTGGAGAAGGGCGTGAAGGCGCGCTACATGCACAGCGACATCGACTCCGTGGAGCGTCAGGTCATCATCCGTGACCTGCGGCTGGGCCACTACGACGTGCTGGTCGGCATCAACCTGCTGCGCGAGGGCCTCGACCTCCCGGAAGTCTCGCTGGTCGCCATCCTCGACGCGGACAAGCCCGGCTTCCTGCGCAGCGAGCGCGCGCTGATCCAGACCATCGGCCGCGCCGCCCGCAACGTGAACGGCGAGGTGATCCTGTACGCCGACACGGTCACGCCCGCCATGCAGTTCGCCATAGACGAGACGCAGCGGCGCCGCGAGAAACAGATGGCGTACAACGAGACCCACGGCATCACCCCCACCACCGTCATCAAGGGCGTGCGCGACGTCATCCGCGGCGAGGAGCAACCCGACGAGATCAGCTCCGCCACCGTCGGCGACGACCGCGACGCCCTCTCCGCGCAGCTCACCGATCTGGAACTCGACATGTGGCAGGCGTCCGAGGACCTGGACTTCGAACGCGCCGCCAGCCTGCGCGACCAGATCCGCGCCATCGAGGCCAAGTTGCAGGGCAAGGAATTCCAGCAGGCCACCGTGCCCGGGCAGAAAGTGCGCCGCAAGGGCCGCCGCTAGAGTGGAGTCCATGCAGCTCAATGATCAGCTTGTTACGGAGTACAGGAGTGAAAGTCAGCGCGCACGCGTCATGACAGAGCACTGGGTTGGCTCCCACATCCCCTGTCCCAGATGTCAGGGCACCCTAACGCCACTGTCCAACAACGCTCGAGGAGCCGATTTCAGCTGTGTTGGCTGTACGCAGCGATTTCAACTCAAGTCCTACCGGGGGAAGTCGAAGAGCAAGCTGATCGGGGCGGAATACAGGACCACACTCAAGACGCATCTCTCAGAGGACGCGCCCGACCTTCTGGTGTTGAGATTTCAGCGTGATCTGACGGTCAATGAGGTTATTCACTATAGGAAAGATCACATCAGCGAACACCACATCCTGCCGCGTAAACCTCTTGGGCCGAATGCCAGACGTGCAGGCTGGCAGGGCTGCATGTTGGATCTCAGCAGCATTCCTGGCACCATGATCTTTCCTCTAATCCACTAACTCTTTCCAATCCTCTCAAAATTAAAGCGGGCCACTCTCCGATCTGATGTGGCCCGCTCTCGTCTGGAACTCTTAGTGCAGGGTGCGTTCGGGTTCGTCCGTCTCGGGTGTCTGCGCGGGCAGGATCAGGTTCGCGACGATGCCGACGAGCGCGGCGAGGGCCATGCCGTGCAGTTCGAGGCTGGTACCCGCGACGCTGATGGGGAACGCGGCGCCGCCCAGGCCCAGCACGAGGATCAGGGACACGATGATGAGGTTGCGGCTGTGCGCGAAGTCGATCCGCGCCTCACTCAGGGTGCGGATGCCGACCGAGGCGATCATGCCGAACAGCAGGATGCTCACGCCGCCCAGCACGCCCTGCGGGAGGCTCTTGAGCACCGCGGCGAGTTTCGGGGAGCAGCCGAACAGGATGGCGAACACGGCGCCGATCTGGAGGACGCGCGGGTCGTACACGCGGGTGAGGGCGAGGACCCCGGTGTTCTCGGCGTAGGTGGTGGCGGCGGGTCCGCCGAGCGCGGCGCTGCTCATGTTCGCCAGGCCGTCGGCGAGGAGGGTGCGGCTCAGGCCGGGCTTCTCGAGGAAGTTCTTCCCGACGACGCGGCCATTCACGATGACGTCCCCGACGTGTTCGATGAACGTGACGACCGCGACGGGCGCGATGATCGCCACGGCCCGCCAGTCCAGGGTGGGCGCGTGGAAATCCGGGAGGCCCAGCAGGGGCGCGGCGGCGATGGCGTTCAGGCCGTCCTGGGTCACCTGCCCGGTCAGCAGGGACACGACGTACCCGGTGACGACGCCGACCAGGATGGGGATCATGCGGAACAGGCCCTTCCCGTAGATGCTGGCGATGACGGCGGCGGCCAGCGTGACGAGGGCCAGCCACCAGTTCGTCTTGGCCTGGTTCACGGCGACGCTGCTGAGGCCCAGGCCGATCACGATGATGACGGGGCCGGTCACGACGGGCGGGAACACCCGCAGCAGGCGACCTACGCCGAGGAGTTTCACGAGGCCGCTGAACAGCAGGTACATGGCCCCGGCGGCGATCAGGCCGCCCCCGGCGGCGGCAGGGCCGAATTCCTTGACGACCAGCGCGGTGGGCGCGATGAACGCGAAGGAACTGCCCAGGAAGATCGGGACCTGTCCGCGCGTGAGCAGGTGGAACAGCAGCGTGGCGACGCCCGCGCCGAACAGCGCGACGCTGGGGGACAGGCCGACCAGGATGGGGACCAGGACGGTCGCGCCGAACATGGCGATCGAGTGTTGCAGGCCCAGCACGATCTGGCGGGCGCTGGGGCGGGTGGGGTTCAGGGTCACGGCGGGGGCCTCCGGAGGGCATGGGTCGGCACCCGCACACGTGGGCGGGTGGGGGCGGCGTTGCTCCGGGGGTTCAGGGTAGCGCACCCACTCCCCTGCGGCTGGGCAGGGGGTCAGCGATGAGGGGGTCAGGGCGCGGGGGTCAGTGTGAGGGTGCACTCCCCCAGCCGCAGTTCGCGGGCGGCCTCTGCCTGCTCCTGCGGGGTGCGGGTCACCGCCAGGACGGCCAGCGCGCGTTCCAGCGCGGCGGGCAGGTCGGTCAGGGGGCCGCTGGCGAGCACGCCGGTCGCGCCGGGCTGGCCCAGGGTGCTCAGGCGCAGCGCGCAGGCGAGACCCAGGCCGCCCTCGCGGGCGTCTTTCAGGTCCAGGGCGATCAGCGTGTCGGCGGTCGCATCGAGCAGCAGGCTGCCCCGGTCGGCGCGGTAGGTGCCGGGCGCAGCGGGGGCGGGAGGCGCAGCAGTGAGGCGCAGGGCCGTGCTGAGCACCTCGCCGTCGAAGGTGGTGGCGCTCAGCGTCCAGGTCTGCCCCGGCTGGACGGACGTGGGGGTCGGGGCGGCGAGGGCCGCGCCGAGCAGCAGGGGCAGCAGGAGGGTCGGGAGGCGCATGACTTCAGCGTAGCGGGTAGGCTGGGGTGCATGAACGCGAAAGGTGACCTGATCGCGCGCGCCCTGAGCCTGGGCCTGGGCGCGCCGGAATTCGAGGTGTCGTCCGACGGTCCGCCCCACCAGCGGACGTTCCACGTGACGGTGCGGATCGGCGGGGAGGCGCTGGGCGAGGGCGGCTCGGGCCGCAGCCGCAAGGACGCCGAGCGGGCGGCGGCGGATTCGGCGCTGCGCGTGCTGGACGGCGAACCGATGGCGGACACCGAGGAGGTGCTCGACGAGGCGCCCACTGGTCGCTGGCCGATCTACGCCGGGGTGCTGGAGGCCGCGCTGGAGACCGCCACGGAGTTCGCCGAGGAGGACGCCACGCTGGACGACGTGCGCCGCGACGCGGGCCGCCTGTACCGCGAGTTGCTGCTTGATCTCGGGCACGGGCCAGACCCGCTGTGAGGGCGGCCCTGTGAGCGGTGCATGGCCGTGGCGGCCCGCCGGGGTGCTGTTCGACATGGACGGCGTCCTGACCGCCAACAACGCCTTTCACCGGCAGGCGTGGCAGGAGGTGGCGCTGGAGGTGCTGGGCCTGAAGCTCTCTGAGGACGACCTGGATCACAAGGTGGACGGGGGCCGCAACCCGGAGATCATCGAGCGCCTGACCGGCGCGTACCCGGACGAGGCGCTGGCTGCCCGCTTTCACGAGGCGAAGGAGGGCCGCTACCGCTCTCTGGCGGAGGGCGCGCTGCGCGAGGTGGTGGGCCTGAGCGCCTACCTGGACGCGCTCGACGGGCGCGGGATTCCCTTCTCGCTGGTCACGAGCGCCGACGCGGTGAACGTGGCGTTCGGGATGGACCAGCTGGGCTTCGGGCCGCGCTTCGCGACGCGGGTGCTGGGCGAGGACGTCACGCGCGGCAAACCTCACCCGGAGCCATTCCTGCTGGGTGCGCAGCGGCTGGGCCTGAATGCCGCCGACTGCCTCGCGCACGAGGACGCCGTGAACGGCGTGCGCAGCGCGGCCGGCGCGGGCTGCCGGGTGGTGGCCCTGACGACCACCGCGCCGGAGTCGGCGCTGCTGGCGGCGGGCGCGGCGCTGGCCGTCCCGGACTTCACGGGCTGGGCGGCGTGGCTGGCCTGAGCGGGCACGCGGCGTGAAGGGCGCGCAGGCCGAGGACCGCGCCGCCGCGTTCCTGACCGGCCTGGGGCGGGTGGTCCTGGCCCGCAACTACCGGATTCCCGGCGGGGAGATCGACGTGATCTCACGCGAGCCGGGCGGGACGCTGGTGTTCACGGAGGTCCGCCAGCGCCGCTCGGCGCGCTTCGGCAGCGCGGCGGAATCCGTCACGCCGCGCAAGCTGGCGCTGATGCAGCGCGCCGCGCTGACCTACCTGACGCGCGAACTGGGCCGCGACGACCTGCCGTGCCGCCTGGAGGTGCTGACCATCGACGGCAGCGCCGGGGGTGGCACGCTGAGCCTGCACGCGGTCGAGTGATACGGACTCTGAAAGCTGCGCAGCAGCGCGAGTGGGAGAGCAACGCCCCTCCGGGCGTGGAGTTGGCAACCCGGCGTTGTTCCGAGTTGCCACCGAAACAGACGGAATCCGTATGAGCCGTCCTGCGCTGCCCGCACGGTAGAATTCCCGGCATGCGCAGTGATTACCTGTCGGCCGCCCGCGCCCTGCAACTGGGGCGGGAGAGTGCCGTGGAGGGCGACCAGGCGCGGGCGCTGCGCCTGTACCGCGAGGCGCTGGACCTGCTGAGCGTCCTGCCGCCCGAGCGGACGCGGGACGTGCTGCTGGCGCACACGCACCTGGCGTTCTTCCAGACGCTGGAACTGCTCGGCGGCCCGGACGGGCAGCGGCACCTGCAACTGGGCGTCAGCTACGCCCGCAGCACCCGCGATCCGCTGGCCCGCGCGATTGCCGAGGAATGCCTGAGCGGCCTCGACGTCGTGCTCTGAGTACAGGAGGAGGCCCCGGCGGGTGCATCCGCCGGGGCCCTTCGCTCACCTCGTCTTACTGACCGGGGAGTTGCAGGGTCGCGGTGGTCTTGCCGGTCTTCTTGTCGTGCGTGCAGGCCATGGGCAGCTGACCCAGGGTCTTCACGTTCGCGCCGTTATGCACGGCGATGGTGGCCGGCGCGGTGAGCGTCCAGCCGCCGCCCTCGACGGTCTGGGTGGCCCTGACGATCTCGGCGGAGGTGGCCTCCAGGCTGGCGTGGATCTCGTCGCCGGCTTTCAGGGGGCTGCTCTGCTCGACCAGCGTCTTCAGGGGGATGGTCTGGCCCATCGCGCCCACCGTGAGCTGCTCGCTGTCGTGCGCGAGTTCCTTGCATTCCTCGATGAAGTGGTACTTGCTGACGCCGTTGGCGACCCGGTCACTGTTGATGGGGTTGTTGCGCACGGCGGTGGCGGTCACGAAGCCCAGGAGGGCCACGGTCAGCAGGATGGCAACCCACAGCAGCGCGCGGCCAGCGCCTCCGTGGCTGGTGGATGTGGTGTGCTTGCTCATGTCACCGCTCAGCATAGCGCCCCGCGCGCTCCCGCGATTGGCGGGCACCCCGCAGTGTGGTTACCGGCCGGGGAACCCGGGGGCCTGCGGGCGTCAGTGCCAGTCGTTGTACCAGTCGTCGAAGTGGGCCTCCACGCCCTGGCGGTCGGTGCGGGCCAGGGCGGCGCTGACCGTCTCGCCGGTCGTGGGGTGCATCAGGTGCGGGTGCAGGTCGCTCAGGGGGGCCAGCACGAACGCCCGGTCCCACGCGCGCGGGTGGGGCAGCAGCAGCTCCGGCGCGTCGCTGGTGAGCTGGCCGTACAGGATCAGGTCGAGGTCGAGGGTGCGCGCCTCCCAGCGTTCGGTGCGGGTGCGCCCGGCGCGGGCCTCGATGTCGTGCAGCCCCGCCAGCAGGTCCGGGGCGCTCAGGGGGGTGTGCAGGCAGGTGGCGGCGTTCAGGTACTCGGGCTGTCCGGCCGGCCCGCCGACGGGCACGGTGCGGTACAGGCGTGACAGGGCCTTCACCTGACCCAGGCTGCGCAGTTCGGTCACGGCCCAGCGCAGGGTGGTCAAGGGGTCGCCCAGGTTGGCGCCCAGCGCGATGAACGCGGCGGTCAGCGGGGCGCTCACAGGTCGGCCCGTCCCAGGGTCAGTTCGGCGTACACGTCGCGGAACACGCCGGGCAGCGGCGCGAAGGGTTTGTGCACGCGCACGGTGACGTGGGTCACCCTGGGCTGGTCGCGCAGGATGCGCCGCGCCACGTGCCCTGCCAGCACCTCGATGAGCTGGTGGCGGGGCACCGTGACCTCCTCCTGGATGGCCGCGTACACGGCCGCGTAGTTCACGGCCTCGTCCAGATCGTCTTTCAGGCCAGAGAAGGGGTAGTGCAGTTCGGCGTCCACCACGAAGCGCGCGCCCAGGACGGCCTCGGTGTCGAACACGCCGTGGCGGGCGTGGAATTCCAGGCCCTGCAGGACGACGCGGCTGTGCGGGGGGGTGGGGGTCGTCATCCCCCGAGTGTAGTGGGTGCGGGTCAGGCCCGGTTCAGTGCCGTCTGCACCCGCAGCGCCTGCACGTGTGCGGCGGCGGCGTGGGCGCGCACGATGGCGGCCCCGCAGCGGGCCGCGTGCAGGTGC
The DNA here is from genome assembly GCF_001507665.1 of Deinococcus actinosclerus. Lineage (NCBI taxonomy): Bacteria > Thermotogati > Deinococcota > Deinococci > Deinococcales > Deinococcaceae > Deinococcus > Deinococcus actinosclerus. The sequence continues at coordinate 557,545 of NZ_CP013910.1, read as the reverse complement.
AGGGCCAGCGTGCCCGGGTCTCGGTCGGCCGCGTCGGGGACACCG